>NZ_LYVQ01000129.1 GCF_001984095.1 Pelomonas sp. KK5
GGAGACCGCCACCGCCGAGCCCCGCAGCCGCCCAGGCCGCAGCGCTGCCAACCCGACTCGCCGCGAAAGCCCCGCGCTTATCCAGGCATCACCCGTCGACCCACGGCGTTAGCATCCGCAGCACCATGCCGAGCACGCCGACGCCCTTCTTCTCGATCATCACGGCCACCCACCTGCGCCCGCTGCTGCTGCAACGCGCGCTGCAGTCGCTAAGGGCGCAGAGCTTCGCCGACTTCGAGGTCATCGTCGTCGCCGACGCCTGGGATCGCGGCAGCGCGGCCGTCGCCGTCGAGCTGCTCACCGAGCGCGACAGCTTCTTCAAGCGCAGCGGCCCACCCGGCCCCGCCGCCAGCCGCAACGAGGGCCTGAAGCTCGCCCGCGGCGAATGGGTCGTCTTCCTCGACGATGACGACAGCTTCGCGCCCCACCACCTGCAGGCGCTGCACGCCCAGGCCACCTCGACGCCAGCCCAGGTGCTGTTCACCGACTGCACCGTCATCACCGAGGACCGCAACCAGCCCGGCATCCCGCCGCTGGGCCAGGGCCTGCTCGCGCTGGGCCAACACGACCCGCAGCAGCTGTGGGTGAAGAACTTCATCCCGAACCACGCCCTCGCCTACCGCCGCTCGCTGCTGAGCGAGGAGACCCGCTTCGACCCGCACCTCGCCTCGCTGGAGGACTGGGACTTCCTGCTCGCCGTCTGCGCCAAGTCCATGCCGGTCCACTGGGCGGGCGGTGGCGTCGTCATGCACAAGGACTACGTCAACACCGGCACACGCCGCGGCACCTCCGAGGGCGCCAACAACAACCTCGTGGTGCTGGACTTCCTGCACATCTACCGCCGCTGGTCGGCCCCGTCGCCGGAACTGAAGGCCCAGCGCAAGGAGGTGCTCAAGGGCGCCGGGCTGGACCTGCCGCTGGAATGGTTCTGAAGCCAGGACTGCGCTGAACCTTCGGGTTATTTCCCCACGCCGGCCCGGCCGCGCCTGCCCGACAATGCCAGCGCGTAAAGAAACGGACACCTCTTGGACAAGAAGACCCTGTGCATCGAAGGCTGGCGTGGCGTGAACCACTCCATCGCGATGGTCAACCAGAACCAGTTGCTGGAGATGGTGAAGGACGGCCGCTTCCAGCTGTTCCATCGCGACGCACCCTACTTCCTGCCCCACTGGGACCGCAGCAAGCTGGACTCGGGCTTCTCGCCCGAGGAGCGCGCCATCATCGACGGCCTGCCCGATCCCGGCGAGCAGGTTGTGGACGCCTGCGTGCGCATCGCCTCGCCGGTGCGCCTGGGCAAGCCCGGCAGCGCGCGGCGCACCGCCACCTTCGTCGTCACCGAGTTCGGCCTGGACGACAAATGCATCGACCCGCCGGACCTCGCGCCGGCCGCGCTGACCCAGGGCGACGACTTCGTCTTCACGCCCAGCCACTGGGCCAAGGCCCGGCTGATCGACTACGGCTTCGACGCCGACAAGGTGCTGGTCGTGCCGCACGGCTACAAGACCGACGTGTTCCAGCCGATGTCGCCCGAGCAGCGCGAGCTTGCCCGCGCGCCGCTGGGCATCAAGCCCGACGAGGTCGTGTTCGCCAACGTCGGCGTGGCCACCTGGAACAAGGGCATCGACCTGCTGCTGACGGCCTTCGCGCAGTTGCGCCTGCAGGGCCTCCCGGTGCGGCTGATCATCAAGGACCACCGGGCGCTCTACGGCGTCGGCGTGGACCGCATCTTCGCGGACCTGGCCAGCCGGGTGCCGGAGCTGGGTTCCGCGCAGGTGACCGACGGCATCTCGGTTCTGACCACCAGCCTCACGCTGCCGCAAATGCGCTCGCTGTACGCGCTGTCGGATGCCTATGTCTCGCCCTATCGCGCCGAGGGCTTCAACCTGCCGGTGCTGGAGGCGATGGGCTGCGGCACGCATGTGATCGTCAGCGGCGGCGGCGCCACCGACGATTTCGTGCCCGCGGCGCTGGGCTACAAGCTCGCCAGCCGGCCCGGCCGCAAGGACGAGCATCCGCAGGTCAACGGCGCCTTCGTCGTGCCCGATGTGAACGACCTGATCCATGCGATGCGCGAGGTGGTCGAGGGCCGCACCGCGAGCGCCGACCAGCGCGCCGCGGCCCGCGAGCAGCTCGAGCAGCAGTACAGCTGGGGCACCGTCACGCGGCAGCTGCTGGACCTGCTGTGACGGTGCCATGAGCCTGGCCTCCTTCATCCTCAACAACAGCGAGCTGGACTTCATCCGCCAGATCGTCGGCCGCTTCGCCGCGGGCAGCCAGGTGCTGGAGGTGGTGCTGTCGGAATGCCGCACGCTGCACCCGCAGGACTGGCAGCTCTGCGACTACCGGCTGCAGCGTCTCGACGATCGCTTCGAGCTGACGCTGAACCGCCCGAGCAATGCGCGCCAGTTCCGGCTCGACATCCTGCACGAGAACCTGCAGGGCCTGGAGATGCTGACCGCCCGCGCCACGCCGCTGGACGATGGCGCGCTGGCCGCGCTGTTGAAGCAGCGCTCGATCGCCTTCGTCGGTTGCGCGCGCCAATGCGCCGATGCTGTGGAAGCCAGCCTGCGCAAGCTCGACAGCCTCGGCCGGCTGTTCGGTCGGCACGAGATCCATGTGTTCGAGAACGACTCGACCGACGGCACCGCCGAGCGCGTGCAGGCGCTGGCCGGCGAACTGCCCGTGCGGCTGATCCAGGAGACCGGCCTCGCAGGCAAGCTCCCGCAGCGCACCGCCCGCCTCGCCTACGGCCGCAATGCGCTGCTCGAAGCGGCGCTGCAGTCGAACACCGACTACGTCTGCGTCGCCGACCTCGACGGCGTGCTGGAGCCCGGGCTACCCTCGGCGAGTTCCTTCACCGACGCCTTCCGCATCGACGACTGCTGGGACGCCGTCTTCCCGGTCAACGCCGGCATGTACTACGACATCTGGGCGCTGCGGCATCCGGTCATCTGCCCGGGCGACTACATGCTGCGCGGCGTCGATCTGGACGCCTCGCTGGGCCAGCCGCTGGCCGTGCACTTCGCAGCCACCAGCATCCAGGTCGATTGGCGCGGGCTGAAGGGCTGGCTGCCGGTGGACTCGGCCTTCGGCGGCATGGGCGTGTACAAGGCGGCCGCGCTGCGCGGCGCGCGCTACATCGGCACCGTAGACGGCCGCGAGACCTGCGAGCACGTCACGCTGCACGCGCAGCTGCGCCGGCGCGATGCCCGCCTCTTCGTCTCGCCCCGCTTCGTCGTCGCCTCGCACGGCCAGCAGCCCGCACCCGCACCGGTCAGCGCATGAGCAACAACAACGTCACCTTCTCCGTCTGCATCGCCAGCTACAACCGCGCCCACTACCTGGCGGTGCTGATCGAGTCGCTGGCGACCGACATGGCGACGCTCGGCGAGCGGCTGCAGGTGGTCGTCTCCGACAACTGCTCCAGCGACGACACCGCCGCCCGCTGCCGCGCCTGGCAGGACCAGGGCATGAACCTGAAGTACATGCGCAACCCGCGCAACATCGGCCCCGACCGCAACTACCTCGCCGCGGTGGCCGGTGCCGACGGCGAGTACGCGATGCTGATCGGCGACGACGACGCGGTGCGGCCGGGCCTGCTTGCCTACCTCGCCGTGGCGATGGAGCGGCACCGGCCCGATGTGTTCACCACCGACCGCGTGCTCTGCGACCGCGAGCTGAACCCGATCGGCATGCAGAAGATCGGCAAGGCCCACACCGAGCCGCGGCTGATCGATTTCGCCCACCACGACGAGCCGCTGGACTACTTCAGCCACGTGGACTCCTTCATCGGCACGTTTTCCTTCCTGTCCACGATCGGCTTTCGCACCGCCGCCTGGCGCGCCACGCAGTTGCACCCGGACGCGATCGGCAGCCGCTACCTGCACGTCTACCAGGTGATGGACATGCTGGTGCGCCAGCAAGGCAAGCTGCTCTACCTGCCCGAGCCGACGATCCTGGCCCGCATGGACAACGACCGCACGCTGACCGAGGACCTCGGCTCCGAGTTCCGCCGCTGGCACCTGGACTTCGACGCCTTCGGCAAGATCGCCCACGCCTACTACCCGCACGACGCCGCGATGCGCCGCGCCTTCCTGAACCCGGTCTACCAGATCCTCAACCCCGGCACCCGCGGCACCTACCTGCAGATGGCGCAGGCCGCGGGACAGCTGGACGACGCGGTGGCCGCGCTGAACCTGCTGGGGCTGGGCCATGCCCTTTGAAGTGCGGCTGAGCCGCGGGCCTGCGTTCACGGCCTCGGCCGGCCGCAGCCTGCTGGACTGCGCGCTCGACGCGGGCCTGCATCTGGAGCACAGCTGCCGCACCGGGCGCTGTGGCACCTGCAAGACGAAGCTGCTGGGCGGCGAGGTGCAGACCGTCGGCAAGGACCTGTGGCTCTCATCGCAGGATCGGGCCGAAGGCTGGATCCTCACCTGCACCGATGCCGCCACCACCGACTGCTCGCTCGACGCCGAGGATCTGACCCGGCTCGCAGGCATCGCCACGCAGACCCACCCGGCCCGCATCGACACGATCGAGCGCCCCGCGCCCGATGTCGTCCACGTCACGCTGCGCCTGCCGCCCACGGCGAAGCTGCGCTACCTGCCGGGGCAGTACGTCAACGTCATCGGTGCGGGCGGCCTGCGCCGCGCCTACTCGCTGGCCCAGGCGCCACGCGAGGACGGGCGCCTGGAGCTGATGATCCGCCAGGTGGACGACGGCGCGATGAGCGCCTACTGGTTCGGCGCCGCCAAGGCCAACGACCTGCTGCGCATCGAGGGCCCGCGCGGCACCTTCTTCCTGCGCGAGGTGGCCGGGCTCGACCTCGTGCTGCTCGCCACCGGCACCGGCATCGCGCCGATCCGCGCGCTGCTGACCGAGATCGCCGCCCTGCCCGCGCAACCGCGCTCGATCACGCTGCTGTGGGGCGGCCGCCGCCCCCAAGACCTGTTCTGGCAGCCGCCGCAGATGCCCAGCCTGACGTACATCCCCGTCCTGTCCAGGGCCGACGAGAGTTGGACGGGCGAGCGCGGCCACGTCCAGGACGTGCTGCTGGCCCGCCGCCTGGACCTCGCCAGCACCGTCGTTTATGCCTGCGGATCGCAGCAGATGATCGTCAGTGCGGCTAATTCGTTATGTGCGCAGGGTTTGCCGGCCTATTCCTTCCATTCGGACGCCTTCGTAGCCTCAGAATAGAGGCGTGAAAAACTATCCTCGTTCCCTATGAAAGCCGTGATCCTGGCCGGCGGCCTGGGCACTCGCCTGAGCGAGGAAACCACCATCCGCCCGAAGCCCATGGTGGAGATCGGCGGCCGGCCCATCCTGTGG
This sequence comes from Pelomonas sp. KK5, assembly GCF_001984095.1. Lineage (GTDB taxonomy): Bacteria > Pseudomonadota > Gammaproteobacteria > Burkholderiales > Burkholderiaceae_C > KK5. The sequence continues at coordinate 5,329 of NZ_LYVQ01000129.1, forward strand.
CACATCCTGAAGATGTACGCGCACCACGGCGTCAACGACTTCGTGATCTGTTGCGGCTACAAGGGCATGGTGATCAAGGAGTATTTCTCCAACTACTTCCTGCACATGTCGGACGTCACCTTCGACATGCGGTCGAACCGGATGGAAGTCCACCACAAGCGCGCCGAGCCCTGGAACATCACGCTGGTGGACACCGGCGACCACTCGATGACCGGCGGGCGCCTGAAGCGCGTGGCCCGCTACGTGGAGAACGACGAGGCCTTCTGCTTCACCTACGGGGACGGCGTGGCGAACGTGGACATCTCCGCCTCGATCGAGTTCCACCGCAACCACGGCCGCAAGGCCACGCTGACCGCCACCATCCCGCCGGCCCGCTTCGGCGTGATCGACCTGGACGGCGAGCGCATCACCCGCTTCATTGAAAAACCGCGCAGCGAGGCCGGCATGGTCAACGGCGGCTTCTTCGTGCTCTCGCCGCGCGTGCTGTCCACGCTGAAGGACGACTCGACGATCTGGGAGCAGGAGCCGCTGGCGCAACTGGCCGAGGAAGGCGAGCTGATGGCCTGGAAGCATCAAGGTTTCTGGCAGCCGATGGACACGCTGCGCGACAAGATGCATCTTGAGGAGCTGTGGGCGAGCGGCAAGGCCCCGTGGAAGGTGTGGGAGTGAATGCAAGCAGCGAGTTCTGGCAAGGCAAGCGCGTCCTGCTGACCGGCCACACCGGCTTCAAGGGCAGCTGGCTCTCGCTCTGGCTGCAATCGCTGGGCGCTGAAGTAACGGGTTATTCGCTCGCCGCGCCGACGACGCCGGCGCTGTTCGACGTCGCGCATGTAGCCCAGGGCCTGCGCGAGCACATCGTCGGCGACGTGCGCGATCTCGAGGCGGTGCAGGCCGCCTTCGCACGCGTGAAGCCCGAGATCGTGATCCACATGGCGGCCCAGCCGCTGGTGCGTCTGTCCTATGTCGAGCCGGTGCAGACCTACGCCACCAATGTGATGGGCACGGTCCATGTGCTGGAAGCGGCGCGGCATGCGGGCACGGTGAAGGCCGTCGTCAGCGTCACTACCGACAAGTGCTACGAGAACCGCGAGTGGGCCTGGGGCTACCGCGAGGACGAAGCGATGGGCGGCCACGACCCCTACAGCAACAGCAAGGGCTGCGCGGAACTGGTCACGAGCGCCTACCGCAAGAGCTTCATGCAGAACACCGGCATCGCGCTGGCCTCGGCCCGCGCCGGCAATGTGATCGGCGGCGGTGACTGGGCGGCGGATCGGCTGCTGCCGGACATCCTGCGCGCGCTGGAACAGCAGCAGCCGGTCGAGATCCGCAACCCGCATGCGATCCGGCCCTGGCAGCACGTGCTGGAGCCGCTGTCGGGCTATTTGCTGCTGGCTCAGTCGCTTTACGAGCAAGGCCAGCTGAACGCCGAGGGCTGGAACTTCGGCCCGCGCGATGAAGACGCGCGGCCGGTGCAGTGGATCGTCGAGCGCATGTGCGCGGCCTGGGGCGACGCGGCCCGCTGGCAGTTGCAGCCCGGCGAGCATCCGCACGAGGCCCACTACCTGAAGCTGGACATCTCCAAGGCCCGCAGCCGCCTGCAGTGGACCCCGCGCTGGCCGCTGGAACAGGCGCTGGCCCGCATCATCGAATGGCACCAGGCCTGGCGCGGCGGCGCGGACATGCGCGCGCTGTGCCTGCAGCAGATTTCCGAATATTCGAAGTAACCATGAACGCACCCGTCAACTTCCAGCCGCAGCTCGACAAGCTGCGCACCCAGATCAGCGAGCTGGTCCAGCAATACGCCGACATCGCCTACGCGCCCAAGCCCTTCGTGCCCGGCGAGAGCGTCGTGCCCGTCTCCGGCAAGGTGATCGGCGCACGCGAACTGCAGCTGATGGTGGAGGCCTCGCTGGACGGCTGGCTCACCACCGGCCGCTTCAATACCGAGTTCGAGCGCCGCCTGGCCGAGTTCATCGGCGTGCAGCACTGCATCACCGTCAACAGCGGCTCCAGCGCCAACCTGGTGGCCTTCTCGGCGCTGACCTCGCCGCGCCTGGGCGAGCGCGCCATCAAGCCGGGCGACGAGGTGATCGGCGTGGCCGCCGGCTTCCCGACCACGGTCAACCCGATCCTGCAGTTCGGCGCGGTGCCGGTCTTCGTGGACGTGGACCTGGCCACGCACAATATCGACGCCTCGCTGATCGAGGCGGCCATCACGCCGAAGACCAAGGCCATCATGCTGGCCCATTCGCTGGGCAACCCGTTCAACCTGGACGCGGTGACCGCGCTCTGCAAGAAGTACAACTTGTGGCTGGTCGAGGACTGCTGCGACGCGCTGGGCGCCACCTACCGCGGGCAGAAGGTCGGCACCTTCGGCGACATCGGCACCCTCTCCTTCTACCCGGCCCACCACATCACGATGGGCGAAGGCGGCGCGGTTTTCACCAACAACGCCGAGCTCAAGCTGATCGCCGAATCGTTCCGCGACTGGGGCCGCGACTGCTACTGCGCTCCCGGCAAGGACAACACCTGCAACAAGCGCTTCTGCTGGAGCAAGGCCGAGCTGGGCGGCGACCTGCCCGAAGGCTACGACCACAAGTACACCTACAGCCACCTCGGCTACAACCTGAAGATCACCGACATGCAGGCCGCCTGCGCGCTGGCGCAGCTGGAGCGGGTCGAGGAATTCATCGCCAAGCGGCGCGCGAATTTCGCGTACCTGAAGCACCGCCTGCAGAGCTGCGCCGAGATGCTGCACCTGCCCGAGGCCACGCCGAACTCCGAGCCGAGCTGGTTCGGCTTCCCGCTGGTGCTGAAGGAAAGCAGCGGCGCCAAGCGGGCCGACCTGATCAACTACCTGGAACAGAACAAGATCGGCACGCGCCTGCTGTTCGCCGGCAACCTGACCAAGCAGCCCTATATGGCCGGCCGCAACTTCCGCGTGGCCGGCAGCCTCGCCAACTCCGACGTGGTGATGAACCAGACCTTCTGGCTCGGCACCTTCCCGGCGCTTGGCGAACCGCAACTCGATTTCATCGCCGAGAAGATCGAGGAATTCTTCGGCCTGAATTTCTGAACATGAGCATGACGACGAATACTGAAGTCAAGGTCAGCGACCGCATCGCCCAACTGCTGGAGGAGATGGGCATCCGCCATGCGTTCGGCATCATCGGCGCAGGCAACGTCCACCTGTTCGAATCGATCGCCCGCCACGGCTATACCGAGATCGTCTGCGTCCACCACGAGCAGGCCGCGACGATGGCGATGCAGACCTACTACCGCACCCACGGCAAGCTCGCCGCGGCGCTGCTGACCACCGGCGGCGGCGCCACCAACGGCGTCACCGGCGTGGTCTCGGCCTGGGCCGATTCGGTGCCCGGCCTCGTGATCGCCGGCAACGAGAACGGCAAGTTCTGCAGCCCCGACAACCCGCTGCGCATGTGGGGCGTGCAGGGCTACGACACGGTGCAGATGATCGAGAAGGTCACCAAGTTCGCGAGCCGCGTGAACGAGCCGGCGCGCGCGCTGTACGAGCTGGAGATGGCCGCGCACATCGCGCTGGACCGCCGGCCCGGCCCGGTGTGGGTGGAGATCCCGATGAGCGTGCAGAGCGCGCGGCTCGACGAAGCGGCCTTCGAGCGCTTCAAGCCGGAGGACGAGCCGCGCCTGGCGCCGTCGAAGGACGCCGTTATGCGCGTGGTCGAGGCGCTGCGCAAGGCCGAGCGCCCGGTGCTGTGGCTGGGCCACGGCATCCGCCTCGCGGGCGCCACCGAGGCGCTGAAGGCGCTGGTGGACGAGCTGGACATTCCCGCCCTCGTCAGCTGGGCCGGCATCGACATGCTGGACTCCAGCCACCCGCGCGTGATCGGCCGCGCCGGCGTCTACGGCCAGCGCTCGGCCAACTTCGTGCTGCAGAACAGCGATTACGTGCTGTCCATTGGCAATCGCCTGGCGATCCCGCAGATCGGCTACGACCTCTCGGAGCTGGCCCGCGGCGCCACCATCGACGTGGTGGACATCGACCCGACCGAAGGCAGCAAGCTGGGCTCGCGGCTGAAAGAGTTCATCCATGCGGACGCCGGCGCCTTCATCGATGCGCTGCGCACAGCGAGCCGCCCCGGCATCGGCGCCAAGAGCGAGTGGCTCGCCCGCTGCGATCACTACCGCGAGGCCTTCCCCTGGATCGGCCCCGAGCATGACGACGCCGGCGGCTTCATCAACTCCTACCGCTTCATGGAGCGGCTGAACGGGGTCTTCAAGCCCGACCAGATCGTCGTGACCGACATGGGCACCGCCCTGCTCTGCGGCCACCAGGTGCTGAAGTTCGGTCCCGGCCAGCGGCTGATGACCTCCACGGGCCTCGGCGAGATGGGCTACGGCCTGCCGGCCGCGATCGGCGCCTCCTTCGCCAACGACCGCGGCGAGGTGATGTGCCTGAACTGCGACGGCGGGATGATGATGAACCTGCAGGAGCTGCAGACCATCGTCCACCACCAGCTGCCGATCAAGCTGTTCATCTTCAACAACGACGGCTACCTGATGATCAAGCACACGCAGAACGCCCTGTTCAACAAGGCGGGCTACGTGGGCACGACGAAGAGCTCGGGCCTGTCGTGCCCGGACTTCAGCAAGCTGGCCGCGGCCTTCGGCATCCCGGCCTTCCAGATCCGCGGCTGGGACGAGTGCAACGACGTGCTGGCCCAGGTGCAGGCGGCCACCGGTCCGGTGATTTGCGAGGTGTTCATGCACCCCGAGCAGCTCTTCGTGCCCAAGCTCTCGCTGGCGCAGACGCCGCAGGGCACGCTGGTCTCGCCGCCGCTGGAAGACCTGTCCCCGCTGGTGCCGCTGCCGGCGCTGGAGGACGCGATGCTGGTGGGTGTGCACGAGAAATCGAAGTCGCTGCGCTGACCCACACAGCCGAGGAGACAAGACGATGAAACGACAGAAGACCCGCGTCGCCATCCTGGGCACCGGCAATATCGGCACCGACCTGCTGATCAAGGCGATGCGTTCCGACTGGCTCGAATGCACGCTCTTCGTCGGCCGCAACCTGCGCTCCGACGGCATGCAGAAGGCCAGCCGGCTGGGCGCACGCATCTCGGACCGCGGCATCCAGGGCATCGTCGAACACGCAGACGACATCGACATCGTCTTCGACTGCACCTCGGCCGCCGCGCACCTGGAGCACTGGCCGGTGCTGCAGAAGCTGGGCAAGACGGTCATCGACATGACGCCAGCGAAGATCGGCGAGTTCTGCGTGCCGGCGATCAACACCGACGAGATCCTCCGCAGCGGCGCGCAGAACATCAACATGGTCACCTGCGGCGGCCAGGCCTCGGTGCCGATCGCCACGGCCATCCTGCAGGCGCAGGACGGCATCGAGTACATCGAGGTGGCCTCCAGCATCGCCTCGCGCAGCGCCGGGCCCGGCACGCGCGCCAACCTCGACGAGTACATCGACACCACCGAGCAGGCGCTGTGCAGCTTCAGCCGCTCGAAGAGCGCCAAGGCGATCCTGATCCTCAACCCCGCGCGCCCGCCGATCGACATGCAGACCACCATCTACGCCAAGGTCGACAAGCCCGACCTGGCCGCGATCCGCCGCTCGGTGGACGAGATGGTGGCGCGCATCACGCCCTACGTGCCCGGCTACCAGGTCATCGTGCCGCCGACGATCGAGGGCGGCAAGGTCATGACCACCGTCAAGGTGCTGGGCAACGGCGACTACCTGCCGCGCTACGCCGGCAACCTGGACATCATCAACTGCGCCGCCATCGGCATCGCCGAGCGCATCGCGCGCCAACGGATGGAGTGAGGAGCATCACCATGGGCAAGAAGATCCTGATCAGCGACCCGACGCTGCGCGACGGCAACCATGCGGTGCGCCACCAGATCTCGCAGGAGAGCTTCGCCGCCTACTGCGCCGCGGCCGATGCGGCCGGCGTGCCGATCGTCGAGGTGGGCCATGGCAACGGTCTGGGCGCCTCCTCGCTGCTGGTGGGCGAATGCGCGCTCAGCGACGAGACCATCCTGAAGACCGCGCGCGAACACCTGCCACGCTCGAAGATGGCGATCCACATCATCCCGGGCTTCTGCACGATCCAGCGCCACCTGACGATGGCGGTGGACCTGGGTGTGGACGTGTTCCGCGTCGGCTCCCACTGCACCGAGGCCGACGTGACCCAGCGCCACATCGAGTACGCGCGCAAGCGCGGCAAGGAGGTCTACGGCGTGCTGATGATGAGCCACATGGCCTCGCCCGAAACCCTGGCCGACGAGGGCCGCAAGATGGAGGCCTACGGCGCCGAGGCGCTGGTGATCATGGACTCCGCCGGCGCCTACCTGCCGGCCGACGTGACCCGCCGCATCGACACGCTGGTCAACGCGCTGAACATCCCCGTCGGCTTCCACGCCCACAACAACCTGGGCATGGGCATCGCCAACTCGGTGGCCGCGGCGGAGGCCGGCGCGGCCATCATCGACGGCAGCGCGCGCGGCTTCGGCGCGGGTGCGGGCAATGCGCAGCTGGAGGTGCTGGTGGCCGTGTTCCAGCAGATGGGTTACGAGACCGGCATCGATCTCTACAAGATGCTGGACGCGGCCGACCTGGCCGAGAAGACCATGGTCAAGTCCATGCCCTACATCTCGTCGACCAGCATCGTCAGCGGCATGGCCGGCGTGTTCAGCGGCTTCATCAAGCATGTGCAGGCGATCGGCGCCGAGCACGGCGTGGACCCGCGCGACATCTTCTTCGAGCTGGGCCGGCGCAATGCGGTGGCGGGCCAGGAGAGCCTGATCCTGGAGGTGGCGCTGGCCTTGAAGGAAAGCCAGAAGGCACGCGCGGAGGTGAGCCATGGATGAGCTGCTGCAGCGCGCCACCCGGCAGGACTGCCTGGCCTCGCTGCAACTGCAGCCGGAGCTGGCAAAGCGGCTCAGCGGCCACCGGGTCGCGGTCGTCGGCGGGACGGGTTTCGTCGGCACCTGGATCGCGGAATGCGTGGCGGCATTGAATGATGAACTCGGCAGCCGCGTGCGCGTGGACCTGCTGGGGCGTTCGACCTCCGCCTGGAACGACGCGAATCCACATCTCGCCCAGCGACCCGACGTGACGCTGCAATCGGCGGACGTGCGCGATGCCTTCGAGCTGCCGCGCGACACGACGCTGGTGCTCTACGCCGCCGGCATCGCCGACCCGCGGGTCCATGCCTCCGAGCCGCTGCGCGTGCACGAGACCGCGCTGCACGGCCTGGGCCATGCGCTGGCCGCCGCTGCGCGGCTCGAGCTGATCCATCGCGTCGTCAACCTCAGCTCCGGCCTGGTGCTGGGCGAGCAGAAGGACGCCTCGCAGCCGCGCGCCGAGGGCGATATCGGCGCGCTCGACTTCACCCGCGTGCACAACGTCTACGCCGAGTCGCGCCGCGCCGCGGAGAACCTGGCGAACCTGTACGCGAGCCAGTGGCGCATCCCCGTCTGCACCGCGCGGGCTTTTACTTTCATCGGCCCGCACCAGCCGCTGGATGCGCCCTGGGCGGCCAACAACTTCATCCGCGACGCGCTGTCGGGCAACGACATCCGCCTGCATGGCGACGGCACGACGCGGCGCAGCTATCTCTACGGCAGCGATGCGGCGGCCTGGCTGCTGAAGATGCTGGTGGACGGGCGCGACGGCGAGGTCTACAACCTCGGCGGCGCGGAGCCTGTCAGCCACGGCGAGATCGCCGCGCTGGTGGCCGAGCGCACGCTGCCGACGCCCAAGCTCGTGTACATGAGCCAGCCGGCGGCGAACAGCCGGAAGGCGGACTTCTATCCGGACCTCACGGCGGTGCGCGATCGCCTGGGCCTCAAGCAGGCGGTGGGCACGACCGCGGCGATTGAAAAGGTGATGCGCTGGCATGCGCGGCGCCTGGGTGTGCTGCGCCGGCTGCGCGAGGAGTGATGAGCGGCAACAGCAAGGCCATCGTCGCGGAGGACATCGCCCGCATCCTCGAGCAGCCGCTGCCCTGGGAGCAGTTGAACGGCGCGACGGTGCTGGTCTCCGGCGCCGGCGGCTTCCTGCCGGCCTATATGGTCGAGACGCTGGCGGCACTGAATGCGCAGCGCAAGGCCGGCATCCGCATCGTCGGGCTGGTGCGCAATCCGGAGAAGGCCCGGCAGCGCCTCGGCCATCTGCAGGATGTGGAGTTGCTGGCCCAGGACATCGCCGCGCCGCTGCGGCCTGATCTGCCCAAGGCCGACTTCATCGTCCACGCGGCGAGCCAGGCCAGCCCGCGTTTCTACGGCGCCGATCCGGTGGGCACGCTGGATGCCAATGCCACGGGCACGCGGCAGCTCTTGCAGCATGCGAAGGACAGCGACTGCAAGTCCTTCCTGTTCTTCAGCAGCGGCGAGGTCTACGGCGTGCCGGTCGATGACTCGCGCCGGCTGACCGAGACTGACTACGGTTATCTCGACCCGGCGACCGTGCGCGCCTGCTACGCCGAGAGCAAGCGCCTGGGCGAGACGCTCTGCGTGGCCTGGCACCACCAGCACGGCGTGCCGGCGCGCATCGTGCGGCCCTTCCACACCTACGGGCCCGGTATGGCGCTGGACGACGGCCGCGTGTTCGCCGATTTCGTCGGCGACATCCTGGCGCGGCGCAACATCGTGCTGAAGAGCGACGGGCTCGCGATGCGGCCCTTCTGCTATCTGGGCGATGCGACGGCGGGGTTCTTCACGGCGCTGCTGAACGGGGTGCCAGGTCTTGCCTACAACGTCGGCAACCCCGAGGCGGAGATCTCGATGCGGGGCCTGGCGGAGTTGCTGGTGGGCCTGTATCCGGAGCTGGGCCTGCAGGTGGAGTTCAGCACCCGCGAGCCGGCGGATGCGGCTGGATACCTGCGCAGCAAGGTGGGGCGCAGCGTGCCGAACACGGCGCGGATCGAGGCACTGGGCTGGCGTGCGACGACACCGCTGGCGGAAGGATTCGCCCGCACGGTGACAGCGATGGGTGGACTGGGCTGACGATCAGCCTCCTTCAGTCCACCCGTCCGGCCTGTCGGTGTCGCTGTCACGCACCGGCGCGCATCGCCCGCCCAGCAGGCCCCGTTGACGGTCAGAAGCTGGTACGGATACCGGCGACGACTTCAGTCAGGTTGCGGTGAGACGCGTCGGTCAGACCTACGGGGATGAGGCCCGCTGCGCGGTCGACATAGCCCAGGCCATCGTTCTTGAAGCGCGTCACCGAGCTGTAGAGGGCGGTCCGCTTGGACAGGTCGTACTGATAGCCGACACCGAAGGCCTGGGTCTTGCCGTCGGCCAGCGCGCCGTCGTTGCTGCTCTCGACGTACTGGCTCTTGAACAGGTGCGGGCCCATGCGGTAGCTGGCACCCAGCCAGTAGCCCTTGCCGTCCTTGTCCGCGACGCTGCGGTCGTCGACCTGGATGAGGCCGCCGTTGAAGCGGTAGTTGCCCCAGTCGTAGGCCGCGGCGCCCGACACGGTGCGCACGTTCCGGCCCAGTTGATCCGACTTGTCGTTCACCACGGACACCATCCCTTCGAAGCCGTGGCCGTTGTAGCGGCCGTAGATGTCGGAAGTGCGGTTGCCGAAGGTATCGCCTGCCACTTCGCCCGCGCCCCACAGCGCGCCGGCCGTGAAGCCCTTGTAGCTGGCGGACTCCAGCTTCACCGAGTTGTTGACCCGCGTCGGGCCGCCATTGCCGGTCGCCGAGTTGTTGCTGCCGCGTACCGGCTCATAGCCGCCGAAGCCGCCGATCACCGCCGTGCTGGCGCCCACGCCGACGTTGGAGAACTGGCTGAAGTCGCTGGTCAGCTCATAGATGCTGCTGTACTGGCGGCCCAGCGAGACCTTGCCGTACGGCGTGGCCAGGCCGACGAAAGCCTGGCGGCCCCAGAAGGAGCCCTGGCCATTGGTGCCATCGTCCAGATTGATGCCGGACTCCAGCGTGAAGAAGGCCTTGAGGCCGCCGCCGAGGTCTTCGCTACCCCGCAGGCCGATGCGCGAATCCGAGAGCCCGCCCGACTGGACGCGCGACTGCGTAGAGGCCCCATGGAGCGCCTGGACACTGGCATCGAGGGTGCCATACAGCGTCACCTGCGAATCCGGGGATTGGGCGAACGCGACTGAACTGGCCGCCAGCGCGATCGCAGAAAGAGCAAAGTTTTTGTACTTCAAGGTCTTTTCCTTCTAGGTCATGTGGCGGGCGAAGTGCCACCACACAAGCCGAGACATCGGGGACCTTCCCGAGTTCAAAAGACAGGGTTCCTGAAACGGACCGTTCCGGATTTGCGATGAATCGCCGCGCAATCGAGCACCACCGGCCTGGAAGCATCCCGGGTCGGGAGAGAATCACGTTTTGGACCAGCCCATGACCGACGCTCAATACACGACCTTGCCGCACTGGCCCAACGCCTATCCGGCCAGCGGCGCCAGCGCCACCCTGAAGCTCCTCAACGAGGATTTCATCGTGACCGAAATGCCGCTTCAGCTGCCCTCCGGCGAGGGCGAACACATCTGGCTGGACATCGAGAAGAACGGTGCCAACACCGCCTTCGTCGCGCAGCAGCTGGCCGAGGCCGCCGGCGTGCAGGAAAGGGATGTGGGCTATGCCGGCCTCAAGGACCGCTACGCCATCACCCGTCAGTGGTTCAGCATCTACCTGCCGAAGGGCGAGACGCCTGACCTGACCCTGCTTCAGCACCCGGAATTCAAGGTGCTGAGCCAGAACCGCCACCTGAAGAAGCTGCGCCGCGGCGACCTGCTGGGCAACCGCTTCCGCATCGTGCTGCGTGATGTGAGCGGCGAGCGCGACGCCATCGAAGCCAATCTCAAGGCCGTGGCGTCGCAGGGCGTGCCCAACTACTTCGGCCCCCAGCGTTTCGGCTTCGAGGGCGGCAACGTCGAGCAGGGCCGGGCGATGCTGGCGCGCGAGATCCGCGTGCGCAACCCGAGGAAGAAGAGCATCTACCTGTCGGCGGTGCGCTCCCTGGTCTTCAACGAAGTGCTGGCGCTGCGAATCCAGCAGGGACTCTGGGGCAAGACCCTGGCCGGTGACGTGATGGACGAAGCGGGCCGGCCGACCGGACCGCTCTGGGGACGGGGCCGCGTGACCACCGCCGACCAGGCGCAGGCCCTGGAGAACAGCGTGGCTGAACGTCACCCCACCTTGTGCGACGGCATGGAACACGCCGGCCTGGATCAGGAGCGCCGCGCCCTGGTGGCGAGCCCGGCGGACCTGTCATGGGAATGGCCGCAAGCCGATCAACTGGTGCTCACGTTCTCCCTGCCCGCCGGGACCTACGCCACGTCCGTCCTGAAGGAGCTGCTCCGCACCACGGAGCCAGACCGGCACACCGAGAACGAGCCCGAGGCTGCCGAATGACGGCGTTCTCCCCTCGGTGGCATGGCGCGACTTGCACATCCCGCCACCCGAGGGGTCAGGTCTTGCTGGCCTCGTCCCTCGGCGCCGGCACCGCATCCGCCAGCGCGGGCAACCCCAGCTCCGCGCGGATCTCGCTCACCAGCGTCCGCAGCGGCCCGGCGAACCGATCCATCGAGTCGTCCCTCACCTCGTTGGTATCGAAGCGCTGCCACCAGTCCTCCTCGCGCTGCGCCGCCGCGCTGGCATCCGCATGCCCGCTGCTGCGCTTGAAGGTCTCGAAGTATTCGCGGCTCTGGCAGACGTAGTGGTTCATGCGCAGCTTGTCGAAGCTGGGCACCAGCTCGGGCACATAGCCCCAGGGCACCGGACGATGCTGTTCGTCGATGGTCCCGTTGGGCGTGACGAACACATGGCTGCAACTGGTCGTCGTGACCTTCTGCCGCCCGCGCACGAAGCTCTTGACGCGTCGCTCTGAGAGGAAGCCTTCGGCCGCGCGCCAGCGGTAGTTCCCGGTCACCAGACCCGGCGGCTCCTTGACGTGCCCGCTGCTGCCGAAGTTGCGGTTGTAGACACCCACCGCCGTCACCGACGGGTCGGCATCGAACTCGGCCAGCGCCTCGGGCAGCGTGTCGTGCTGGACCGGGAAGACGAACTCGTCGCCATCGAAGAAGCACATCCAGTCCACGTCCGCGAGCGCGTTGTCGCAGGCGTGCTGGTACGCCGCCAGCTGCACCCGGTCCTGCTGGTCGGGGATCACGTAGGCGGAGATGTCGAAGCGGCGGCCCAGCGCGGCGAGCACCGCGTGGGTCTCGTCGGTGCACATGTGGGCGTAGAAGTGGAACTTGCGGAAGCCCACCAGCCAGTGGAAGGCGAACCACTCGATCAGCCAGGGGCCGCGGTTGCGCTGGATCGTGACAAGGCCGAGATGCATGGAGCTAACAGGTTACCTCAGCGGCGTCGTGACCCCGCGCCCCATCGACCACATCAGCGCCACCAGTTGCTCCGTGTCGAACAGCGCATTCACATGCGAGATCCGCATCGAGTAGTAGTCGCCCTCCGCCGCCATCACGTCGAACAGCGAGCGCCGGCCCAGTTCCTGCCACTGCTGCAGCGTGGCGGCGCGCACCCGGTCGCTGTTGCGCAGCACCTCGACGATGCGGCGCGCGCGGTCCAGCGCGGAGGTGGTCTGCTCGTAGACGTCCAGCAGCCGGTAGCGCTTGGCCTCGATGGTGTCGTCGCGCTGCAGGTCGGCGGCCTCGTAGCGCTTCTCGGCGGCGCGCACGGTGTCGCTGCCGCCCGGCGTCATCAGCGGGATGTTGACGGTGACGCCGCCCAGCCAGCTGACCGAGCTGGACGCGCCGGCCACCTTGCTGGCGTTGATCAGCACGCCCAGGCTCGGCTTCTGGCCGGCGCGCACGGAATCGGCATAGCTCTTCTGCGCATTGGCCTGCGCGGTGGCCTGGGCCACGTCGGGCGCGGCGACCATGTCGGCCTGCATCTGGTCGAGGTCGGGGATCTGGGCCAGCACCGAGCTCATGCCGGCGCTGGGCGGCAGCGAGTCGCCGACGTAGCGCTTCAGGCGCACCTCCGTCTGGCGCAGCGCGCTCATCGTCTGCTCCAGCGAGAGGTCGGCCTGCTGCAGGCTCTTCTGCGCCTGCACCAGCTCGCTGGCGCGGCCGCGGTCGGCGGAGGTGATGATCTGCAGCGCGTCGACCAGGCAGGCCATCTTGCGCACGTACTGGCGGTAGACCTGGGCCTGCAGGATGTAGCGGTTGCGGTCCAGCGCCAGGCTCACCGTCTGCAGCGAGAGCTGCTCCTCGGCGCCGGCCTGGCTGAAGCGGGCGGCGTCCAGCAGGTTGCTGCGCCATTCGGTCAGCTTGGCGATGCGGCCGAAGTCGTACAGCGGCGCGCTGGCCTGCACCGTCACCGTGCCCTGCAGGCCGCGGGCCTCGTTGATGCCGGAGACGATGCTGCCGATATGTCCGGCCGTGCCGTTCACAGCGACGGCCGGCATGCGCTGGGCCTTGGACTCGGCCAGGTCGGCCTCGGCCGCCTGGGTCAGCAGCTTGGCCACGCCGATCGTCCGGCTGCGGTCCAGCGACATCTGCACCAGCGATTGCAGCTGGGCGCGCGGGTCGGTGTCGCTGACGCTGAGCAGTGCGGTATCGGCGGCGCTGCCGCGCAGCGGCGGCAGGGTCTGTTCATCGTTGCAGCGACCGTCCTGGCGCAGCGGGGTGGGTGCCTGGGGCAATGAGGCGGGCGCCGCAGCCTTCGGAGC
>NZ_LYVQ01000130.1 GCF_001984095.1 Pelomonas sp. KK5
GCACCAGCACCCGCCACTCGCCCGCGCGCGGCTGCGGCGGCTGGCGCCAGAGCTGCTCGCGCTGCTGCGCGGCCAGCGTGAAGAAGCCGCGATGCAGCGCGATCACGGCCCACAGCGCGGTCTGCACCATCGCCTCGTTCATCGCCGGGTCCACCATGCGGGCGACCGGCACGCCGGGCGGCAGGGTCGGGTCTTGCAGCAGCCGGTCCACGCCGGCCCAGACGGACTGGATCAGCTTCAGCCCCGGCAGGCCCTGCAGGCTGCCCGGTGGCGGGTTGGCGACGACGGCGGCCTCGACCTCATGGTCGGCCTCGAGCAGGAAGCGCTCTTCGGGCATCGCCTCGGCCAGAGCCGCGAGCCAGCGCTCGCGCTCGGCGCCGACGATCAGGATGCTCACGAGTCGCGGTCTTCCAGCGCCTCGCACAGGGCGGTCAGGCCGGCTCGTACCGTGGCCAGGCGCACCTCGTGGCGGTCGCCGTCGAACAGCTCGCTCCACACGCGCAGCAGGCGGCCTTCATGGGCCAGGGCCAGCCAGACGGTGCCGACCGGCTTGCTGGTGCTGCCGCCGGTAGGGCCGGCGATGCCGGTGACGGCCAGCGCCCAGTGGATCGGCGCATGGGCCAGCAGGCCGCGCGCCATGTGCTGGGCCACTTCGCCGCTGACGGCGCCGTGCAGCTCCAGCAAGCCGGCCGGCACGCCCAGCAGCTCGTTCTTGGCCTGGTTGCTGTAGCTGACCACGCCGCGCTCGAACCACTGGCTGGAGCCGGGCAGCTCGGTGCAGGCCGCGGCGATCAGGCCGCCGGTGCAGGACTCGGCCGTGCCCAGCATCTCCTTGCGGCGGATCAGGGCGATGGCGATGCGGTCGATCAGTTCGTGTTCGTCGGGAAACAGCATGGTGGTCAGCCTCCGAAGGCGTGGCGATAGAGCGCGATGACGAAGAGGGTACATCCGGCAGCCACGAAATCGTCGAACAGGATGCCGAAGCCCTGGGCCCAGCCGATGCGCTCGCCGGGTTTCAGCTTGAACAGCCGGTCCGCCCAGCCGACCGGGCCGGGCTTGGCGGCATCGAAGAAGCGGAACAGCGCGAAGGCGATCAACTGGCCTGACCACGAGGTCGGACTGACCAGCCACAGCACCAGCCAGATCGCCAGGATCTCGTCCCACACCACGGCGCCGGGGTCCGGCGTGCGCAGGTGCCGCGCCGTCTGCGTGCAGGCCCACCAGCCGACCAGCGTGCCGCCGGCGATCAGCGCAGCCCACTGGGCATCGCCCAGCGGGCGGTAGTGCTGGATCAGTGCGAACACCAGCCAGCCCCACAGCGTGCCGAAGGTGCCCGGCGCCTTGGGCGCCAGGCCGCTGCCGAAGCCCAGCGCGATCCAGCGGGCCGGATGGCGGAGCATGAAGCCGGCGCTGGGGCGCACCGGAGCCATCGAGGCGTGGTCGTCGTCGCGGTCGTCTGTCATGCGGTCTTGAAGTGATCGAAGCTCTGCAACTGAAGGGGCAAGACCTGGCCCTGCGCGTCGACGAAGCGCAGGCCCGCCGCGGCCTCGATGCGGCCGATGCGGCTGACCGGCGTGGCGCTCTGCCCGGCCGCCTGCTGCACGGCCTCGCGGGACGACGGGGGCGCGGTGAACACCAGCTCGTAGTCATCGCCGCCGGCCAGGCCCATCTCGCGCCTCACCGCCGGCGGCTGCGCTTCCAGGATGGCGCTGCGCGGCAGCGCATCCACCTCCAGCACCGCGCCGACGCCGGAGCGGGCCAGGATGTGGCCGAGGTCGCCGCACAGGCCGTCGGACACGTCGACCGCGCTCGTCGCCACGCCGCGCAGCGCCTGGCCCAGCGCCACGCGGGGCTGCGGCAGCTCCATCGCGCGGCGCACCGCCTCGAACTGCTCGCCGGGCAGGCCCAGCGTGCCGCGGAACACCTCCAGCGCCAGCCGTGCGTCGCCCAGCGTGCGGCCGGAGACGTAGATGTCGTCGCCGGCGCGGGCGCCGCTGCGCAGCAGGGCCGTGCCGCGCGGCACTTCGCCGAAGACGGTGATGCAGAGGTTCAGCGGGCCCTGCGTCGTGTCGCCGCCCACCAGCGCGATGCCGTGCGCGTCGGCCAGCGCGAACAGGCCTTCGGCGAAGCCGGCCAGCCAGCGCTCGTCCGCCCGCGGCAGCGCCAGCGCCAGCGTGAAGGCGCGCGGCGTGGCGCCGCAGGCCGCCAGGTCGCTGAGGTTGACGGCCAGGGCCTTGTGGCCCAGGCGCGCCGGCTCGACGGTGGAGAGGAAGTGCCGCCCCTCGACCAGCATGTCGCTGGAGATGCAGAGCTGCGCGCCGGGGCCCGGCGTCAGCACGGCGCAGTCGTCGCCGATGCCCACGTCGACGCCGGCCTGCGTGCCATCGCCGCGCTGGAAGAAGCGGCGGATCAGATCGAATTCACCCATGCGGGGATTGTCGCCGCGCCCTGCACCCCGGCCTCTTCGAGCGCCGCCGCCAGTTCCACCGCGAAGGCGGCGGCCAGCCCGGCGATGCCCGGCGCGTCCCCGCGCTGCTGCAGTGCGGCCTCCAGCTGCGAGGCCAGCGCGGCCAGCGGCCGGGCGCCGATCGTGCCGGCCACCGATTTCATCGAGTGGGCCAGCTGCGCGGCGGCGTCGAACTGACGCTGCGCCAGCAGCTCGTCGAGCCGGGCGGCGTCAGCGCCGTGCTCGCCGACGAAGGTGCGCAACAGGCGCTGGTAGAGCGGCTGCTGGCCCAGGCAGTTCTCCAGGCCCAGGCGGAAGTCGATCGCGGCCTCGGCGCGCGCCGGTTCCTCGGGCAGCCAGCGGGCGATCATCTCGAACATGCGCAGCGGCTCGATCGGCTTGCGGATGAAGCCGTTCATGCCGGCGGCCAGGCTGGCCTCGCGGTCGGCCTGCTGGACCGAGGCGGTCATCGCGACGATCGGCAGGCTGGCATGCCGCGCATCGGCGCGGATGCGGCGGGCGGCCTCGCAACCGTCCATGCCGGGCATCTGCACGTCCATCAGCACGATGTCGAACTGCGCCTGCGGGTCGCCCAGCAGGGCCACCGCCTCGTGGCCGTCGCAGGCCATGCTGACGCGCATGCCGGCGATGTCGCCCAGCAGCTCGCCGGCCACCTGGCGGTTGACCGCGGTGTCCTCCACCAGCAGCACCCGGCGTTCGCGCAGCCGTGCCATCAGCGTGTCGCCGAGCGGTTCCACCGGATGCTGCCGGCGGCGGCCGAACAGCATGTGCACCGTGTCCTGCAGGGCCGCCTGCGTCAGCGGCTTGCTGAGGAAGCCATCGAGCCGCAGCCGCGTCGCCAGCGCACGGGCCTCGTCGGCGGCGTAGGCGGTCATCAGCACCAGCCGCGGCACCGTGCCGTGGCCCTCTTCCGCGCTGCGCTGGCGCAGCAGCTCGACCAGCCGCGCGCCGTCGGTGCCGGGCATGTTCCAGTCGATCAGCAGCAGGTCGAAGGCCGGCTCGCCGGGGCGGCCGAGCAGGGCCAGGCAGTCCGCCGCCGAGGGCACGCCGAACCCGACGCAGCCGGCGGCAGGCAGCAGCTCCAGGCAGGTCTGGCGGGCGAGTTCGTTGTCGTCGACCACCAGCACGCGCAGCCGGTCCGGCGCCGGTTCGGCCAGCGGCGCGGGCCGGCTCTCGTCCTCGCTCTCGCCCGCGCCTGCCTCGGCCGGGGCCAGCGCCACGCGGATCCAGAACTCCGCGCCGGGCGAGACCGTGGTGTCCACGCCGATCGTGCCGCCCATCATCTCGACCAGGCGCTTGCAGATCGCCAGGCCCAGGCCGGTGCCGCCGTAGCGGCGCGAGATCGTGCGGTCCGCCTGGCGAAAGGGCTCGAACAGCGCGGCCGCGGTGTCGGCATCCAGCCCGATGCCGGTGTCGCGCACCGCCAGGCGCAGCCTCACGCGGCCGTCCGGCTCATGCCCTTCGATCATGGCCCGCAGCTCGACGCTGCCGCCGGTGGGCGTGAACTTGATCGCGTTGCTGCACAGGTTGACCAGCACCTGCTCCAGGCGCAGCCGGTCGCCCAGCAGGCGCAGCTGCGGCGCCGCGCCGCGGGGCATGCGCAAGGCCACGCCCTTCTCGCGCGCATGCAGCTCCACCAGCGCCTGCACATGGGCCAGCAGCTCCGCCATCTCGAAGGGGCGCTGCTCCAGCTCGAAGCGGCCGGCCTCGATCTTGGCGCTGTCCAGCACGTCGTTGATCAGCGCCAGCAGCGCGTCGGCGGCGACGCGGATCTTGCCGAGGTAGTCGTGCTGCCGGGGCGTCAGCTCGGTGTTCAGTGCCAGGTGGGTCATGCCGATGATGGCGTTCATCGGCGTGCGCAGCTCGTGGCTCATGCTGGCGAAGAACTCGGTCTTGGCGCGGTTGGCCGCCTCGGCCGCCTCGCGGGCGCGCTCGTTGGCGGCCGCCAGCGCGCGCTGCTGGCCCAGCGTGCGGTCGATGGTGACGCTCATCTGCCGCAGCACCAGCGCCACCATGGTCAGCAGTGCCAGCAGCGCCACCGCGCCGAGGCCCAGCACCGAGCGCTCGATCGTGCGCAGCGCCTCGGCCTCCAGGCCCTGGCGGTAGGGCCGCAGCGCGGCCACCAGGCCGTCGACGGCGGAGCGGTTGGCCTGGTAGTCGGCGGCCATGCGCTCGTAGGCGGCGAGCTGCGCGGTGGCGTCGCCGCTGTGCAGGGCCGGCAGGAAGCTGCGGTCGAGTTCCTCGAAGAAGGCCTGGGCCGGCGGGAACACGGCCTCGCTGAACTGGGCCTTCAGCGCCTCGGGCAGGCGGCTGGCCTGCCACTGGCGCTGGCCTTCCAGCAGCGCCTGCCGGCAGCGGGCGAGCCGCTCGATCAGCGCGGGGCGTTCCGCCGGCGCCGCGTTGCGCAGCTCGCCGACCAGCAGGAAGCTCTCGACGATGTACTGCGGCGGCGGCAACACGTCGGCCTCCAGCCGCTGGCCCAGCATGATGCGCTGGTACAGCTCGCCGTTGACGGCCACGGCCGACACCGAGCGGAACGCCCAGGTCGCGAGCACCAGCAGGGCCAGGGCGATGCCGCCGAGCAGGAGCGCGAACTGCGTCCTGACGGAGCGCGGGTCGAAGAGGGAATTCAAGGCGTGGGACCGGAGAGGGGTCAGCTGGGTCAGGACCTTAGCACCGGCTGCCGCGGCATGCCATCGGTCAGGGCCCCTCGGCTGGGCGGACAATCGCCTTCCCGCCAACGCCGAGCCTCTGTCTTGCAAGACCAGCCGATCGTCACCACCCTGCCCAACGGCCTGCGCGCCGTCGCCATCCCGATGCCCTGGCGCAGCACCGTCTCGCTGAGCGTGTTCATCCGCACCGGCAGCCTGCACGAGTCCGCGCGGCTCAACGGCATCAGCCATGTCGTCGAGCACATGGCCTTCAAGGGCACGGCCACCCGCGACTGCCAGCAGATCAACCTCGATGCCGAGCGGCTCGGCGCCGAGGTCAACGCCCATACCGACAAGGACCACACGGCCTTCCACCTCGAAGGCCTGCCGCAGGATCTGCCGGCCTTCGTCGCGATGCTGGCCGACGTGGTGCTGGCCCCGAGCTTCCCGGCCGAGGAGCTGGAGCGCGAGCGCGGCGTCATCGAGCAGGAGTTCGGCGAGTACGAGGACGACCCGGTCACCCAGGCCTTCCAGCTCTTCGACCGCGCCTGCTACGGGCTCAACCATCCGGCCGGCCAGCCGGTGATCGGCAAGCGGGCGAACCTGAAGCGCTTCACCCGCGAGGATCTGCTGGCCTATGTGCAGCGGCAGTATTCGGCGGCCAATGTGGTCGTGGCCGCGGCAGGCGCCGTCGACGTGCCGGCCTTCACGCAGGCGGTCGAGGAGGCCTTCGGCGCGATGCCGGCCGGCTCGCCGCATGAGGTGGCCCCGCCCGACTGGCAGGGCGGCCTCAAGCAGCGCCGCATGGCCGGCAGCGGCCAGTGCCAGATCGTCATCGGCTATCCCTCGCCGGCGCTGGGCGAGCCGGGCCAGGCGACCTATGCGGTGGCGGCGGCGCTGCTGGGCGAGGGCATGAGCTCGCCGCTGCTGGACGAGATCCGCGAGCGCCGCGGCCTGGCCTACCACGTGGGCTGCAGCGCCGATGCCTTCCCGCTGTGCGGGCAGTTGCTGGTCGAGGCGGCGACGACGCCCGAGCAGGCCGAGGAGCTGATCGTGGCCGTGCACGAGCTGCTGCAGCGCCATGCCGGCGGCGCCGTCGATCCGGTGGGCCTGGAACGGGCGCGGGCGCAGCTGAGCGTGCGCGCGCTGCGGGCCCAGGAGCAGCCGACGCGGCGCATCGAGAACGCCGCGCAGGACCTGTTCCGCTTCGGCCACTTGCGCGAGGCGCGGCAGTGGCTGGACGAGCTGCAGGCGGTCAGTGCTGACGCGGTACGCGAAGTCTTCGTGCGCATGGCCGCCCAGCGTCCGGCGATCGCGCTGGCCGGCAGCGTGCCTGGGCGATTGCGCGAACGTGCGGAGGCGCTGTTCGGCTTGGGCTGAGCGATTCGCCGCCACAATCGGCGCCGATGAAAACCGCCGTTATGACCCTGGCCGCCGCGCTGCTGGCGGCCGGCTGCGCGCAGCTGCCGCAGCCCCCGCAGCAACAAGCTCCTGTTTCGCCCGCGCGCGGCGACATCCGGCCGCAGGCCCCGCTGCCGCCCGCGCCGCTGCAGGCGCCCACCGAGGCGCAGCTGGGCTTCGGCCAGCGCGTCGGCCTGGACGCCGAGACGCTGACCGCGCTGCTGAACAAGCCGCTGTACCAGATGAAGCCGGCCGAGCTTGGCAAGTTCCTGGCCTATGAGCAACTGGCCCAGCCGGCGCTGCGCCAGCGCATCGCCGACCTCGCGCGCCGCAACATCGGCCAGCCCTACGAGCTCTACCTGCTGGGCGAGTTCCCCTACGAGACCTTCGACACCCAGCCGCTGTTCAGCCTGGACAAGAGCGACTGCGTGGTCTTCTCCGAGCACATCTATGCGATGGCGCAGAGCGCCTCCTGGGAGGAGTTCTTCTGGATGCTGCAGCGCATCCGCTACAAGGACGGCGTGATCGGCGTGGCCACGCGCAACCACTACACCGAGGCCGACTGGAACATCAACAACCGCTGGCTGGTGAGCGACATCACCCAGCGCATGGCCGGCGCGCGCGCGGTGCCTTACCTGCAGAACATCGACCGCCAGGGCTTCCTGCGCAAGCAGTTCAAGATCGAGCGCGAGATCCCGGTGCAGCGCTGGGATGACGTGTACGTCCCGAAGCAGATCGTGGCCGAGGTGGCCAACCAGCTGCAGGACGGCGACTTCGTCAACATCATCTCCGGCTACCCGGGCCAGCCCGGCGGCGCCTGGGCCTCGCATGTGGGCCTGATCGTGCTGGGCGCGGACGGCGAGCGGCACATCCTGCATTCGTCGGAGCCGGTGGTGCGCGAGGAGTCGCTGCAGGACTTCATCGCGCGGCTGGGCTTGCGAGACCAGAAGAACATCGACGCGGGCCTGAAGAAGCCCCAGCTGCTGGGCTTCAAGTTCCTGCGCCTGAACGACCAGCCGGAGCCGCCGCCGATGAAGCCGCAGCCGCGGCCGGGCCGCCCGGCCTAGTTTTCGCGCAGCAGGTTCGCCAGCTCCACGGCCGACTTCACGTCCATCTTCTCGAACACGCGGGCGCGGTGGACCTCCACCGTACGCACGCTGATGTGGAGCTGGTCGGCGATCAGCTTGTTGGGCAGGCCCTGCACGACCAGGGCCATCACCTCGCGCTCGCGGTCGGTCAGCTCGGCCACCCGGTGGGTCAGCTGAACTGACGCGTTACGTGCGCTGAGCGCCTGGTCGCTGGCGGCCAGCGCCTGCAGCGCGCGGTCCACCAGCGCGTTGTCGGAAAAGGGCTTCTCCACGAAGTCGAAGGCGCCGCGCTTGACCGCGCCCACCGCGGTGGGCACGTCGCCATGGCCGGTCAGGAAGATCACCGGCAGCACCTGGTGCAGGCCGCGCTCGATCAGCCGCTCGAACAGGGCCAGGCCGCTCATGCCGGGCATGCGCACGTCCAGCAACAGGCAGCTTGGCGCGTCGGGCCAGCCGGCGCCGTGGCCGGGGCGGGCATCCAGCATGGCCTCGAAGGCCTCGGCGCTGGCATAGCCCTCGGACAGCAGCCGGCGCGAGCGCAGCAGCCAGGCCAGCGCGTCGCGCACGACGTCCTCGTCGTCGACGAGATAGACCATCGGCAGGTTGCGGCTCTTGAACTCCGGCAGCGCAGTCATGGGGGGCTTGTCTCCGTGGGCAGCGTGAAGCGGAACTCGCAGCCGCCGCCTTGTTGGTGGTTGATGAATTCCATCACACCGCCATGTTGCTCCACAACCGTGCGGCACAGGCTCAGGCCCAGCCCCATGCCTTCGCTGCGCGTGGTGAAGAAGGGCGTGAACAGGCGCTTGGCCACCTCCTCCGGGATGCCCGGGCCGTGGTCGCGCACCGAGAAGCGCAGCCAGCGCGCGTCCGGCGTGGTGCTCACTTGCAGGCGCAAGACCCGCGAGGCCAGCGGCGCCGCGGCCTCCATCGCCTGGATGCCGTTGCGGGTGAGGTTCAGCAGTACCTGCTCGACCATCGTGCGGTCGCAGCGCAGGCGCGGCGTCTGCTCCGGCAGGTCGATCTCGATGCGGGTGCCGCTCTTGCGGGCCTGCAGCCGCACCAGCGGCAGCACGGCGTCGAACAGCGCGTCCACCCCGATCAGTTCGCGCGACTGGTCGCGCCGGCGCACGAAGTCATGCACGCTCTTGATCACCCGGCCGGCCCGCTCGGCCTGCTGGGCGATGCGGCTGGTGGCCTCGCGGACCATGGCCGGGGTCTGCGGCTCGTCGCCGTCGCGCTCCAGCAGGTTCAGCGTGGCGGCCGCGTAGCTGGCGATGGCCGCCAGCGGCTGGTTCAGCTCGTGGCTCAGCAGCGATGCCATCTCGCCGACGGTGGCCAGCCGCGCGGTGGCCTGCAGCCGGTCCTGCTGCTGGCGCGAAAGCTCCTCCATGCGGCGCTGGTCGGAGACGTCGAGCACGGCGCTCATCCAGCCGGTCTGCTGGCCCTGCGCGTCCAGCAGCGGGGTCTCGAAGATCATCACCGGGAAGCGCTCGCCGCCCTTGCGCATGAAGACCGTCTCGAAGCCCTGGCGAGGGTCCTGCCCGGCCTCGGCGCGCAGGCTGCGGTCCAGGTGGCGGCGGCGGTATTCCTCGACGTGCTCCGGCGGCCAGTAGGGCGGCTCGGCCAGGCCGTACAGCTCCTCGGCGCGGAAGCCGACGATGCCGCAGAAGGCCGGGTTCACATAGGTGATGGTGCCGGCCAGGTCGCGGGCGCGCAGGCCGGTGACCAGCGAGTTCTCCATCGCGTGGCGGAAGGCCAGCGCCTCGGCCAGCTTGTGCTCGGCCAGCGCGCGGCGGCGCACGTCGCGCACCAGCAGCAGCACGACCGCGAACAGCGCCAGCGACAGGCCCAGCACCAGGGCCGTGCTGAGGTTGGGGATCAGGTCCGGCCGGCCGCGGGCGCTGTCCACCCGCAGCTGCAGCGACAGGCCCGGCAAGTCCAGCAGGCGCTCGGCGCGGTAGATGCCGGCGCCGCGCGTGAGGCCCGCGCGGGCGAGGCGCGTGCCGTCGCCCTCCACGAAGCTGACCTCGTTGCTGCGCGCCAGCTCCGGCGTCATCGATTCCTCCAGCAGCTGGCGCAGGCCCACGGTGGCCACGACGAAGGCCCTGATCTGCCCGCCCTGCGATTGAGGCAGGCACAGGTCGGCCACCTCCTGGCCGTCGCCGCCGGGCAGCGGCACGAAGTAGCTCTTGGAATAGACCTGCGCGGCCTGGCGCTGGGCGGCAACGCAGGCGAGGTCGGTCTCCAGCTGCATCTGCGTGCGCGAGAGCTGCTTGAACAGCGGCGTACCGTAGGGCGAGTCGGCGGCGTAGACGATGTGGCGGTCGGCGTCGCGGTACTCGACGCGCAATAACGGCCGGGTTCGACGCAGCAGCTCCACCGCGTCGTCGCGCCAGCGCTGGTGCAGCGGGTCTTCCCACAGCAAGCCCTGCAGCGCCTGCATGTCGCGGCCGGCCAGCTGCTTGGCGCGGGCGGCCACCTCGGCGGCGACCTGGTCCACATGCTCCTGCGCGCGGCCCGACTCGTAGTTCAGCGACAGCATCACCAGCAGCGACTGCGCCACCAGCAGCAGCGCCACCAGCGCCACCCAGGGCAGCGCCCGGCGCCAGCGCCGCGGCCCATTCAGTAGCGAAAAGTAAAAGGAGCGTGGTGGCACGGCGAAGGCTGTCGACCTTGAGCGCGCAGTATGCTGGTCCCCTGACGGGCCCGGATGCGCACTATCGCGTATGCCGATCTGCCCCAGCTTGACGGACACTGACTCCTACAATCGCCGCCCACCCCCAGGGCCTGCAGCACACAAGCGAGAGACACCAGCACCATGTCCACATCCGAAGAAAAGCGCGCCGAGCTGCGCAAGGCGGCCCTCGAATATCACGAGTTCCCGACCCCCGGCAAGGTGGCGATCGCCGCCACCAAGCAGCTGATCAACCAGCGCGACCTGGCCCTGGCCTACTCGCCCGGCGTGGCCTACGCCTGCGAGGAGATCGTCGCCGACCCGGCCAACGCCTTCCGCTACACCTCGCGCGGCAACCTGGTGGCCGTGGTCACCAACGGCACCGCGGTGCTGGGCCTGGGCGACATCGGCCCGCTGGCTTCCAAGCCGGTGATGGAGGGCAAGGGCGTCCTGTTCAAGAAGTTCGCCGGCATCGACGTGTTCGACCTCGAGATCAACGAGAAGACCGACCTCGACAAGCTGGTGGACGTGATCGCCGCGCTGGAGCCCACCTTCGGCGGCATCAACCTCGAGGACATCAAGGCGCCGGACTGCTTCTACGTCGAGCGCGAGCTGCGCAAGCGCATGAAGATCCCGGTCTTCCACGATGACCAGCACGGCACCGCCATCGTCGTCGGCGCCGGCCTGCTCAACGGCCTGAAGGTCCAGGGCAAGAACATCAAGGAGGTGAAGCTCGTCACCTCCGGCGCCGGCGCCGCCGCGCTGGCCTGCCTGAGCCTCTTGATGAAGCTGGGCCTGCCGCGCGAGAACATCTGGGTGACCGACCTGGCCGGCGTCGTCTACGAGGGCCGCACCGAGCTGATGGACCCGGACAAGGCCCAGTTCACCCAGAAGACCGAAATGCGCAGCCTGCGCGAGGTCATCAAGGGCGCGGACGTGTTCCTGGGCCTGTCGGCCGGCGGCGTGCTGAAAGCCGACATGGTGGCCACGATGGCCGCCAAGCCGCTGATCTTCGCGCTGGCCAACCCGAACCCCGAGATCGCGCCGGAAGAGGTGCAGAAGGTGCGCGCCGATGCGGTGATGTGCACCGGCCGCACCGACTACCCGAACCAGGTCAACAACGTCCTGTGCTTCCCGTACATCTTCCGCGGTGCGCTGGACTGCGGCGCCACGACGATCAACGACGAGATGGAGATCGCCGCCGTCCATGCGATCGCCGAGCTGGCCCAGGCCGAGCAGAGCGAGGTGGTGGCCGCGGCCTACGCCGGCGCCAATCTCTCCTTCGGCCCCGAGTACCTGATCCCCAAGCCCTTCGACCCGCGCCTGATGATGAAGATCGCGCCGGCCGTGGCGCTGGCGGCGATGGCGTCCGGCGTGGCTGCGCGGCCGATCACCGACATGGTCGCCTACGTCGAGAAGCTGCAGAGCTTCGTCTACGCCTCCGGCACGACGATGAAGCCGATCTTCACGATGGCCAAGCGCTCGACCAACAAGCGCGTCGCGTATGCCGAGGGTGAAGAGGAGCGCGTGCTGCGCGCGGTGCAGGTGGTGGTCGATGAAGGCTTGGCCCGCCCGACGCTGATCGGCCGCCCGGCCGTCATCGCCGAGCGCTGCGAGCGCTTCGGCCTGCGCCTGAAGGAGGGGCTGGACTACGACGTCGTCAACGTCGAGCACGACGAGCGCTACCGCGACTACTGGCAGACCTACCACCGCCTGACGGCGCGCAAGGGCGTCACCCAGCAGCTGGCCAAGATCGAGATGCGCCGCCGCCTCACCCTGATCGGCGCGATGATGCTGCACAAGGGCGAGGTCGACGGCATGCTCTGCGGCACCTGGAGCGTGACCTCCATGCACCTGCAGTACATCGACCAGGTGATCGGCAAGCGTCCCGGCGTGAAGACCTATGCCTGCATGAACGGGCTGATCCTGCCGAACCGCCAGGTCTTCCTGGTCGACACCCACGTCAACTACGACCCGACGGCGGAACAGCTGGCCGAGATCACCGTGATGGCGGCCGAGGAGATGCTGCGCTTCGGCGTCAAGCCCAAGGCGGCGCTGCTCTCGCACAGCAACTTCGGCTCCAGCAACAGCCCGTCCGCCACCAAGATGCGCGAGACGCTGGCCCTGCTGCGCGAGCAGGCGCCCTGGCTGGAGGTGGACGGCGAGATGCACGGCGACACCGCGCTGGACACCACCTGCCGCAAGGGCCAGGTGCCCGACGCGGCGCTGAACGGGGAAGCCAACCTGCTGGTGTTCCCGAACATCGACGCCGCCAACATCTCCTACAACCTGCTCAAGGTGGCCGCCGGCGGCGGCATCGCGATCGGCCCGGTGCTGCTCGGCGCGGACAAGCCGATCCACGTGCTGACCCCGTCGGCGACGGTGCGCCGCATCGTCAACATGACGGCCCTGGTCGTCGCGGACGCCAACGCTGCACGCTGAAACCTGACTAGACAAGCTTGCCCCTGATGCACCACAAAGGTGCTTCAGGGGCTTTTCGTCTTGATCGGTTTACAAAAGTTTGTGGCGGCTAACTCGGTGCGATCTACGCCCTGTTCCCGCCATCTGGCGCACTCCATATTGGTAGTGTGCGCCTGCTAACAAAGCGTAATTCCCGGCCTGGATGCAGCGACGCGGCTTGAGATTTCCGGGCCGCTTCGCTACCATACTGCTTTCAGGAACAGGGTAAACCCGTGTCTTTGCTCTCTCGACCACCCCGGTGGTCCACCAGGTTCTGGTTCGGTCTGGCCGTTTTTTCAGCGGCTGTGGCGGCAACCGGGAACCCGGTGCAAGCCAAGGAATCCAAGCGATTGGAGCCCGGGCTGGAGACGGTGGCGCTGTCCGATCTGCCCCGCGAAGCGCAAACAACGTATCGCCTGATTCTGGCCGGTGGGCCGTTTCCGCACCGGCAGGATGGCGTCGTGTTCGGCAATCGCGAGCGGATCCTGCCGGTCAAGGCCAGGGGTTGGTATCACGAGTACACCGTGAAGACGCCCGGCAGCCGCGACCGCGGAGCCCGGCGCATGGTGTGCGGTGGAAATCCCGCGACCCGGCCTGATATTTGTTTTTACACCGACGACCACTACGCCAGCTTCAAGCAGGTGCGGTGAGCGGCGGGAGTCCAAGAGTTCTGTGACTTAAAGGAGGATCGCGACCATGCTTTTGCAGACCGTCCGTCCCAACATCGTGCAGGCCATAAGGGCCTACCGCGTAGAGGACTTGATGCAGGCAGCCCAGGATGCCGGCCAGCATTTCCTGTATGCCAACCTGACGGAAGCCCAGTCCAAGCAGGACGTGCTGGAGGGCATCGCCCAGGCCTTCCTGTTCCCCGCCCATTTCGGCAAGAACCTGGACGCCCTGCATGACTGCATGACCGACCTGGTCCACAAGTCGGGCTCGCAGCCGGGCTTCGTCGTGGTGCTGGAACAGCTGCCGGACAACATCCGCTTCGATCGCGAGGCCCGCGAGCAGTTGCTCGACGTCTTCCGCGAGGCCGCCGACTTCTGGGCGGAAAGGAAGATTCCATTCAGGTGCTTCTATTCTTTTCAGTAGCCCGCTCACAGGATTCGTCCTGGGAGCGGGCTACCCAAGAAGAGACGCCCGTCGTTGCCGCCAAGCCGGCCTCCAAGGCCTCCAAGGCCGCAGCCAACGCCAACTTCGGCATGAACATGCCGATGATGTGCAGTGCTTTCGATACTGCCATGTGGCTGAGCGCCGCCTGATCCTTCGGGCTGCTCAATGACAAAGGGACCCGCTCGGGTCCCTTTTGTTTTGCCTGTCTTGCCTGTCAGAGCTGCTGCGCCAGCGCCACGAATTCCGTGACCGGTACTTCCTCGGCCCGCCGCTGCAGGTCGAAGTGGCCGGCGAAGTTGCGCTCGGTCAGCCAGTGCCCCAGCGAGTGCCGCAGCAGCTTGCGTCGCTGCGAGAAGGCCACCTGCACCATCTCCTCCAGCAGCTTGGCGTCCAGCGCCGGCGGCTGGTCGAAGGGAATCATGCGCACGATGGCCGAGTCCACCCGCGGCGGCGGGTCGAAGGCCTCCGGTGGCACGTCGAACACCGACTCCACCGTGTAGCGCCACTGCAGCATCACGGTGAGGCGGCCGTAGTCCTTGTTGCCGGGCGAGGCGGCCATGCGGTCCACCACCTCCTTCTGCAGCATGAAGTTCTGGTCGACCACATGGTCGACGAAGCCCAGCAGGTGGAACAGGATCGGCGTGGAGATGTTGTAGGGCAGGTTGCCGACGACGCGCAGCTTCTTGCCCCTGGCGCGGGCCAGCTCGGCGAAGTCCACCTTCAGGACGTCGGACTCGATCACCTCGACGTCCCCGCGCTTGCGCATGCGCGCGGCCAGGTCGCGGTCCAGTTCGATGACGGTCAGAGGCTGGATGCGCTGGAGCAGCGGCAGCGTCATCGCCCCGAGGCCGGGGCCGATCTCGACCATCGCATCGCCCGCCTCCGGCGCGATCGCATCGACGATGCCTTCGATGATCGCGCGGTCGGTCAGGAAGTGCTGGCCGAAGCGCTTGCGCGCGATGTGCTGCGCCATCGATCTCAGTCCTGCCACTCGCGGACTTCGATGAAGGCGCGCGAGCGCAGCTCCTTCAGCCAGTCCGTGTAGGCCTCGTCGTACCTCTGCTCGCGCAGCGCATTGCGGGCCTGCTCGCGCAGCTGCTTCATCTCGATCTGCGAGCTGCGGCGCTCCATCACCTGGATCAGGTGGACGCCGAAGCGCGAGGGCACCGGGCCGGAGATGCCCTTGATCGGCAGCGCGTT
This sequence comes from Pelomonas sp. KK5, assembly GCF_001984095.1. Taxonomy (GTDB): domain Bacteria; phylum Pseudomonadota; class Gammaproteobacteria; order Burkholderiales; family Burkholderiaceae_C; genus KK5. The sequence goes on from NZ_LYVQ01000130.1 coordinate 15,055, forward strand.
CATCGCTTCCTCGAACTCGGGCACGAAGCCGCCCGGCGAGACCCAGCCCAGGTCGCCGCCGGCCTCGGCGCTGCCGTCCTCGGAGTTCTGCTTGGCCAGCTGCTCGAAGGTGGCGGTGCCGGCCTCGATCTGGCGCTTGTATTCGGCCAGGCGGCGGGCCGCCACTTCCATCGTCAGCTGGGCGGAGGGGCGCAGCAGGATGTGGCGGGCGTGGGTCTGGGTGATCGTCGTCAGCGAGGGCGTGCCGGAGCGCTCGATCACCTTCAGCACGTGATAGCCGGCGCCGGAGCGCAGCAGCTGCGGGGCGATCTGGCCGGTGGTCAGGCCCTTGACCGCGTCCACGAAGACGTCGGGCAGGCGGTCGGCCGGGCGCAGGCCGATCTCGCCACCCTTGGCCTTGTTGCCGTCCTCGGACAGCTCCTTGTTGACCGCGGCGAAGTCCTCGCCGCCCTGCACGCGGGCCAGCGCCTTCTCGGCGACGGCGCGCTTCTCGGCGATGACGGCCGCCGACGCGTTCTCGGGCACGGTGACCAGGATCTGCGCGATGTTCAGCTGGCCGCCGGCGGACAGGGCCTCGCGGCGCTGGTCCAGGTACTTGTCGATGTCGCCGTCGGTGATGCGGATGCGGCCCTGCACCTCGTGCTCGCGCACGCGCTCGGTCATCATCTGGTCGCGCAGGTTGTCGCGGAAGCGGCGGAAGTCCATGCCGTCTTCCTTCAGCCGGGCGCGCAGCTGGTCCATCGACAGCTTGTTCTGCGCGGCCACGTTGGCCACCACCCGGTCCAGCTCGGCGTCGTCGATCTTGTTGCCGTTTTCGCGGGCGTAGGTGACGAGCACGCGCTCGTCCACCAGCGCATCCAGCGCCTGCTTGTGCAGCGCCTCGCTGTCGATCACCTCGCCGCGCGCGCGGGCTTCCTGGCGGGCCTTCTCGGTGCGCTGCACCACTTCGCTGGCGGCCACGATGTCCTGGTTGACGACCGCGGCAATGTAGTCACCGGGCTGCAGCGTGCCGCGCGAGTTGGTCACCACCGGGGCCGCGTGCTGCTGCTGGGCCAGGGCCGGCATGGCGGTGGCAATCACCGCGGCGGCCAGGATCAGGGAACGAATCTTGTTGTCGGTCATAAAGCAGGCAGGGCCGGCGGAACAGAAGGAACGCCCGTCAGGGTGACGAGCCGTCAAGCGTGGCCGAGCGGTCGGAGCTCAGCTGGCGATAGCCGGGCACATTGTCCCTCAAGACCTTGAGCGCATTGGAGCCGAGCTGGGACAGGCCCACCAGCTCCAGCTGCAGCATCAGCCGCGTGTTGGTTTCGGCCCGGCCGGTGGACTGGCGCTGCACGCCCATGCGCATCACCCAGCAGCCGGCGTCGTACTCCACGCCGGCCACCGAATCGGTGAGCCGCTTGTCGAACAGGCTGTACTGGATGCGCCCGGCGCTGTACCAGGCGCCCTGGCAGCCGCCGCCGCCGGAGGTGCCGGCCGCCACCGCGTCACGCACGGCCTGGCCGCCCGCGCCGGCGCGACCGAACAGCGGCCACTGCCAGGCCACCTCGACCTGCTCCGACTGGCCGCGCGCCAGCCGGTAGGCCAGGCTGACGGTGCGGAACGGGCCCGGCGAATAGCGCAGGCGCATCACCGTACGCTCGGAGCGGTTGCTCTCGGGGTTGAACTGCAGCGTGCCGTCGGCCCACCACTGCTCGTTCAGGTGGGCGGCGGCGAGCAGCAGCAGGTCGGAGAAGCGCTGGGTGATCGGCGTGCCGTCGGGCGTGATCTGCTGGTCGCGGAACTGCACCCGCTGCACCAGGCCCAGGCGCAGCACCTCTTCGCCCTGCGTCGGGTTGATCCAGCGGCTGATCGCGCCGACGGTCAGCGTGTGCGCGTCGGAGACCCGGTCCACGCCGGTGAACTGGTTCTCCGAGTAGATCGAGTCGAAGTTGAAGTCCTTGGCGGCCGAGTCGAAGTTCGGCAGGTTCTGCTGCGCGCGGTAGGGCGTGTTGACGTAGAGCACGCGCGGCTCCAGCGTCTGGCGCATCGCGCGGCCGAGCAGCGAGGAATCGCGCTCGAACACCAGGCCGCTGTCCAGGCTGAAGGTCGGGATCGTGCGCGCCATCGAGCGGCGGCCGTCGGCGCCAGGTTCGTCGAGCTGGTAGCTGGCGGCGTTGACGGCCACGCGCGGGATCAGCCACCAGCCGGCGCCGCCGATCGGTGCGCTGACGTGGCCCAGCACATGCAGCCGCTCGCCGGTCTGCACCTGGCCCGACGCGCGCTGGGTCGGCAGCGCATCGCCGGCCAGGTCGAAGCGGTTGTATTCCAGCTCCAGCGAGCCCTCCAGCCGCGCGCTGCGGCCCCAGGGCGTGAAGCCGTCCAGCACCGCGTCGTCGGCCTTGGTCGTCGCGCGGATGCCCAGCTGCGGGCTGCGCTGGTAGGGCGTGATGAACTGGGCCGTGGTGTCGGTGCCCTGCAGCGCCTGCCAGTGCTGCACGCGCAGGTAGCTCTCGATCGTGCCCCAGCCGAGCTCGCGGGCGCGGTTGACCTGCAGGTCCTGCGAGAGCAGGCGCACCGTCTTGCTGTGCATGCGCTGCGGCAGGTCCTTCCAGTAGTCGTCGTCGGAGACCTTCTCGGCGCGCAGCTGGTAGCGCCAGTCGTGGGGCAGCTGGCCGTCGAGGTTGGCGTCACCCGCCCAGCGGGAGCGGCCGGCCACCCGGTCGTTGGGCAGCAGGTCCAGGTTCAGCTGGCCCTTGTGCTCGGGCTCCAGGTAGCGGAACTCGCTGTCCATGCCGGCGCCGCGCTTGGTCATCACGAAGGGCGTCAGCGTGGCGTCGCGGTTGGGCGCGATGTTCCAGTAGTAGGGCGTGCCCAGCTCGAAGCCGCTGCGGTTGTCCAGGCTGATGTTGGGCGGCAGCCAGCCGGACTTGCGGGCGCCGTTCAGCGCGAAGCTCAGCGAGGGCGCCGCCAGGATGGGCACGCCCAGGAAGTGCAGCACCCCGCCGGTGGCCTTGCCCTCGTTGGCATCGAAGTCCAGGGCCAGGCCCTTGGCGGTGATCTGCCAGTCGGGTTGCTGCCCGTCCACCACCGGGCAGCTGGAGTAGGTGCCGTCCACGGCGAACACGTGCTTCTGGTCGGTGAAGCTGATGCGCTCGGCGTGCCCCGCCCCGCCGGTCAGCGAGAAGAAGTAGCTCGGGTTCAGGAAGGTGCCCTCGAAGCGGCTCACGTAGAGCTGCAGGTCGGGGCCGCGGAAGATGTTGCCGTTGCTGCTCAGCTCGACCTTGCCGGTGGCGTGGGCGAGGTCGTCCGCCTGGCCGTAGGTGACCTGGTCGGCGCGCATCAGGATGTCGCCGTAGCGCAGCTCGGCCTTGCCCTCGGCGCTGGACTGCTGGTCGAGCGTGCTGCCCAGCTTGTCGGCCGTGATCACCAGCGCCGGGCGCTCGGTCTTGGGCCGCACCGCCAGCGTGCGGCTGGGTTTCAGCTTCGGAGGCGGCTCCGGGGTCGGGTCTTGCGCGTGCGCGGGCTGGCCCAGGCCGTACAGCAGGCAGAGGGTCAGCGAGGACAGGGCGAATGGAGGGGCGAGCGGGCGCTGCGGCAAGGCGGGAGGGCTTCTTCGACGGAGGCAGGCGGTTTGTAGAATTCATTATCCATGAGCACTTCCCGTTTCAAGTTCGACCCCGCCCAGCCGCCGCGCGACGAGGCCCAGATGCGCGCCGCCGTCCAGGCC
>NZ_LYVQ01000131.1 GCF_001984095.1 Pelomonas sp. KK5
TGGTCTGAACCCAACGCACAACATGAGCAGCACCTCCAACACCCAAGCCCCCGCCGTCGTCGAAGTGAAAGCCGCCGACGTGCAGGACAACGGCAGCGTCTTCTGCCCGAACCCGAAGATGGCGCTGTGGAGCACGCATCCGAAGGTCTTCATCGACCTGACCCACGGCGGCCAGGGCAAGTGCCCCTACTGCGGCACGCTGTACAAGCTGGCCGCCGGCGAGCACCTGCACAGCGCTCACTGAGAAGCGCGACCGCGGCCGAGCAGCACCAGCCCGATCCCGCCCAGGATCGCCGCCGAGGCCAGCAGCAGGCGCGGCGTCATCGCTTCGCCGAGCAGCAGCACGCCGCCCAGCGCCGCCAGCGGCGGCACCGCCAGCTGCACGGTGGCGGCGCGCAGGGCCGGGAGGCCCGGCAGCGCCGCATACCAGACCACATAGCCCAGCCCCGAGCTGAGCCCGCCCGAGGCCAGCGCCAGCAGCACGCCGGCAGGTTCGGCATGGCGCTGCGGCCACCACAAGGCGCTCAGCAGCAAGGCCGGAGGCAGTGCAAGTAGGAAGTTACCTGCGCTGACCACCAGGGCCGGCCCGGCAGCGCGGCGCCCGCGCAGCGAATACAGGCCCCAGGCCAGGCCGGCCGCGGCCATCAGCGCGGCGGCCAGCGGCTCGGGCGCCGCCAATCCGGGCGCCACCAGCCAGACCAGGCCGCCCAGCGCCAGCAGCAGGCCCAGCCAGCCCGCCGTGGCGAAGCGCTCGCCCGCGCGCAGGCCCGCGCCGAACATCGTCAGCTGCACGCAGGCGAACAGGATCAGCGCGCCGGTGCCGGCCGCGAGGCTCAGGTAGGCGAAGGAAAAGCAGGCCACGTAGGCGAACAGCGCCAGCGCCGCCCAGCCGTCGCGCGGGGCGCGCGGCTGCCCGCGCGCCATCAGCCCCAGCACCAGCGCACCGGCCGCCAGCCGCAGCGTGCCGAAGCTGGCCGGGTCGATGCTGCGCTGCTGCAGCGCCATCCGGCACAACAGCGAGTTGGCGGCGAAAGCCAGCAGCGCGAGGACCGTGAGCCCAACCAGGCGCGGTTTCGTCATCGTCATGGCCGCGCCAGCACCAGCGCCAGCGCGCCGCCCAGCAGCGCCACGCCCAGCGGCGCGCTCAGGCGCCGGCCCCAGGGCAGGTTCTTCTCGGCCGCCATCACCGCCGCCAGCGCCAGCATCCAGCCCAGCTGGCCCATGCCGACGATGAACATCAGCAGCATCAGCGCCCAGCAGCAGCCGATGCAGAAGACACCGTGGTGGGCACCCAGCGCGAAGGCCTGCCGCCCCGGGTGCGCGCCGCCGCGCCAGTGCTGCATCACGAAGCTCAGCGGCGTGCGGCACTTCTCCAGGCACAGCTGCTTGAGCCGGCTGAACTGGAAGGCGCCGGCCAGCGCCAGCGTGGCCGCCGCGAGCAGCCAGCCCGGCGCGAGACGTTCGAGCCCGGCACCCAGCAGCACGCCGTGCAGCCCGTGCACGACGAAGCCGAACAGCCCCCAGGCCAGCAGATAGCCCCCCAGCAGCAATGCCAGCAGCCGGCCGCGGTCGGCGCGGCCGGCGGTCAGCCGCGCCATCGCATCGACCAGCGGCAGCGTGGTCGGCAGCATCATCGCCGCGCTCATCAGCAGCCAGGCCAGCGCCGACAGCCCGCCCGACACCAGCCACGGCGGCGCCGTACGGCACAGCGCCGCCAGCGGCCCGCGCCAGTCGCCATGCGACAGGTAGACGGCATACGGCCCGGCCGCCCAGGCCCACAGCAACGCCCAGGCCAGCGCGATCAGCGCCAGCAGCAGCGGCAGGAACACCCGCCGATGAAGCACGGCGTTATGCGGCACGCCGGCGACCCGTCAGGCGTCGAAGACGAAGGTGCTCTGCAGGGCGTTGTGGCCCTTGATGTCCAGGTCGATGCCCAGCGCTGCGTTCTTCGAACGATAGCGCGGCGCCTTGCCGACGAAGACCGGCGCGCCGGGGACGGTGGAGAACACCGTGTCGGTCAGCGTGGTCGTGCCGCCCAGGGCGCCCTTGTAGGGCTCGAGCTCGGCGTAGTAGTCGGTGCCGATCTCCAGCGTGCCGGAGCCGCCCTGCACGTCGAAGCGGATCTTGGCGCGCTCCACCGACACCACGGTGCCGATCAGCTTGGCCAGGTCCGCCACCGGCCCGCCGGCTTGGCCGGTGTAGACCTTCAGCAGCGCAGCCTCCTGCGCGGCGCTGGCGCGCTCGTCGATGAAGATCGCGGCGGTCCAGTTGCCTTGCAGGATGTTGCCGGGCACGTGGGCCACGCCGGCGATGGTGATGCCGGCCACGTCCACGCCGTCCACGGTGCCCTTGTCCATGTGCCAGGCGACGATGGTGTCGCAGGTGCCGAAGTCGGGGTCTTCGCCGATCCAGCAGGGGCACAGCACCTTGCAGTTGCAGACTTCCAGCAGGCGCCCTTCGAGGTGATAGGCCATAGGTCCCTCCTCTGGCTATCGATGGGGCATTGATGCTACGCCCGCGGGCGCCCGTGTGCGCATTCGGACCAGGCCCTCCATCGCGCATTTGAGGACGGCCGGCGCCGGCTTCTTACAATCCGGCCCACCATGCTCCGACCCAAGCCCCAGACCGCCGCCCTGCTCGCCTCGCCCGAGGACACCGAGCAGCAGTTCTACGAGGCGCTGCAAAGCGGCGACCTGGACCGCTTGATGGAATGCTGGGCCGACGAGGACGAGGTCTCCTGCGTCCACCCCGGCGGCCAGCGCCTGGTGGGCCTGGGAGCGATCCGCGCGGCCTTCGAGGCGCTGTTCGCGCGCGGGCCGGTGGCCGTCTCGCCCGAGCGCGTGCGCCGCCTGCACACGCCGGACACCGCCATCCACCAGGTGCTGGAGCGTGTCAGCGTGCCCGGTGCCGAGGGCGCGCCGCAGAGCGCCTGGGTCGTCGCCACCAATGTCTACCTGAAGACCGCGCTGGGCTGGCGCCTGGTCGTCCACCATGCGAGCCCGGGCACCGCCCAGGACGTGCAGGAGCTGACGGCCGAGCCGACGACCCTCCACTGATGATAGGTGAATGCTGAAGTACCGCGCCCCGCTGTGGCTCCCGGGCGGCCATGCGCAGACCATCTGGCCCGCGCTCTACGCCCGACGTAACGACGACACCCCACTGACCCTGCGCCGCGAGCGCTGGACCACGCCCGACGGCGATTTCGTCGACGTGGACCGGCTCGACGCGCCCGTGGCCACCGCGCCGATGCTGGTGCTGTTCCACGGCCTGGAGGGCAGCACCCAGAGCCAGTACGTGCAGGCCTTCGCCACCGTCGCCCGGGCGCGCGGCTGGGCGTTCGCGATGCCGCATTTCCGCGGCTGCTCGGGCGAGCTGAACCTGGCGCCGCGGGCCTATCACTCGGGCGACTACGAAGAGATCGGCTGGATGCTGGACCAGCTGAAGGCCACGCACGGCGGGCCGCTGCTCGCCGCCGGCGTCTCGCTGGGCGGCAATGCGCTGATGCGCTGGGCGCAGGAGGCCGGCGAGACGGCGGCGCGCACCGCCAAGGCCGTCTGCTCGATCTGCTCGCCGCTGGATCTCGAAGCCGCCGGCCATGCCATCGGCAAGGGCTTCAACCGGCTGGTCTACACCCGCATGTTCCTGAAGACCATGGTGCCCAAGGCGCTGGCCAAGCTGGCGCAACATCCGGGCCTGTTCGACGGCGCGCGGCTGCGCGAAGTCAGCGACCTGTACGAGTTCGACAATCTCTTCACCGCGCCGCTGCACGGCTTCCGCGACGTCGACGACTACTGGCGCCGCGCCTCGGCCAAGCCGCACCTGCAGGCGATCCGCATCCCGGCACTGGCGCTGAACGCGCGCAACGATCCTTTCGTGCCCGCCAGCAGCCTGCCCGGCCCGGCCGATGCCGGCCGCTTCGTCACGCTGTGGCAGCCGGCCCAGGGCGGGCATGTGGGCTTCCCGTCCGGATGGCCGCCGGGCCATGTGTTCAGCATGCCGACGCAGGTCTGCGACTGGCTGGCCCGGGCCCTCTGAAGCGGCGCAGAATCCAGCCATGGATGACATCGTCAAGGCCGCGCTGAAGAAGTGGCCCAATGTGCCCCACTGCTACGGCTGGCTGGCCCTGGATGCCCGCGGCGACTGGTACATGCGCGATGAACGCATCCAGCACGCCGGGCCTTTCCCCACCGTCAAGGGCAGCCGCATCGAGCATCCGAAGCTGCGCGACTTCATCGAGCGCAACTACGAGCACGACGAGGCCGGCTGCTGGTTCTTCCAGAACGGGCCGCAGCGGGTCTATGTGCAGCTGGAGGCCGCGCCCTGGATCTGGCGGCTCGACACGAGCGGCGCGGTGCACAGCCACACGGGCCTCGCGGCCGGCACCGTCAATGCCTGCTGGATCGACGAGCAGGACCGCCTCTTCCTCGCCACGCCCCAGGGCCTCGGCCTGGTCCATTCGATGGACATGCTGGAAGCCGCGCAGGCCGTGGAGCAAGGGCAATGGCAGCCCGAGCCCTGCAGCCATGCGGAGCTGCTGCGGCGCTACGGCGTGGTGATCGAGCCCCGGCCCTGACGCCCTGGCTCAGCGGGGCCGGAACTCGGGCAGCTCGCGCAATCGCCCCATCGCGCTCCACCAGGCTTCCACCGCCTCGCCGGGCGGCGTGGCCCGGCGCGGCACCACGGCATAGAAGTCCGTGGTCAAGAAGGCCGTCGGCAGCACCATCAGCGGGCTGGCGGGCTGGCCATGCAGCGCATACTCGACCTCCTCCTGCAGGCCCACCGCCAGGTCCACGCGCCGCGCGGCGACCTTGTGCAGCAGCTGTCCGATCGTCGACGCCGTGGCATCGACCTGGAAGCCCGCCGCCTGCAGGGGCTCGATCGCCGAGCGCATGCCCAGCCGCGTGCCGACCACCAGGCGGCCGGCCGGCAGCCCGCCGTTCCACTGCACGTTTGCGTCCTGGCGGGCCACCCAGACCAGGTTGATGCGCGCCACCCGGCGTGTCGAATCGATCACCCCGGCGCGCATCGGGAACTCGAGGCGGCGCACGTTGTCGGGTGTCGGTGCGGCCAGCGCTGCGTCGGCGCTGCCGCTGTCGGCCATCGCCACGCAGCGCTTCATCGGATAGCGCAGCAGCAGCACGCTGAGCCGGCTCTGGCGGCCCGCCTCGACCAACAGGCGCTCGGCGATGCCAGGCTGGGCCGGATCATTGCTCAGGTAGGGCGGCAGGACCAGGTCGGTGATGCAGACGCGCCAGATGCGTGCAGGCTCCTGCGCGGCCACCGGCGAGCACAGCCCCAAGGCGAGCAGCCCCCACCAGGCGAGCTGGATGACCCGATTGCCCATGGGCCAGCATAACGCTGCAGTTCAACGGCGGCTACCGCGCCCGACGGGCGCAAAAAAGCCGACCCGCAGGTCGGCTCCTGGCTTGCAGGGAGCGAGGCCGCTCAGTTCGACGCCGCGGAAGCGGCTGCGGCCGGAGCCTTGGGCTCCTCGAAGCTGGCGCCGCCATGGTTGGCCATGTAGACCACGGCGCGGGCGACCTCGAAATCGCTGAAGTCACCGCCACCCTGCGGCGCCATATTGCCCTTGCCCTGCAGGGCCGAGTGCAGCAGCGCGTCGAAACCCGTCTTGATGCGCGGCGCCCAGGCGGCGGCATCGCCGAACTTCGGGGCGCCGACGGCGCCGGTGGCATGGCAGGCCGAGCACTGGGCCTGGAAGACCTTCTCGCCGGTGGCGAGCGACGCAACGTCGCTGACGTCCTTGACCTCGCTGCTGCCGACAGGCTGGATGCGCATGGCCACCGCCTTGTCGTCCATCGCGTCGCTGCCGGCGGCGGGCTTGTTCTCGCTGGACACATAGCTGGCCAGCAGCACGATCACGATCACCGGCACGACAAAGGCGAAGAAGACGGCCCAGGCCAGCTGCTTGGGCGTGCGGATCGGGCCCTCGTGGGCTTCGTCGTGATGCGAGCTGTCGTGGGAAGAATGCGCGTGATCTTGGGTTCCGCTCATGGAGTCCTCGTTATTAGCGTCGGCAGTGTGTCTCTTTGTCTGTCCTGCCCACGAAAGCATGCGCGCCCTCGGGGCGCAAAACCGGCGCAGTATATCGTCGGCCCCACGCAGTCTCCCCTGGGGAGACTGCTAGAATGCTCGCTGTTGTTTCGCCCCGCGCGTCTGTAGCTCAATGGATAGAGTACTGCCCTCCGAAGGCAGGGGTTGCTGGTTCGATCCCAGCCAGACGCGCCAATGAATTCAGTGACTTAGGCCACCCTCGGGTGGCCTTTGTTTTTGCCGTACGGACATTGACGTGCTTATCGGATGAACGGCGCCAGGCAACCGCAGCTTGCCTTCAGCCGCTTGAGCAGATCCTTGGCCTGGCCTTCGGTCAGGCGGCACAGCTCCATCACATCGGAGCGCTGAATGCGCCCGTGCTGGCGAACGTAACCACTACGCCAACCCCCTGCTACGCCTGCTCCAAGGAAGAGATCCGCCATGAAAGTCGCTGTACTGAGCTTCTCCGGGAACGTGGGCAAGTCCACGATCGCCCACCATCTCCTGGCTCAGCTCCTCGGCCAGCTCTGGTGCTCGTCGTCGATCACGTAGGCATGCGAGTGCCGGCCCTCGGCATCGGCCGCGTGGGTCTGCAGGTGCGCATGCCCCGCATCAAGATGGTCGTGGCTGTGCGGCAGCTCCGCCGGGTCGTCGCTGGGCCACAGCCACAGGCTGGCGAGGGTCGTGATGCCGGCGAGGACCCCCAGGGCGATGAAGCTGGCATTCAGCCCCGCCTTCGCACCCAGCCAGCCGGCGACGGGATAGGTGATAAGCCAGCAGGCATGCGACAGCGCGAACTGCGCGGCGAACAAGGCCTGCCGGTCCTGCTCGCTGCTTGAGCGGCGCAGCAGCCGGCCCGAGGGCGTCTGCGCCAGGGAATAAGCGCCCCCAAGCACCAGCCACAGCATGACCAGGGTCGCATAGCCCCGCGAGGCCAGCGGCCCGAGCAGCAGGCCCACGCTCAGCAGGCCCGCGCCGAAGACCATCACGCGCCGGTCCGGCAACTTCTCCAGCAGCTTGGGCAGGCCCAGCGCTATCGCCATCGACCCAGCGCCAAAGGCGGCCAGCGCGCCGGCGGTGAAGCGCTGGCTGAGCTGCAGCGTGCTCTGTACCAGCACGACGGTGTTGACGATGACCATGGCGCTGGCCGACGCGACGGCTAGGTTCAGCGCCAATAGCCCCCGCAGGCGGGGCGTGGCGAGGTAGATGCGGCTGCCGCGCGTGGTGCGCTCGTAGACACTGCGCCGTGGTGGCTGCTTGGCCCTGGGCAGCACCGCGGATACCACCAGCAGCGCCGAAGCGACGAAGCCCACGACCGTGCCCAGGAAGAGGCTGTGGAAGCTCACCACCGTGAGCAGCGCAGCGGCCAAGGCCGGGCTGGCCAGGCTCTCCAAGTCATAGGCCAGGCGCGACAGCGACAGGGCCTTGGTGTAATCCGCCTCCTTGGGCAGCACGTCGGGGATCGTGGCCTGGAAGGCCGGCGTGAAGCCGGCCGAGGCCGACTGCAGCACGAAGATCAGCACATAGACCTGCCAGATCTCGGTGACAAAGGGCAGCACCAGCGCGACCGCGGCACGCACCAGATCCAGGGACACCAGCAGCGTGCGCCGTGGCACCTGCCCGGCGAAGGCCGAGGCGATCGGGGCCACGCCGATATACGCCACCATCTTGATGGCCAGCGCGGTGCCCAGCACGGCACCGGCGTCGGCGCCTGCAAGGTCATAGGCCAGGAGGCCCAGCGCCACGGTCGCCAGGCCCGTGCCCAACAGCGCGATGACCTGGGCCAGGAAGAGGTGGCGGTAGGTTCGATTGGCGAGCACATCCAGCATGGCAACTCCAAACAATAGAGAAACGGCCGGCAGACGATGCACCCACCGGCCCGAAGAATCGAACGTCTAAGCCTGGAGCGCAGCGTCAAGCACCGAACCGGCCCGCTGCGAGCGCCGCAGCACCAAGCCGCACAGCGCCGGCAGCACGAACAGCGTCAGCACGGTCGCCGTGATGAGGCCGCCGATCACGACGGTCGCCAGCGGCCTCTGAACCTCGGAACCGGTGCCGCTGCCGAAGGCCATCGGGATGAAACCCAGCGATGCGACCAGGGCGGTCATCAGCACCGGCCGCACCCGCTCCATCGCACCTTCGATCACCGCCCGGTTGACCTCCAGCCCGTCCTCCAGCCGCTTGCGGATCGCCGAGATCATCACCAGCCCGTTCAGCACGGCCACGCCCGACACGGCGATGAAGCCCACGGCGACCGAGATCGAGAACGGGATGCCGCGCAGGGCCAACGTGAACACTCCACCGGCCACCGCCAGCGGGATCGTGAACAGCACCGTCGCCGTCAGCGTGGCGCTGCCGATGGCGAGATACAGCACGGCGCTGATCAGCACCAGGCAGGCCGGAACGATGATGGCCAGACGCTGGGTGGCCGCCTGCAGGTTCTGGAACTGTCCGCCCCATTCAATCCACGAGCCCGTGGGCAGCTTGATCTCCTCATTGATTCGCTGCGACGCCTCGGCCACGAAGCTGCCCAGGTCGCGCCCACTGACGTTCGCCTCCACGTAAAGGCGCCGCTTGCCGTTGTCGCGGCTGACCTCGTTGAGCCCCTGCGTGAACTTGAACTGCACCAGGGCGCCCAGCGGCACCGAGCCGCGCGGCTTGCCCTCCACGGCCGGTAGCGCCACCGGCAAGGCCCGCAACTGATCCAGGTTGTTGCGCTGGTCGCCCGGCAGCCGCACGACCAGGTCGAAGCGGCGATCGCCCTCGAAGATCTGGCCCGACGGCCGGCCTGCCAGCGCAGCGGACACGGTGTCGGCCACCTCCTTGAGCGACAGCCCATGGCGCGCGATGGCCACGCGGTCGAACTCGATGTCGAAGGTCGGGAAGCCCGAAGTCTGGGCCACGCGCGTGTCCACGGCACCGGGGATCTTGCGCAGCAGCGCGGCGATGCGCTGCCCGGCAACCGCCAACTGGTCGAGGTCGTCGCCGTAGATCTTCACGGCCACGTCGCTGCGTACACCACCGATCAGTTCGTTGAAGCGCATCTCGATCGGCTGCGTGACGTCGTAGGCATTGCCGACGATTCCGGACATCTTCTCGCGGATGCGCTCGACGACCTGTTCCTTGGTCTTCACGCCCGCGGGCCAGTCCTCCTTGGGTTTAAGGATGACGTAGTTGTCGGACGCGTTCGGCGGCATCGGGTCGGCCGCCAGGCTGGCTGTCCCGGCCTTCGAATAGACCGTCCTGACCTCGGGCAAGGTCAGCAGCGCGCGCTCGATCGGCAGGTCCAGCGCCGCCGAGTCCTCGATGGACATCGACGGAATGCGTACCGAGGACAGGTTCAGGTTCTGCTCGTCGAGCGTGGGCATGAACTCCTTGCCGACGAAGCGGAAGGTGACGCCCGCCGCAGCGACGATCACCAGCGCCGTGGCGATGGACGGCCAGGGATTGGCAACTGCGCGCTGCAGCAGCGGCAGGTAGCGGCTCTTGGTGGCCTCGATGACGCGCACCTCCCGCTCTTCGATGCGCCGGTTCATCAGCACGGCAACCAGGGCCGGCACAAAGGTGATCGACAGCACGAAGGCCGCCGCCAGCGCCAGCATCAGCGTGATGACCATCGGCGAGAACATCTTGCCCTCGACACCCTGGAAGCTCAGGCAGGGCAGGAACACCAGGAAGATCACCAGCTGGCCGTACACGGTCGGCTTGATCATCTCCCGGGACGAGGCCATCACCTCATGCAGGCGCTCACCCAGGCTCAGCAGCCGACCCTCCTGGGCCTGCCTGTGGGCAAGCCGCCGCAGCGCGTTCTCCACGACGATGACGGCGCCGTCGATGATCAGACCGAAGTCCAGTGCACCGAGGCTCATCAGGTTGCCCGAGATGCCCAGCGCGTTCATGCCGATCGCGCTCATCAGCAGCGACAGCGGGATGACCAGCGCGGCGATCACCGCCGCGCGCCAGTTGCCCAGCAGCGCGAACAGGATCGCGACCACCAGCAGCGCACCTTCGGTCAGGTTCTTGGCCACGGTCTTGATCGTGGCCGCGACCAGCTGAGAGCGGTCCAGCGTCGGGACCAGCGCGACGCCCTCCGGCAGAGTCTTCTTGATTTCGTCGAGCTTGAGCACGACGGCGTGCGCCACCGTGCGGCTGTTCGCGCCGACGAGCATCAGCGCGCTGCCCACGACCGTCTCGTAGCCGTCTCGGCTGGCCGCGCCGGTGCGCAGTTCGCCGCCGATCGCGACGGACGCGACCTGGCCGACGGTGACCGGAACCCCGTTGCGCTGGGCCACGACCGTTGTCGCGATCTGATCCACCGAGCGCAGCCGCCCATCCGCGCGCACCAGGTAGGACTCACCGGAGCGGCGCAGGTAGTTAGCGCCGATGGACAGGTTGGCATCTTCCAGCGCCCGCCCGAGTTCGCTCCAGTCGATGCCGTAGGCGGCCAGCCGGGTCATGTCAGGCTCGACGACGTACTGCTTCACGTAGCCGCCCAGCGAATCCACATCGGCCACGCCCGGCGTCATGCGCAGCTGCGGCCGCACGATCCAGTCCTGCACGGTGCGCAGGTAAGCCAGTTGAGCGACGGCATCCGGCAGCCGTTCGCCCTCGTCGGTCACGAAGCTGCCGTCCTTCTGCCAGCCGCTCCTGCCCTCTCCCGGCGCGGGCGCGCCCTTGCCACCGGGATGCTGGAATTCAACGCTGTAGTGCACCACCTCGCCCAGGCCCGTGGACACCGGCCCGAGGACCGGATCGGCCCCGCCCGGCAGGCTGGCGCGCGCCTGGTTGAGGCGCTCGGTCACCTGCTGGCGCATGAAGTACAGGTCGGCGCTCTCCTTGAAGATCACCGTGACCTGGCTGAAGCCGTTGCGCGAGAAAGAGCGCATGTTCTCCACGCCGTTGAGGCCCGCCAGCGCGGTCTCGATCGGGTAGGTCACGCGCTTCTCCACCTCGACGGGCGTCAGCGTCGGCACCACGGTGTTGATCTGCACCTGCTTGTTCGTGATGTCCGGCGTGACGTCGATCGGCAGCAGGTTGAGCTGCCACGCGCCGACGACGGCCACCACCAGCGTCATGAAGAGCACCAGCCAGCGGGCGCGCACGACGCCCTGCAAGAGAGCCTGGATCATTCTTCTTCTCCCGCGTTCTTCTTGGCCTCGGCCTTCAGCAGGAAGGCATTGCGGGTGGCAACCTGCTGGCCGGCCTGCAGGCCGCTGACGACCTGCGCCAGGCCGCCGCTGCGCACGCCCACATAGACCGGCTGCGTGCGGAAGCCGTCGGGCGTACGGATGAACACCGCGTCGCGGCCATCCATGTTCTGGACGGCCTCTTCAGGGACCGCCACGCCGGCCTGCCTGGCATCGCCGCGCGCGTGCAGCCGGACCTGCACGCCTTCGCCGGCCAGCAATGCCTTCGCCTGCGGGCCGTCGTCGGGAACCAGCACCACCGTCGCGGCGCGGGTCGAAGCGTTGACGCCCGGCGTAAGGCCGCGCACCGTGGCCGGCACCGGCGTGCCGGAGCGCGACAGCACCGTGGCCGCGTCACCGACCGCCACGCGGCGCAGGTCGTCGGCCGTGAGCGGCGCCTCGATCTGGACCGCGCCGGGCATGGCCACGCGGAACAGCTCGACGTCAGGCGCCACATGGGCGCCCACGAGGGCGCTGCTGGCGGTGATGCGGCCGGCAATCGGCGACACCAGGGTGAGCGTGCGGCCGTCGCTGCCGACGCGCGCCGCAGCAGCCACGGCCGCGGCGCGCTGGGCCTCGGCCTCGGCCACGTCGAGATCGGCCTGGGCCGCCTCCAGCGCCTGGCGCGGCGTGACCCCCTGGTCGAACAGGCTCTTCTCGCGGGCGAGCGTCTTGCGCGCCAGCTCCACCTTGGCCTGCGCGACCCGGCGTTCGCTGGCCATACCTGCGGCTTCCAGGCTTTCGATGCTGGCCAGCACCTCGCCGGCGGCCACGGTGTCGCCCAGGCGGTGCATGACGCGCACCAGCGTGCCACTCACGCGGCTGACGACGGCGGCCTCCGAACCCGGCGCCGCGGCGACGACGGCGGGCAGCAGCAGTTCGCTGCGCACCTCGGAGGATCCGGCGGCCTCGACGCCGATGCCGGCGGCGGTGAGGTACGCGGCCGGGATCTTCAGCTCGGCGGCGTCGGCCTTCGGCCTGCTCGCGTCCGTCGCGGCCTCAGGCGCGGGCTCGGCGGACCTGGCCTCACTGGCAGGGGCCGGGCGGCTCGCCGCGAAATAGCCGAGCGCGGCAGCGCCGACGATGGCGCCTGCGATCAACAGCGGCTTGAACTTGGCATGGCTGGTCATTGTGTTTCTCCAAACGCGAGACGGCCCTCGACCTGCGCCAGCGCAGCCAGGGAGCGGACGCGCGCCAGGCGCGCGTCGATGGTTGATCGTTGGGCCTCGGACCAGGCGCGGCGGGCGAACAGCAGCTCGACGAGCGAGGTGCGGCCGGCGTCGTAGCCGATGCGGCCGAGGCGATAGCCCTCGGCGCAAGCCCGCTCGCCTTCGATCGCGGCTTCCAGCTGGCCCTCCGCGGCCTCGAGCTGGGCCTGCGCCGAACGCCGGGCGGCGCTGGCTTCGAGCCGGGCCGCGAGTACCCGTGCGTCGGCCGCCTGCACGCGCTGTCGTGCCGCGGCGACCGCGTCGCGATTGCGGTCGAACAGGGGAATGGAGGCGGACAGGCCGACCACGTAGCCACTCTGCGAGGTCCACGCGTAGCGACGCACGCCCGCCGTCACGCTGAGGTCCGGGATCCAGCGCCGCTCCTCGACCTGCAGCCGGGCTTCGGAAGCATCTCGCTCGGACTGGGCGACGCGCAACGCGGGCGATTCGTCCGCCGCCATGCCGCGCACGGGAGCAGTACCGAACAGCGAAGCACTGATGCCGGTGAAGCGCTCCTGCGCACCGACCAGCGCGGACAGCTCTTCCAGCGCCTGGGTCAGATCGGCCGCCGCCGCACGCTCGGCGCCCCGCGCGGCGGCAGCCCCGGCCTCGGCCTGGGCGACGCGCACAGCGGCTTCCTTGCCGGCCTCGACCTGGGCACGCGCGGCGCGCAGGTCATCACTGGCGCGCGCCAGTTCGTCGCCAGCCACGCGCCGGCGCGCCTGTGCCGCCTCGACGGTGCCGTAGGCCACGGCCAGCCGGGCCGCCCAGGCGATCTGGGCTTCGCGGCGCCGCGCCTCGGCGACGTCGGATTCGCGGTCGGAGACCGCGATGCGCGACGCCCGCTTGCCGCCCAGCTCAAGCGGCTGGCTGATCGAATAGGTGCTCTGGCGCGGGCTCTGGCCGCCGCTGCCGGGCGCGCCCAGGTCTTCGGCCTGGGCATCGAGCCTGGGGTTCAGCCAGTGGCGGCTCTGCGCCGCATCCAGGCGCGCGGCCTCGACGTTCGCCTGCTGCTCCAGCAGGATCGGGGCGCGGGCCAGTGACTGTTGAAGCAGGACGCCGAAGGCGGGGGCGTCGGCCGCTTGCGCGAGCGGGCTTGAAAGAAGAAGAGGAAGCGCGAACCCGATGGCGGCGCGCAGCCTGTGCACCGGCGCGCGAAGGGAATGTTGCGATGACATGAAAACTCCACGGACTGGGTGCGCACGAGGACGCGCCCGGGAAAAGCGGCTGGGGGCTCTTCAGGCGTGGAGCGGAGGGGCACGGCCCGCCGGCGGCAGGCTCTTGAAGGAGCTGAATCGCGGCGGCCCGTGCTTGGGCCAGTCGGGAGCGGGCGTGGCGGCTTGCGCGACGGGGAAGACCACGACGAAGGCCGCCACGGCGATCAGCGCATCGGCCGCGATGCGGGCCCCGCTCAGCGCCGAGGCGGGCTGCGCACGAAGCGCGATGGCCGGATGGGCGATCTGGGCGTCATGCTCGTCTTCCGCATGCGTGTCGGACGCGAGCGCCGCAGCCGCGCGACCGAGGTCGGCGTCGATGCCGAAGTCGTGATGGTGCCGATGGAACGGCGCGCTGAGCTGGTCGAAGACGAGCAGAGCCACGAGCAGCCAGCGAAACGCCCAGGCGAGGCCACGCGGCCGGGAAACATCCCCGCTGGTGGCTTCACGATCACCTGGTTTCACGACACGGGCCGCGCTACTTCGCTGGCTGGATGGCGGTGATCGTGATCGCGCCGTTCACCCGGTCGGCGGAGAACTTCACCTTGTCGCCTTCCTTGACCGTGTCGAGCATCTTCGGGTCGGCGACCTTGAAGACCATGGTCATGCCCGGCATGTCGAGATTCGCGATGGGGCCGTGCTTGAGCGTCAGCTTGCCCTGGTCCTTGTCGATCTTGCGCACTTCGCCGTCCGTGCCGGGCGATGCCGCAGCGGATGCCGCCGTCTGGGCCTGTGCGCCGAACGCGGACGCGAACACGACAGCGGCAAGGGCGTGCTTGATGAAGACCTTCATGCGGAACTCCTCCGGAGCTTTCGTTGATGAGATGAGCTGCGTCACTTGACGGTCAGCTTGCCGACCATGCCGGCCTCGAAGTGGCCCGGCTGGAGGCAGGCGAACTGGAACTCGCCCGCCTTGGTGAACTGCCAGACGATCTCGCCGGTCTTGCCGGGCTTGACGTGGGCCATGTTGGCGTCCGCATGTTCCATCTCCGGGAACTTCTTCATCAGCGCCGCGTGCTCCTTGATGGCCTCCTTGGTGCCCAGGACCATCTCGTGCAGCACCTGGCCGCCGTTGTGCACGACGAACTTCACCGTCTCTCCGCGCTTGACGACGAGGTCCGAGGGCGTGAAGCGCATGTTGTCGGCCATGTCGACCTGGATCGTGCGAACGGCCTTCTTCGGGTCACCCTCCTGGCCGAAGGCCGTGGACTCGACCTTCTTCGCGTCGTAGACGCGGGGCTTGGCGTGTTCCTCGTCGCCGTGGGCGAAGGCCGAGGCCGAGGCTGCGGCCAGCACGATGGCGGCCAGTGCGTTGAACTTGTTCTTCATTCGGATGTTTCCTTCAATGGCCCTGGTGACCGTTGGGTTTGCGAACTTGCAGGGTCTTGCCATCGGCCTGCGGGGCCGACGCGCGTGGGGTGGCGGGCATCTCGCCCGTGTACTCGCTGGCCAGGGTGCCGGCCGGGTGCCGGTAGGGGCCGGGGTCCTTGTAGTCGCCGCGTGCGATGTCGTCGCGGACCTTCACGACGCTGAACATGCCGCCCATGCCGATGGCCCCGAACGGGCCGGTGCCGGTCATCATCGGCAGCGTGTTGTCGGGGATGGGCATCTCCATCTCGGCCATG
Organism: Pelomonas sp. KK5; assembly: GCF_001984095.1. Lineage (GTDB taxonomy): Bacteria > Pseudomonadota > Gammaproteobacteria > Burkholderiales > Burkholderiaceae_C > KK5. The sequence goes on from NZ_LYVQ01000131.1 coordinate 15,285, forward strand.
TCGTGCATGCCCTTGTCGCCCATGGCCATGTAGTCCGGCACCAGGCCCGTGATCTTCCTGGCCAGGTCCCGCTGGTCCACGCCGATCATCGTGGGCACGTCATGGCCCATCGCGTTCATCGTGTGGTGGCTCTTGTGGCAGTGGATGGCCCAGTCACCGGCGATGGCGTCGAACTCGAAGGCCCGCATCTGGCCCACTGCAACGTCGGTCGTGACCTCCGGCCAGCGCGCGCTCTTCGGCACCCAGCCGCCGTCGGTGCCGGTCACCTCGAAGTGCGGGCCGTGCATGTGGATGGGATGGTTCGTCATCGTCAGGTTGCCCACGCGGATGCGTACGCGCTCACCGGTGCGGGCGACGAAGGGGTCGATGCCGGGAAACGCGCGGCTGTTCCAGGTCCACAGGTTGAAGTCGAGCATGGTGTTGACCTTGGGCGTCGCGCTGCCCGGCTCGATGTCGTAGGCGTTGAGGATGAAGCCGTAGTCGCGGTCGACGCGGTACTGCCTCGGGTCCTTCGGATGGATGATGAACAGGCCCATCATGCCCATCGCCATCTGCACCATCTCGTCCGCGTGCGGGTGGTACATGTGCGTGCCCGGGCGCTGCAGCACGAACTCGTACATGAAGGTCTTGCCCACGCCGATGGGCGGCTGCGTGAGGCCGGTGACGCCGTCCATGCCCGAGGGCAGCTGCACGCCGTGCCAGTGGACGCTGGTGACCTCGGGCAGCCTGTTGGTGACGAAGATGCGGATGCGGTCGCCCTCGACGGCCTCGATGGTCGGGCCGGGGCTGGAGCCGTTGTAGCCCCACAGGTTGGCCTTCATGCCCGGGGCGATCTCGCGCACGACCGGCTCGGCCACCAGGTGGAACTCCTTGACGCCGTCCTTCATGCGCCAGGGCAGCGACCAGCCGTTGAGCGTCACGATCGGGTTGAAGGGGCGGCCGTTGGGCGGCGACGGCGGCGGCTGGGTCGCCGCGCTCGTCTGGATGACCGCCTCGGGCAGCAAAGCCGCGCCGGCCCGGCTGACGGCCGCGGCGCCCAGGAAGGTCGCGCCGGCCGCGCGGAAGAATGTTCTGCGGTTTGTCATGTCCTTGTCCTCCTTCAGTGGCCGCCCTGCTCCGCAGCGCTCGCCCTGCCGGGCGCGATGGCCGTGGCGCCGCCGGGCGAACGACCGGTGAGCGCGCTCTGCAGATTGGTCTCGGCGAGCCAGAAGTCGCGCTGCGCCTCGATCGCGGCGGTCACGGTGCTCACCTGGTCGCGCGCATCGGCGAGCAGTTCGAACACGCTGGACAGCATCCCGTTGTAGCGAAGCAGGTTCTCGTCGGAGATGCGCTTGCGCAGCGGCACCACCTCGTCGCGGTAGTGCCTCGCCAGCTCGTAGGCGGTGCGGTAGGCGGAGTAGGTCTCACGCAACTCCGAGCGCGCGTTGACAGCCACCTCCGCCGTGCGATGCAGGGCCTGCATGTAGATCGCCTCCGCCCGCGCCGCGCGCGTCGAGCCGAAGTCGAACAAGGGCAGTTCGAGCTCGATCTCGTAGCCGTTCTGCCGCGCCTCGCCGGTCTGGCTCTTGTTGGCATAGCCGGCCTCGAGCACGTTGACGAAGCGGGTCGCCCGGGTCAACCCCAGCGACTCGGCCGTGGCCTGCGCCTGGCGCCTGGCCATCAGCACGTCCAGGCGCTTGTCGAGGGCCGTCTGCTCCGCATCCCGGGGCTCGACCGGCGCCTCGGGCAGCTCGGGCAGGCGCTCGGGCAGCCGAAAAGCGAGCTGCTTCCCGGACAGGCCCAGCACGCGCACCAGCCGCTCGCGCTCGGCCAAGGCCTGATGGCGTGCGCGCGCCAGGTTCGCGGTCGCGTCCGCCTGGAAGGACTGCTCGCGCATCCGCGCCAGCTTGCTGAAGTTGCCGGCCTGCTGCATGCGCTGCGCCAGTTCGCTGGAGGCATCGGCGACCTCCTTGACCTGCTCGTAGTATTTGACGAGGTCCCCTGCGGCGACGGCGCCGAAGAAGGCCTTGCGCGCCTCGGCCGCCATGCCCACGGCCTCGAAGGCCGCCTGGTACTGCGCCTGCTCGAGCTGCCGCTGCGCCAGCTGGCTCGCAAGAGGCATGGTCAGCAGGCCTAGCAGGTCGAACATCACCGAACGGTCGATCTCGGTGACGCCCGCGCCGCGCAGGTGCCCGAAGCCGATGCGCGGGTTGGCCAGCCGGCCCGCGCGCACCCGCTCGGCCTCGGCAATGCCCAGTTCCGCGAAGCTCGCCTGCAGGCCTCGGTTGTTGAGCAGCGCCAGCTCGACGGCGCCGTCCGCCGTCAGCGGCTGCGCGAGAAGCTCGGCGACGCGAGCGCCAGCCGCGTCGACCTCGGCCTCGCTGCGCTGGAAGCTGACACCCTGGCCGATGCGTTCCCGGGTCAGCTCGGAGACCCGGCCGGCGCCGCCGTCCGGGGCGAAGGACGCGCACCCCGCAAGCACGAGCGCCACGGCAGGCGTCAGCCCGGGAAGGAGTTTGTTCATCATTGTTGAACCCATGTGAGCCGTCGGATGCGGTCTTGCCGCAGCCGGAAGACGCTCGCGCCGACCGCAAGAATGCGGACGCACGAGCCCGTCAGGCCTCCCGCGGAGGCCTTGATGGGTCAGAAGCTTCGGGGTGGCCGCTCCTGGCCGTCCGAGAAGAAGTCCGGCGGCGGGGCGGAGAGCTCGGGGAACTCGAGCACGGCGGGCTCGATCGGCTCGGGCAGCGTGATGGTGGGACCGACCAGGGGCGTGATCGAGCAGAAGGCCGAACACATATTGCACTTGTCCGAGGCCGACTCGTGGTGGCTGCCGTGGTCGTGTCCGGCGTGTTCAGGGGCCACGCGAAGCTCGCTCTGCATGCCCGCGCTGCCGACGGGGCACAGCATGGCCGCCGCCACCGCACCCCGCAGGGGAAGCAGCACGGCAAGCAGCAGCAGGAAGCAGATGCGGAGTGTTTTCTTCACGATGTTCAGGCAGGCATGCTAAACCTTGCCCCTGTGGCAAGGTCAAGCGGCTTGGCGTCGGGCACGTCTCGCGCGCTACCTGGCGAATTGTTCATTGCCGACCATGCCCATCTTCTTGACGCCCAGGCGCTGGGCCGAGGCCATCACCGCGGCGACGGCGCCGTAGTCCACCAGCTTG
>NZ_LYVQ01000132.1 GCF_001984095.1 Pelomonas sp. KK5
GAAGCCTTGCACTATAGCATGAGTTTTCTCGGGGCGGCGACTATTTGCTGCGGCGGGCGCAGAAAGATCGAACGGGTGCGTGCGTCCAGGCGCAGCGTGCCGCGGCGAACCAGGGCCTGCATGGCCACGTTCACGCGCTGCCGCGAGCCGCCCACCAGCTCGGCCACGTCGCGCTGGATGATCGGCAGCGTGATGCGGATCTCGTCGCCCACGCGCACGCCGAAGCGGCGGCCCAGTTCGTCGAGCTTGCGGGCCACGCGCGTCTCCAGCAAGTCCTCCAGCAGCTGGCTCGCGGCCTCGTGTGCGGCGCGCAGCCGCGCGGACAGCAGCCGGGCCACGAACTGCGCGAAAGCCGGCTCGGTCTGCATCAGCTCGACGAAGGTTTCGGCCGGCACCACCAGCAGCGTGCAGCGACCCAGCGTCTCGACCTCGTGCGAGCCGCCCTCGCCCCCCAGGCATTCGCCGAAGAACTCACCGGGCCCGAGCAGTTCCAGCGTCATCGCGCGGCCGTCGGCCAGCTGCGCCGCCAGCCGCACCGCGCCCGACACCACGCCATACCAGGCCCCGTGCGCCCGGACCGGCGCTCGCGCCGGCAGGTGCTGCAGGCGGGCGCGCTCCAGCACCCTCGCCTGCAGCCGCATCGGCAGGCGGTCCAGCAGCCCCGCGCCCAGGGCCGCAGGCTTCACCGATTCATCCATCACTGCGTGCTGATCTTCAGCTGCGTCGGCGAGGCGTCGAACACCAGCTTGGCCGGGTAGTTGGCCCAGCTCACGCCGAGCGCCGCCGCATTCGGATTGCCGGTCTTCGCAAAGGCCGAGAGGCTGGCGATCATCGCGTCCGACAGCGCCTCGCGCCCTGCCCTGTTGGCCGAGCCGTAGGCGAACGAGAACACATTGCTGCCGAAGTTGTCGAACAGGAAGGGCAGGTCCAGCGCATGGGTGGCGCCGTAGACGGTGTTGAAGGGCGCGGGCTCCTCGTCCCAGTCGAAGCGGTAGTACCAGACCTGGCTCGGCTGCTGCGCGGCCAGCGAGTTGAGTTGCGGAATCACGGGGCCGAGGAAGATGGCGTTCGAGGCATACGCCGTCAGCGCGTTCCAGCCGAAGGGTTTGGCGGTGACCGGCAGGTAGGCCGCGTTGATCAGGTCCGACTCGGTCAGCGTGGAGGCCGCGTCGGGATTGAAGTTGAACTGCAGGCCGAAGCGGTCGTAGTCGCTCGGCTTGAAGCCGGGGATGCCGCTGCCGGTGACGCTGCCGAACAGGTTCGCGAACAGCGTGCCCTCGTCGCGCGTGTTGCCAGCCAGCACCGGCACCTTCTGGTATTTGCCGGCGGCCAGCGCGGCGATCGAATTGACCGGCAGCACCGTGCCGTCCTCGATCGGCGCCGGTGCGTTGCCCAGCTGCGGATTGGCCAGCATCACGGTGAGGATCTGGCTGGCCGGCAGCGCGCGCAGCCAGGTGGCGACCTGGGCGTTGGTCTGCGTGGCGAGCCAGGCCTGAGCGGTGGTGGCGTCGGTGGCCTTGCCGTCGGCGATCACGATCGCGTTGAGCAGGCCCTTCGAGTAGGTCTGCGCGGTCGTGCGCGAGGAATTCGCGATGCCGCCGCTCAGCGGCACGGCCTTGTGGAACAGGCCCGCGGACAGCGGCGAGACCAGCAGCCCCCACACGTTCACCGCGCCGGCCGACTGGCCCATCACGGTGATGTTGCCCGCATCGCCGCCGAAGTTGCCGATATTGGCGCGCACGAACTTCAGCGCCTGCAGCTGGTCCAGCAGCGCGAAGTCGCCGGAGTCGGCCAGCGCGTCGCCGGTCTTCAGCTGCGGCAGGTCCAGCCAGCCGAGCACGCCCACGCGGTAGTTGATCGTGACGACCACCGCATTGGCCTTCTTCGCCAGCGCCTGGCCGTCGTAGACCGGGTCGGCCGAGTAGCCGGAGATGTTGCTGCCGCCGTGGATGAAGAAGATCACCGGCAGCGGCGAGGACGCGCCGACCGGCTTCCAGATGTTCAGCGTCAGGCAGTCCTCGTCGCCGACCGGCTTGCCGAAGCCCTCGCGCACGGCCAGGCCGTAGGGTGCGTCGCCCGGCGCCGGGCTGAAGTAGCGGCCGCCCTGCGCGCAGCCGTGGCCGAACTGCTGCGCCTTGCGCACGCCGCTCCAGGGCGCGGGATCGACCGGCGGCATCCAGCGCAGTGCGCCGACCGGCGGCTGCGCGTAGGGCACGCCGAGCCAGGCCTGGGTGCCGGCGCCGTCCTTGCCTTCGATGACGCCGGCGGTGGTCTGGCGTTCGGTGGAACTTCCACCACCGCAGCCGGCGAGGGCCAGCAGCGATGCGAGGGCCGCGCCGCAAAGAAGAATACGGTTCATGCTGCTTGTCTCCTGCGCTGTGTCGTTATGGATATCAGGCCGGCCGACTGTAGGAAGCGGGCGGCGCGAAGGCCATCAGACGAATCTCACATCCGCTCGGTGTTTCCCCGACTCCAAACGAGGGCCGTCAGGGCCTTCAATCACGCGACCCGAGGCAAACCGAGTGCCCATGTCAGACGAGTCCACCACCGGGGTGCCCGACATCCCCTACCAGGCCATCATCGAGCAGTCGCTGGCCGGCATCTACGTGATCCAGGACGAGGTCTTCTGCTATGCCAACGCCACCTTCGCCGCCATCGCCGGCTACACGCCGGCCGAGATGATCGGCCAGCATCTGCGCAAGTTCGTGCAGCCCGACTTCATAGACACGGTGCTGCAGAGCTACCACCGGCGCCTGGCCGGCAACCCGGCGAGCGAGCGCTTCGTCTCGCGCGCGCTGCACAAGGACGGCCGCATGATCCTGATCGAGATCCACGGCAGCCGCGTGATGCACCGCGGCCGCTATGCGGTGGCCGGCGTCGGCGTGGAGGTGACCGAGCGGATCCGCAACGAGGAGGAGCTGCGCGAGTCGCGCGAGCAGCTGCGCCAGCTGAGCGCCTACACCACCGCCAAGCTGGAGGACCAGCGCCGCGCGCTGAGCCGCGACATCCACGACGAGCTCGGCGGCATGCTGACCGCACTGAAGATGGATGCCACGCGGGTGATGCGCCGGGTCGAGGGCGAGGAGCTGCAGGCCATGATGCAGGGCCTGCTGGGCCTGACGCAGCAGACCATCGACGCGGTCAAGCGCATCGCCGAGGAACTGCGGCCCAGCGCGCTCGACCAGCTGGACCTACCGCTGGCGATCCGGCACGAGCTGGAGATGTTCACGCTGCGCTCCGGCGTGGCCCACCGGCTCGACGCGCAGGACGCCTCGACGCTGCGGCTCTCGCCGCGCCGCGCCACCGCGATCTACCGCATCTTCAACGAGGCGCTGACCAACGTGGCGCGCCATGCCGGCGCGAGCCGCGTGGATGTGGTGCTGTCGCTGGACGAGGAGCGCTTCCTGCTCGAACTGCGCGACGACGGCATCGGCTTCGATGCCGCGGCGACGATGCGGACGCCGCGCTCGCTGGGCCTCCTGCACATGCAGGAGCGGGCCCGCGAGATCGGCGGCGAGGTGCGCATCGAGAGCACGCCGGGCCGCGGCACGCGGCTGGTGCTGGCCGCGCCGCTGCTGTGATGACGAGGACCACACGATGATCCGCGCCCTCGTCGTCGACGATCACACGATCTTCCGCTCCGGGCTGAAGCGCCTGCTGCTGGACGAGTCCGACATTCGCGTCACCGCCGAGGCCCGCAGCGGTGCCGAGGCCATGCAGGCGCTGCGCCGCGAGCCCTTCGAGCTGGTGCTGCTGGACATCAATCTCGAGGGCCGCAGCGGCCTGGAGGTGCTGGCCACGATCCGCCGCGACTTCCCCACGGTGCCGGCGCTGATGCTCTCGATGTATCCGGAGGAACAGTACGCGCTGGTCGCGATGCGCGCCGGCGCCAGCGGCTACCTGCCCAAGGATGCCGAGCCGGCCGAGCTGATCGAGGCGATCCGCGCGGTGGCCCGCGGCGGCACCTACCTCAGCGCTCGCATCGCCGCCCGCGTGCAGGACCAGCTGAAGGGCTTCGACGACCGCCCGCCGCACCAGCGCCTGACCGTGCGCGAGCACCAGATCCTCTTGATGCTGCTGAAGGGCACGCCGCCGGCCGACATCGGCGAGGAGATGATGATCAGCATCAAGACGGTGAGCGCGCACCGCACGCACATCCTGGAGAAGCTCGGCGTGTCGAGCACGGCCGAGCTGGTGCTCTATGCCGTGCGCAACGGCATCATCCAGTGAGCTGGGCGGCGGCCTCGTAGCAGCGGGCGCGGCGTTCCACGTCGCCATCCTGCTCGGCCAGGCGGGCGAGCATCAGCCAGCTGCGGCGGCGCGCGGCCACCGGCATCGTGTGGTCGTCGCTGACCGTCTCCAGCATCAGCCGGGCCTTGCCCCACAGCTGGCGCTCGGCCAGCGCATGGCCCAGCGCATAGGCGAGGTACTTGTCGCGCGGGAAGCGCTGCACGGCCGATTCGAGCCGCTGCAGCCATTCGGGGCCGAGGCCCGCCAGCACCGGCACCAGCGCCTCGGACAGCGCGGCGCGCTCGTCCGGCGGCAGCTCGCCGATGTCGTTCCAGAAGGGGCGCAGCCAGCCGCGTCCGTCGTCGGGCATGCCCAGGGCGGCGGCGCACTGCGCGGCGCGGGCGGCGACGATGGCGTCGCGGCGGTCGGCGCCGTCGAGCTGCATCCAGGCGGCGCGCAACTGGTCGGCATCGCGGGCGCCGTCCAGCGCCTCGAAGGCCAGCGCGCGCAAGAGTCCCTGCGCAGCGGACTTGGAAAAGCCCTGGTGCTTGGCCAGCAGCCGCGCGGTGCGCAGCGCTTCCAGCGACTGCTTGGCCAGGCGCGCGGCCTGCAGCTTCAGGCGCAGCGCCTGCGTGCGGCGGGCCACGCCGGGGCTCAGTTCGCCCAGCAGCTCCATCGCGCGGCCGGCGTCGCGGTCGTCCAGCGCCCATTCGGCGGCCAGCAGGCGGGCGCCCTCCTCCAGCGCGCCGCGGCGCGACAGGGCCAGCGCCGCCTGCAGCTGCTCGTCGCGGCGGCGGCGGTCCTGCAGGCGGTGGGCGCTGTTGGCGGCCATCAGGTGGGCCAGGGCCATGAAGCCGTGGTCCTGGGCCAGTTCGGGCGTGGCGGTCTGGATGTTGAGCGCCTTCTGCGCGGCCTTCTGGGCGCGGCTGTAACGGCCGCCGAAGAACTCGGCCAGCGCCTCGCGCAAGGCGAGCTGCGCGCTGCGCTCGCGCTGGGCCACGCGCCACTGGCGGGCGCGGCGCGGCAGCGAGATCAGCGAGTTGATCGTGTTGATCGCGGTGACCAGCGCGAAGCAGCTGCCCACCAGCACCAGCAGGAACAGGTTCAGCGAGACGTCGAGCCGCCAGCCGTTCCAGTAGAAGGTGGCCAGGCCGTCGTTGCTGCCCAGCGTGAGCGCGGCGACGACCGCGACGGCGAAGAGCAAGACCAGCCAGATGACGGTGCGCATCAGCGGCCTGCCACCGTGGCTGCGAGCGCAGCGAGCGTGTCGTCGGGCCGCGGCACGGTGACCTGGCGCGCCTGGCCGGCCACCTGGCGCAGCAGCTCTTTGGCGGCGATCACCTGGCGCGAGCGCATGTCGAAGTAGCGGCCCAGCGTCTCCTGCACCTCGCGCAGGTCGGACTGCGCGGTGTCGAACTGGCGGCTCAGCAGGGCCAGCCGCGCGTTGAGCAGGCGCAGCTTGAGGTTCTCGCGCAGGAAGAAGGTCTGGTCCGGCGCGATCAGCATGCCTTCCGGGTGATCGATGCGGGTCACGCGCACCAGCGTGCGGGTCTCGCCCCAGACCAGCTTGACCGCATCGTCCCAGCGCTGGTGGGCCTGCCACATCCAGCGGGCCATCTGGCCGTCGGACTCGGGCGGCGGGGCGGAGGCCGCGGCGGGCTTGCCGGCTTCGGCCTTGGCAGAAGCACGCGCCGAAGTCTCCGGGCGCGAGGGGCCGGACAGCAAGGGCAGGTCGTCGAGCAGGCGGGCGGCTTCGTCCAGGCGGATCGTCAGCGTGGACACGTCGACGACGCTGATCGCCTTGATGCGGTCCAGGTCGCGGGCGACGGCGCGGCGGATGCCTTCCATGCGCGGCTGCTTGTAGCGGGCGAGGCGATCGTCGGCCTGGCGCAGCGCGGCCACCAGCGGCTCGGCGCTGCCGGTGATGACGGTCTGCTGCACGGCCACGCGGATGGCGGCCTCGATGTCCACGATGATGTTCTCGTCGCGCGAACGCGACATCGACTGGATCAGTTCCTCGAGCTGCCCGCGCTGCAGCGCCACCTCGGCCAGGCGCACGTCGAGCAGCGCCACCTTGGCCGCCGTGTCGCGTGCCAGGTCTTGCGCCTGCTTCGCCGCCGCCTGGGCCTCGCTGGCCTCGCCGCGGCTGGCGTCCTGTCGGCGCACCAGTTCCTGCTCCAGCACATGCTGGCGATTCATCGTCTGCCAGGCCACCGCGAAGCCGGCCAGCGCGGCGCCGGCCAGCACCAGCAGGGCCGCCAGCAGCCAGCTCGGCAGCGCGGGGCGGGGAGTGGCGCTCGGCGCCACATAGGGCGTCACGGCGGAGGCGACCGTCCCGGTCGCTGGTGTGTTGTCGGTATCGCTCACGGTGCGAATGATTGTAGGAGCGCAAATGCGCGGGTCACGTCGGTTGCATCGGGGCGGGCCATCCCGATGTGGCCGATGCCGATGCCGCGCGCCGCCTCGGCGATGCGCTCGTGGGTGCAGATGCCGCGGGCGGCAGACCAGTCCTGGCCGGCCGGGGCGAGCGCGGCCAGGTGGCGCACGCCTTCGGCGCTGCTGAACAGCCAGACATGGCCGGCGGGTGCCGCCAGCACGGCGTCGAACAAGGCCTGCTGCGGTGCTTCGTAGTGCGGCGCGGTGCGGCGGTAGACGCTGAAGTAATGCGTTGTCGCACCGTGCTCGCGCAGGCGCTCGGCCAGCCATTCGCGGCCGCCGTTGCCGCGCAGCAGCAGCACGTCGCGGCCTTGCCAGTCACGGCTGGCCAGTTGCGGCCAGAGGTGCTCGGAGTCGAGGCTGGCGGCGGCGGCCGGCGGCTGCACGATCAGCGCCTCGGGCACGCCGGCCTCGCGCAGCGCACGGGCGCTGCCGGGGCCGACGCAGGCGGCCAGCGTCTGCGCGGGCCAGGGCCTGCCGGCCTGCGCGGCGAAGAAATGCTCGACCGCATTGGGGCTGACGAAGACCGCCAGCGCCGCCACCGGCAGTTGCTGCCACGCGGTATCGGCCTGCTGCGGATCACCGGGCAGGATCTCGATCAGCGGCAGGCTGCAGGCCGGAACGCCCAGCGCGGCGAGGCGGGCGATCCATTCCGCCGCCTGCTGGCGCGGCCGGGTCAGCACCAGCGTGGCAGAGGGCATGGGCCGGTCAGAGATAGCGCTCGGCGCCCTGCCCGCGCAGCGCCTGGGCAGCCTGCTCGCCGAGCTGGCGGGCCTGCTCGTCGGTCGTGACGGGGGCGCCCAGCCGCGCGTGCAGCAGCGGCAGCGTGGCGTCCTCGGCATGGCCCAGCGCGGCGCTCAGCTGCAGCTCGTCACCCTGCCAGACCGCATGCGCGGCCAGCGGCATGCTGCAGCTGCCGCCCAGCGTGCGCGAGACGGCCCGCTCGGCCTGGGTGGCCAGCCAGGTGGGGCGGTCGATCAGCGCCGCCAGCGTGTCGCGCAGCGCGGCCGCGTCGCTGCGGATCTCGATGCCCAAAGCGCCCTGCCCGGCACAGGGAATCATCTCGTCCACGCCGAAGCAGCTGCGGATGCGTGCGGCCAGGCCCAGGCGCTTGAGCCCGGCAGCCGCCAGCACGATGGCGTCGAAGCCGCCCTCGTCGAGCTTGCGCAACCGGGTGTCGAGGTTGCCGCGCACCGGCTCGATCAGCAGGTCCGGCCGCATCGCCCGCAGCTGCACGACGCGGCGCAGGCTCGAGGTGCCGACCCGCGCGCCCTGCGGCAGCTCGGCCAGGCTGGCGAAATGGTTGGAGACGAAGGCGTCGCGCGGGTCCTCGCGCTCCAGGATGGCGGCCAGCTCGAAGCCCTCGGGCAGCTCCATCGGCACGTCCTTCAGCGAATGCACGGCCAGTTGCGCCCGGCCGTCCTCCAGCGCGGTCTCCAGCTCCTTGACGAACAGGCCCTTGCCGCCGACCTTGGACAGGGTCCGGTCGAGAATTTGATCGCCGCGGGTGGTCATGCCCAGCAGCTCGACGGTCAGGCCCCGTTCTTGCAAGAGCGATTGCACATGCTCGGCCTGCCACAGGGCGAGGCGGCTCTCGCGGGTGGCGATGGTGATTCTTTCGGTCATGTTTCGATTATCAAACAGCGAAGAATCCCGCCCGGGATGCAGCCGAGGAAACTGATAAAGTCAAAAACAGGTAACTCAGTTACAACACTTCAGCGAGACATCCATGCCCTCCAAGAAGACCGCCCCTGCCTCGAAAAAGTCCGCCGCCGTGGCCGACAAGAACCAGCCGCTGATGGACGACATCCGGCTCCTCGGACGCATCCTCGGCGAGGTGATCCGCGAACAGGAGGGCCGCGAGGCCTACGAGCTGGTGGAGCGCATCCGCCAGCTTGCCGTGGCCTACCGGCTGAAGCGCGACGCGCAGGCGGGCAAGAGCTTCGACAAGCTGCTGAAGAGCCTCTCGGGCGAGCAGGCGGTCAGCGTGATCCGCGCGTTCAGCTACTTCTCGCACCTGGCCAATATCGCCGAGGACCGCCACCACGTGCGCCGCCGCGAGGTGCACGAGCGCGCGGGCAGCATGCAGGAGGGGTCGCTGGCCTTCGCGCTGGAAAAGCTGCACGAGCACGGCGTGCGTCCCACCGAGATCGCCAGGACGCTGCAGCACGGCTTCATCTCGCCGGTGCTGACCGCCCACCCGACCGAGGTGCAGCGCAAGAGCATCCTCGACGCCGAGCGCGCGATCGCCGGCCTGATCGAGACCCGCGACGCGCTGCACACCGAGCGCGAGCGGCGCGACAACGAGGCGCTGCTGCGCGCCCGCGTGACCCAGCTCTGGCAGACGCGCATGCTGCGCTACTCCAAGCTGACCGTGGCCGACGAGATCGAGAACGCCCTCTCCTACTACCAGGCCACCTTCCTGCGCGAGATCCCGAAGATCTACGAGGAGCTCGAAGAGGCCCTGCCCGGCCACGACTTCAAGCCCTTCCTGCGCATGGGCAACTGGATCGGCGGCGACCGCGACGGCAACCCCAACGTCACCGCCACCACGCTGCGCCACGCGCTGAAGCGCCAGAGCGAGGTCGCGCTGCGCTTCTACCTGACCGAGATCCATGCGCTGGGCGGCGAGCTCTCGATCTCGCTGCGCCTGGCCCACATCACGCCCGAGATGCAGGCGCTGGCCGAGAGCAGCCCCGACACCAACGAGCACCGCAAGGACGAGCCCTACCGCCGCGCGCTGACCGGCATGTACGCCCGCCTGGCCGCCACGCTGCACGAGCTGACCGGCACCGAGGCGCTGCGCCATGCGGTCGCCCCGCAGAACGCCTACACCTCGCCGGACCAGCTGCTGGCCGACCTGAAGACGATCGCCGCCTCGCTGAAGTTCCACCACGCGGAGGCGCTGATCGCGCCGCGGCTGAAGCCGCTGATCCGTGCGGTCAGCGTGTTCGGCTTCCACCTGGCCACGCTGGACCTGCGCCAGAGCTCGGACCAGCACGAGCTGGTCGTCGCCGAGCTGCTGCAGCATGCGCGCATCGAGGCCGACTATGCGGCACTGGACGAGGCCCAGCGCCGCGAGCTGCTGGTGCGCCTGCTGCAGGATGCCCGCCCGCTGCGCGTCCACGGCGCCGACTACAGCGAGAAGACCGTCGGCGAGCTGGCCATCTTCGAGGCCGCGCACGCCGCGCTGCGCCGCTTCGGCCGCGAGGCGATCCGCCACTACATCATCTCGCACACCGAATCGGTCAGCGACCTGCTGGAGGTCCTGCTGCTCTTGAAGGAAGTGGGCCTGATGCGCGGCACGCTCGACGGCGAAGCCACCAGCGACCTGATCGTCTCCCCGCTGTTCGAGACCATCGGCGACCTGCGCGTCGCGCCGGAGATCATGAGCGACTTCTACGCGCTGCCGGGCATCGCCGCACTGCTCAAGCGCAGCGGCGCGGAGCAGGACGTGATGCTCGGCTACTCCGATTCCAACAAGGACGGCGGCATGTTCACCAGCTCCTGGGAGCTGTACCGCGCCGAGATCGCGCTGGTGGAGATGTTCGCCGAGCTGCCGGCCGCCAAGGGCATCACGCTGCGCCTGTTCCACGGCCGCGGCGGCACGGTCGGCCGCGGCGGCGGCCCGAGCTACCAGGCCATCCTGGCGCAGCCTCCCGGCACTGTTAACGGCCAGATTCGACTGACCGAACAGGGCGAGGTCATCAACTCCAAGTACGCCAACCCGGAGATCGGCCGACGCAACCTCGAGACCCTGGTGGCCGCCACGCTGGAGGCCACGCTGCTGAACCCGACCAAGAGCGCGCCCAAGAGCTTCCTCGAAGCCGCGCAGTCGCTGTCGGACCTCAGCTTCCAGGCCTACCGCGGCCTGGTCTACGACACCTCGGGCTTCGCCGACTACTTCTTCGCCGCCACGCCGATCCGCGAGATCGCCGAGCTGAACATCGGCTCGCGCCCGGCCTCGCGCAAGGCCACCCGCGCGATCGAGGACCTGCGCGCCATTCCCTGGGGCTTCAGCTGGGGCCAGTCGCGCGTGGCGCTGCCGGGCTGGTGCGGCTTCGGCTCGGCGGTGCTCGACTTCCTCGGCGAGGAGGGCACGCCCGAGCATGGGCAACACCTGACCCTGTTGAAGAAGATGCACAAGCAGTGGCCCTTCTTCCGCACCGTGCTGTCCAACCTGGACATGGTGCTGGCCAAGACCGACCTGGGCATCGCCGAGCGCTATGTGGAGCTGGTCGAGGACAAGAAGCTGGGCAAGCGCATCTTCACCGCGATCAAGGCCGAGTTCGAGCGCACGCAGGCCGCGCTGAGCCTGATCACCGGCGACGACAAGCGCCTGGCGACCAATCCCGCGCTGGCCCGCTCGATCGAGCACCGCTTCCCCTACATCGACCCGCTGAACCACCTGCAGGTCGAGCTGATGCGCCGCTACCGCGCGGTGCCGGCGGAGAAGCGCTCCACCGAGCCGACGATGGAGAAGGTCCAGCGCGGCATCCACCTGTCGATCAACGGCGTGGCGGCGGGGCTGCGCAACACGGGCTGAGGCCCGGCCAGGCGATGAAGCTGCTGCTCACCTCCGGCGGCGTCCAGAACGCCAGCATCCGCCAGGCGCTGGTCGATCTGCTGGGCAAGCCGATCGAGGCCGCCAGCGCGCTGTGCATTCCCACGGCGGAGTATGGGCACCCGATGTGCACGCCCGCCTCGGCCTGGCGCTTCGTCGCCGGCCGATCGCCGGCGCCGATGATCGACCTGGGCTGGAAGTCGGTCGGGCTGCTGGAACTGATGGCGCTGCCCAGCATCGGCCCGGAGCGCTGGATGCCCTGGGTCCGCGCCGCCGACGCCTTGCTGGTGGACGGCGGCGATGCCGCGTTCCTGTGCCACTGGATGAAGGCATCCGGCCTGGCCGGCCTGCTGCCTGAGCTCCAGGACACCGTCTGGGTGGGCGTGAGCGCGGGCAGCATGGTGATGACACCGCGCATCGGCGAGGAGTTCATGAACTGGCAGCCGCCGTCGGGCGGCGACAGCACCCTGGGGCTCGTCGACTTCTCGATCTTTCCGCACCTGGATCACGAGGCCATGCCGGAGAACACGCTGGCGCATGCGGAGCAATGGGCAGCCCGCCTGGGCGGCCCGGCCTATGCGATCGACGACCAGACGGCGATCCAGGTGGTCGACGGCGCGGTCGAGGTCGTCTCCGAGGGACACTGGCAGCTGCTGCGCCGTCAAGGCGACGAGGCCTGAACCGGCAGCAGCCGATCTCGCCTCGCAGCGGGCAGGAAGCTCATTGCCCGTCTTCGCGGCGGCGCGCCGCACGGATGGCCCGCCCCTGCAGCGTGAATCCGAAGATGAAGACGATCAGCCAGGCGAGCAGGGCCACCTGCACGACCGGGTCGGCAGGGCCGGTCGCCAGCGGACTCCCGGAGGGCAGCCGCGTGAGCGTCTCGTTGAGGCCTGGCACCATCAGCAGGAAGAAGCTGAAGGAGAGCCCGAATGCCTGCAGGTAGGCCCCCAGCCGTCCGAGGACCCGCAGTCGCGGCACCAGCCACGTGCCGCCGAAGGCCGCCAGCAGGGCCAGCACCCCGAGCACGTGGCCCGGATTGATACCACCGGTGCTGGAAAGGCCGAAGGACGTGAGGACCGACACCGTCAGGCCGACGAGATACACCTTGCCGACCTGGCGTGCGGCATCGATGCGCCCGTACCGCACGAGGCTGTACAGGCCGGCGACGACCGGCAGCAGGCTGATCACGGTATGGGCGATGCCCAGAGTGGAAAGAGGATGAGGCATGAGGATCTTTCGATTGAAACAAACCTACTAGTAGGTAGATTGACGGAGTGAAAAAAAAGGCGGCCAGGCCGCCCTTGCGTGGGAATCAGGCCGGCTGCGCCAGCTTCAGGATGGCCGGCTGCACGATGCTTGCGAAGGCCTTCGGGTCGTCCAGCGCGCGGGCCATCAGCATCGCCCCGTGGACCAGCGCGACGAAGCCCTTCGCCGAGACCGCCGTGCTGTTGAGCAGGTGGAACTGGCCTCGCGAAGCGCCCCGCTTCAACAGCGAGGCCAGCCAGTCATTGAGATCACGGAAATGCAGGCGCACCTCGACGGCGACCTCATCGGGAATGCTCGGCATCTCGGTCGCCAGCATGGCGCAGATGCAGAACGGCGACTCGCCGCTGCGGATGCAGCTGGACCAGTAGTCCGCATAGGCATGGAGTTCGGTCAATGGATCATCGAAATGCCCGACCAGCGACTGCAGGGCCGTCTTCGCCTCCTGGCGATAGAGTTGCACCACGGTCTGCACCAGCACCGCCTTGCTCGGAAAGTGGTGATGGATGCTCGCCTTGCTGATGCCGACCCGCTCGGCCAGGTCGGCATAGCTGAAGCTGTTGTAGCCGCCCGCCGCCAGCAACGAGCGCGTATGCGCGACGATCTCGGCTGCCTTGGGTGAAAGTTCGGTTGACATGCTTTCATTCTACTAGTTGGTAGACATCCGTCAAGGACCCGATGTCCATGAGGATCCCGAGCGCCGCGCAACGCAGCAGGCGGGCACCTCGGTCGTCTTGCAACAGCCCGCTAGCGCAGCACCGCCAGGTAGAACAGCTCCAGCCGCTGCGCCAGCGCCTTCGCCCGCGCCGCCGGCGACGGGTCGGGCGGGTTCAGCAGCATCCGCGTCATCTGGTCGCCGAGCACGCAGTTGATCAGGAAGACCGGCAGCTCCGCCTCGGGCAGGCCTTCGCGCATCTGCGCGCGGATGTCCGGGCGGGCCAGGTAGTCGGCGATCGCCTGGCGGGTGCGGTTCGGGCCCAGCTCGAAGAAGGTCTGGATGAACTCCGGGTTGCTGCAGGCCTCGGCCGCCAGCATGCGCTGCAGCGCCACCGCCTCGCGGGACATGATCATGTCATGCAGCCGCGTGGCGAAGTCGCTCAGCGCCACCTTCAGCGGGCGCTGGTCCTGCATCATGTCCAGGTCCGCGAAGTACTGCTGGCGCTTCTTCATCAGCACCGCACCCAGCAGCCCCGCCTTGCCACCGAACTTCACGTAGATCGTGCGCACCGCCACCCGCGCCTCGCGGGCGATCATCTCCAGACTCACATTGCCGTAGCCCTTCTTGAGGAAGAGCTGGCCGGCGATCGTGGCCAGCTCGTCCACGCGCGCCTCGACCTCGTCGGCGCGCGGGCGGCCAGCGGACTTGCGCGCGGGCTTGCGCGCCGCCTTCTTCGCGGCGGCTGGCTTGCTGGGAACTGAGGCGGTGACCATGGCCGTGACTTTAATGCAGTCTTTAATGAAATGACATGATTTCATTTCTTGACTTACGGGGTTTACCCGTAAATAATGCACTGATCCAATTTCATTTGTCATCCTGACCAGGACGAACGCCATGCAGAACCAACAGCCCAAGACCGAAGCCGCGATCAGCGCGGTCGTGACGCCCGCGCCGCCGGCGCCGAACAAGGCGCGGGTGTTCGTGATCCTCGGCGCGCTGGTGCTCGCCGGCCTGGCCATCGGCGGCCGCATGTACTGGCGCGCGACGAACTTCGTCGAGACCGAGAACGCCTACGTCGCCGGCCACGTCCACCCGATCTCCACGCGCATCGCCGGCGTCGTCACCAAGGTGCTCGTCGACGACAACCAGTGGGTCAGGGAAGGCGACGTGATCGCCGAGCTCGACCCGGCCGACCAGCGCATCCGCCTCGAGCAGATCCACGCGCAGATCGCCCAGGTCGAGCAGCAGATGCTGCAGGCCGATGCCCAGACCGCCCAAGCCCGCGCCTCGGCCAGCGCCGCCACCGCGCAGGTCGCGCAGTCGGAAGCGCAGGCGCTACGCACGCGCCAGGATGCCGAGCGCTTCGGCCAGCTCTACAACACGCAGATGAAGGCCGTCGCCAAGTCCGAGCTGGACGCTGCCGTCGCCGCCCGCACCAGCGCCGCCGCCGACGTCGTGGCCAAGAAGGACGCGGCCCAGGCCGCGCAGGCCCAGGTGGGCGCCGCGCAGTCGGCCCGCGAGGTGCTGAAGGCGCAGGTCAAGGTGCTGCAGGCGCAGGCGAAGGACGCCGAGCAGCAGCTCTCGTACAACAGGATCGTGGCGCCGGTGGCGGGCCGCCTGGGCAAGCGCAGCGTCGAGGTCGGCGCGCGCGTGCAGCCGGGCCAGCAGCTGGCGGCCATCGTCGAGGACAAGGTCTGGGTCACCGCCAACTTCAAGGAAACGCAGTTGGCCGGCCTGAAGCCCGGCCAGGAGGTCGAGGTCACCATCGACGCGCTGCCCGGTGAAAAGCTGAAGACGAAGCTCGACAGCTTCTCGCCCGCCTCAGGCAACCAGTTCGCGCTGCTGCCCGCCGACAACGCCACCGGCAACTTCACCAAGATCGTCCAGCGCGTGCCGGTCAAGCTGACCTTCGCCGATGCGGACCTGAAGCGCCTGGCGGGCCGCCTGGCTCCGGGCATGTCGGCGGTCGTTGAAGTGGACCTGCGTCAAGCACGCTGATCGACAGAGCCGAGAGCATCCCCATGGCCTCCTCGTCTTCATCCTCGGCGGCACTCGCCCCGATGCTCGCCGCGCACGACGCCAAGGTCGACGCGCGCACCTGGTTCGCCGTGGCCGCCGGCCTGCTCGGCGCCTTCATGGCGGTGCTGGACATCCAGATCACCAACTCCTCGCTGAAGGACATCCTCGGCACGCTGTCGGCCACGCAGGAGGAAGGCTCGTGGATCTCCACCGCCTACCTGTGCGCCGAGATCGTCGTGATCCCGCTGACCGGCCTGCTGGCCCGCGTGTTCGGCCTGCGCGCCTACATGATCGCGACGACCGCCCTGTTCCTCGTCTGCTCCACGCTCTGCGGCGCGGCCTGGAACCTGCCCAGCATGATCGTGTTCCGCATGATGCAGGGCTTCACCGGCGGCGCGCTGATCCCGATGGCGATGACGCTGGTGATGGCCAAGCTGCCGCCCAGCAAACGCGCCACCGGCATGGCCCTGTTCGGCCTCACCGCCACGATGGCGCCCACGCTGGGCCCGACGCTGGGCGGCTACCTCTCCGAGCTGTACGGCTGGCCCTCGATCTTCTACATCAACTGGGTGCCGGGCCTGCTGCTGATCGCCGGCATCGCCAACGGCCTGGACAAGGACCGCAAGAACTGGGGCCTGCTGGCCAATGCCGACTGGCTGGGCATCGCCTTCATGGCGGTGGGCCTGGGCAGCCTGACGATCTTCCTGGAGGAAGGCAACTCGAAGGACTGGTTCGACTCGAACTTCATCCGCCTGTTCGCCACGCTGTCCATCGTCGGCCTGGTCGGCTGGGTGGCGATCAGCGCGCTGCGCCGCGATCCCTTCGTCAACCTGCGCCTGTACCTGCGCCGCAACTTCTTCGTCGCGGCCACGCTGGCCGCGGTGACCGGCATGGCGCTGTACGGCTCGTCCTTCCTGCTGCCGCTGTACCTGGGCCAGATCGCCAACTACACGCCCATGCAGATCGGCGAGGTGATCATGTGGGCGGGCCTGCCGCAGCTGTTCATCATGCCCTTCGTGGCGCGGCTCTCGTCGAAGATCGACAACCGCATCATGTGCACGATCGGCCTGCTGCTGTTCGGCGCGTCCTGCCTGATGAACGGCTTCATGGACGCCTCCTACGGCTACGACGAGCTGCTGTGGTCGCAGGTGGTGCGTGCGCTGGGCCAGCCCTTCATCATGCTGACGCTGTCCAACTTCGCGATGAACGGCATCGCGCCGAAGGACACGCCGTCCGCATCGAGCCTGTTCAACATGACCCGCAACCTGGGCGGCTCGATCGGCATCGCGATGCTCGCGACCATGCTGACCAACCGCCAGCACTTCCACTCCGAGCGCATCGGCGAATCGGTGAGCCTGCTGTCCGACGCCACCCAGTCGCGGCTGGACCAGCTGACTTCAGGCTTCATCGCCGGCGGCATCGACCCGGCCACCGCGGGCAACCAGGCGATCTCGATGCTCGACCGCATCGTGCGCCGCGAGTCCTACGTGATGGCCTACAACGACGGCTTCCTGATGATGGCCGGCGTGCTGTTCGCCTGCATCGTCGTGCTGTGGTTCGCCGACAAGACCAAGTCGCCTTCGGGCGGCGGCGGTGGCGGCGCGCACTGATCGATCAAACAACTTCAGAGGTCCACAAGATGAACTCGATCCTCAAGACCCTTCCGGTGGTGCTCGCCATCGCCGTGCTCAGCGGCTGCGCCGCCGTCGGCCCCGACTTCAAGGCGCCCAAGGCAGACGCCGCGGCCGGTGCCTATCGCCATGCGCCGGCCAATGCCGGCAGCAGCACCGCCCTGCCCTCGCAGTGGTGGACGCTGTTCAACGACGCCACGCTCGACGCGCTGCAGCAGCGCGCGCTGCGCGACAACCCGAGCGTCGAGGCCGCCTACCAGCGCCTCGTCGAGGCCCGCGCACAACTCGGCGTCGTGCAGTCGGACGAAGGCCTGAAAGCCGGCGTCAGCACCTCGGCCGGCTACTCGCGCAGCTCCGAGAACACCTCGCAGGCGATCATGCTGGGCCGCCACACGATCAAGGGCATGAACTACACGGCGGGCGCCTCGCTTTCGTACGAGATCGACGTGTGGGGCCGCGTGCGCCGCGCCGTCGAGTCGGCCGACGCGCAGGCACTGGCCGCGCAGGTGGACCGCGACGGCGTGCTGCTGATGCTCTCCGGCCAGGTGGCCGGCAGCTACTTCCAGCTCCGTGGCCTCGATGCCGACATCGCCATCCTCGAACGCGCGCTGGGCACCCGCCGCGAGTCGGAGCAGCTGATCAGCGCCCGCTTCGACAACGGCTTGTCCAACGAGCTGGACCTGTCGCGCGCCCGCGTCGAGCGCGCCAATGCCGAGGCCGACCTGCAGGAGGCCCGCCGCCAGCGCCTGGCACTCGAACACGGCCTGGCCGCGCTGGTGGGCGCCGCGCCGAGCGAGCCGGTGCTGGCCGCGTCCTCGGCCGCGCTGCCGCTGCCGCCGGTGGTGCCGGTCGGCCTGCCGGCCAGCCTGCTGGGCCAGCGGCCCGACCTCGCCTCCAGCGTCGCCTCGCTGCGCGCGCTGAACGCGCAGGTCGGCGTGGCCGAGAGCGCCTTCTATCCGTCCATCAGCCTGACCGGCAACTACGGCTACGCCTCGCAATCGCTGAGCGAGCTGGCCAACGGCGGCTCGCGCCAGTTCGGCATCGGGCCGCTGTCGCTGTCGCTGCCCATCCTCGACGGCGGCCGCAACAAGGCCAACCTCGCGGCGGCCCAGGCCCGCTATGCGCAGGCGGTGGCCAATCACCAGGGCAAGCTGCTGACGGCGCTGCGCGAGGTCGAGGACGCGCTGTCCGACGTCCAGCAGCGCCAGCTGCAGGCCGATGCCCAGGCCCAGGCGCAGACCGCGGCCGCCCGCGCCTATGAAGTGGCCGAGGCGCGCTACGAGCGCGGCGTGTCCAGCTACCTGGACGTGACCGACGCCCAGCGCAGCAACCTCGCCGCCGACCGCGCCGCCGCGCAGATCCGCACGCAACGGCTGCTCGCGGCCGTCACGCTGGCACGTTCGCTGGGCGGCGGCTGGACGCCGGAAGGCACGGCCATCGCTCAGCGCTGA
>NZ_LYVQ01000133.1 GCF_001984095.1 Pelomonas sp. KK5
GGTCGTCGCGGCCCCGGCGGCGCCCGCCTTCCCCTACGAACTGATCGGCCGCATGGAAGAGCCCGGCGCCACCGTCGCCTTCCTGTCCAGCCCGCTGCGCAGCCTCGGCGTGCGCGCCGGCGACGTGGTCGACGGCCAGTGGCGCGTCGAGCAGATCGGCCCCACCGGCATGACCCTCACCTGGCTGCCGGCCAAGCTCAAACAAACGATTGCATTCCGCCCCGCAGCATCATGAAGACCAAGCCGCTCACTCTCGTATGGATGCTCGCCGTGGCGGGCCTGGCCGGCTGCGCCAACCCGGCGCTGCGCACGGCCGATGACCAGGTCAAGGCCAACCAGTTGCCGCTGGCCTGGATGACGCTGGAGGCCGCGGCCCGCCAGTACCCCGAGGACCACGAGATCCGCATGGCGCAGATCAAGGTGCGCGAACAACTGGCCACGCGCCTGGTGCTGCAGATCGACGGGCTGCGCGCCGCCGGCCGCTGGGACGAGGCGCGCGAGTCCGTCCAGCGCCTGCGCGAGGTCGACCCCAAGCATCCGCGCCTGGCCTGGTTCGACACCGAGCTGGAACGCGGCCGCCAGGCCGAGGCCAAGATCGTGGCAGGCCGTGCGCTGCTGAAGGACGGCAAGGCCGATCGCGCCGAGGCCCTGGCCCGCGAGGTGCTGGCCGAGTCTCCGCAGAACGGGGCCGCCCGCCTGCTGATGAGCCAGGCCATGCAGGCGCGGCCGCTGGAGGACACGGCCGGCATGACGCTGGGCCCCGCCTTCCAGAAGCCGGTCACGCTGGAGTTCCGCGACGCGCCGCTGCGCCAGGTCTTCGAGGCCTTGTCGCGCAGCTCGGAGGTGAACTTCGTGTTCGACCGCGACGTGCGGCCCGATGCCCGCGTCACCGTCTTCCTGCGCAACGTCACGCTGGACGAGGCGATGCGCGTGATCCTCGGCACCCAGCAGCTGGACCGCAAGCTGCTCAACGAGAGCTCGGTGCTGATCTATCCGGCCACCGCCGCCAAGCAGCGCGAGCACCAGGAGCTGGTCACCCGCACGCTCTACCTGACCAACGCGGACGTGAAGACCGTACAGGGCATGGTGCGCACGATCGCCAAGGTGCGCGACATTCATATCGACGAGCGGCTGAACCTGCTGGTCGTGCGTGACACGCCGGAGGTGGTGCGCCTGGTGGAGAAGCTGGTCGCCTCGGTGGACCTGCCGGAGCCCGAGGTGATGCTGGACGTGGAGGTGATGGAGCTGGCCTCGGACAAGGTGGAGTCGCTGGGGCTTCAATGGCCGACCTCCGCGCAGATCGGTTTCATGGACAGTTCGACGGGCAAGTATCCGGACTCCGTGGTCCTCGGCCACACGAGCCCGTTGAAGTTCCGCGCCAGCATCGCCAACCCGGCCATCGTCGCCACGATGACCGGCAACGCCAGCGACGCCAACCTGCTGGCCAACCCGAAAATCCGCGTCCGCAACCACGACAAGGCCAAGGTCGTGATCGGCGAGAAGGTGCCGGTGTTCACCACCACCACCAACTTCAGCGGCCAGACTTCGGTGGCCGCCTCGGTGAGCTACCTGGACGTGGGCCTGAAGCTGGAGGTCGAGCCCTCGGTGCAGCTGGACAACGACGTCATCATCAAGCTGAACCTCGAGGTCTCCAGCCTGCTGAACCAGGTCACCGGCCCGGGCGGCACCACCGCCTACCAGGTCGGCACCCGCCAGAGCACCACCTCGCTGCGCCTGAACGACGGCGAGACGCAGGTGCTGGCCGGCCTGATCAACGACGAGGACCGCGGCACGTCCAATGGCATCCCCGGCCTGTCCCGGCTGCCGCTGCTGGGCAAGCTGTTCGGCGTGCAGGGCACGAACCGCAGCAAGACCGAGGTGGTGATGCTGATCACCCCGCACATCGTGCGCAACCTGGTGCTGCCGGACAGCGGCGTCACCCGCGTGGCCGGCGGCACCGACGCTTCGCCGGGCTCGTTCAGCAGCATCATCCGCCCGGCCGCTCGCGTGGGCGGCGCGCTGACGGCGGCGCAGATCGCCAGCCGGCCTGGCGTGCCCTCGCTGATCGAAGGTGCCGGCAGCGCGTCCCAGCAGCAGCAACAGCAACAACAACAGCAGCCGTCGGCGATGGCCGGCGAAGCCCTGGTGCGCTATGAGGTCACGCCCTCGACGCCGGCCGGTGGCACCGTCTCGGTGAGCCTGAAGAACGAGAGCGGCTTTGCGGTCAAGGGCGAGATCAGCTACGACGCCGCCAAGCTGCAGTTGCCGCAGATCGTGCCCGGCGCATCGCCGGGCCTGCTGCCGATCGAGCTGCCGGCGCGCGGCGAGAAGGTCGTCGTGCTGCGGGCGCTGCCGGCGGCCAACGGGCAGGTGACCAATATCGAGGTCGGCAACCTGGTGGCCACCGGGCCCAACGGCGAGCAGCCCGCCGCCCGCGCGGAAGGCGTGGGCCTCTTGACGGTGGAAATGCCCAAGTGAGGCCGGCTCCTGCGGCGCGTGCGCGCGGCTTCACGCTGATCGAGATGCTCGTCGTCCTCGCGATGATGGGCGTGCTCGCGGCGGCCGCGCGCCCGATGCTGCAGATGTCCGCCCAGCGCAGCCGCGAGCACGAGCTGCGCCAGGCGCTGCGCCAGATCCGCACGGCGATCGATGCCTACAAGAAGGCGGCCGACGAGGGGCAGGTCGCCCATGCCGCCGACGCCAGCGGCTACCCGCCCAGCCTCGACGCGCTGGCGGCCGGCGTGGCCGACGCCAAGTCCGTCAAGGGCCGCAGGATCTACTTCCTGCGCCGCGTGCCGCGCGACCCCTTCGCCGACCCGGCGCTGGCGCCGGCCGACAGCTGGGGCCTGCGCAGCGCCGACAGCCCGCCCGACTCGCCGCGTCCCGGGGCGGACGTGTTCGATGTGTACTCACGTTCGGAGAAGCGCGGGCTGGATGGTTCGCGCTACAGGGATTGGTAGACGTCATGATGACGAAGAAGCACCCGCAGCGCGGCTTTACCCTGATCGAGCTGATCGTCGTAATGGCGATCGTCGCGCTGCTGACCTCGATCGCCGCGCCGCGCTATTTCGGCGGGCTGCAGAAGTCCCGGGAGACCGCGCTGCGCACCTCGCTGGAAACCATGCGCGACGCGATCGACCACTATGTGGCCGACAAGGGCAAGTACCCCGACTCGCTGCGGCAGCTGGCCGAGCTGCACTACATCCGCGAGATCCCCGAGGACCCGCTGAGCGGCAAGCGCGACCAGTGGGTGGAGGTCATGCCGCCACCTGACGCGCAAAGCGCCGGCAATCTCTATGACGTGCGCAGCGGCGCCGCCGGCCGCGCCTCCGACGGACGGCTGTATGCCGACTGGTAAGTCACCGCGGCGTGACTTGACGAGGAGCCAGGCGGGCTTCAGCTACCTGGTCATGCTGTTCTTCGTCGCCATCACGGCGGCAGCGCTGGCGGCGCTGGGGCAGAGCTGGAGCAACGCCGCGGAGCGCGAACGCGAGGCCGAGCTGGTGTTCCGCGGCAACGAGATCGCGCGCGCCATCGCGAGCTACGTCGCCGCTTCGCCGGACCCGACCATCAAGCAGTACCCGCGCACGCTGGAAGACCTGCTGATCGACCGTCGCGGCGTAAAGATCCGCTATCACCTGCGCCGCATTTATGTCGACCCGTTCACCAACGCGGCCGACTGGGAACTGGTGCCGGTGCCCGGAGACCCTACTCGCTTCAATGCGGTGCGTAGCCGCTCGTTACATCCGCTGTTGCGCACGCACCAGGATGAGGGGACGCCCGTTTCCCAGGCGAAAGATTGGGCGTTTATCGCACCTCGCGCAGACGCTCCGGCCACGCCCGCGAGTGTCCCAGGATCGGCGCCGCTGCCTTAATTTCGGCGCCGAACGCGACCCCTATAACTCACCTAGACAAGTCTCGAATTTGAGACTTGTCGGGTCTAACCCTGTGTACCCCTTGGTCGCGGGGATGGGCAACTCGCTATGTCGTTGTCAACCCCCATGAGCACAATAAATTCATGCACAAGTCACGACTAAGTGATTTCTGTGCAGTTGGGGAACTGCGTGGAACTCGGCAAGACCAGGGAAACAAATCCTCAAAACGGTGCGCACCAAACGACCATTGGTTCAAAAAAGAGGTTTTCAACATGAAGAGTTTCTGGACGAAATCTGCAATGGGCGCAGCGGCTGCGCTGCTTTGCGCCGGCGCGGCGAATGCGTATGTGATCGACTTCGAGGGAGTCGACACGTCGAGCCTGCCCCTGGGCGACATCTTCCTTGGCGGTGACCAACTGGCCATCGGCAACTATGTGATCAACACGCAGGATGTGGGCGGTGGCGACGGCCTGCTCGGCTCGATCCGCCGCGCTGCCGATCCCAGCTCCTGCCTGGATGGCGGCCCCTGTGCGTCCAACAACTCGACGGACTACCTGCAGATTGACAACGACGGCCTGCTGCACATCTACAACGGCTCGCCGACGCTGACCAGCATCTCCTTCAGCAGCGCACAGGTCGCCTTCCTGAAGGCCTCGGGCGACACCGCCGGCTCGACTGCCATGTATTTCGCCGTTGAAGCCGACAGCTACACCGCCGACGGCACGATGCTGGGGTATACGGTTTATGCCGCGCCTGTGAGCGGCAGCGGCTCCTTCGTCAACATCACGACAACCGCTGCCGGCACACTGACCGGTGGCCAGGCGCTGGGGAGCTGGGGCAACCTTTCGGGCGCTGGCCTAAACAATGCGGCCGTCACCGACCTGTTCTTCTACGCCTACTACTGCAACCCGACCTCGGGCAGCTGTGCGGCCTTCAAGTCCGACAAGGGCCAGTACGCGATCGACAACATCGCACTGGACGTCTCGGCCGTTCCCGAACCTTCCGAATGGATGCTGATGGTGGCCGGCCTCGGCGCCGTCGGTGGCATCGTCCGCCGCCGCCGCAACAACGCCGCCTGAGCCACAGAGCCAAGAACATCCAGAGGAACAAGAACACCATGATGAAACTCAAGTCCACCGCCATCGCCGCGCTGGTGCTGCTGTCCGGCGCCGCCGCCCAGGCCCAGTCCGATGCGAAGGTCTACATCGTCCAGCTGAAGGAAGAACCCACCACCACCTACCAGGGCACGACCGCCGGCTACGCCGCCACGCAGGCCGTCGCCGGCACTGCCTTCAATGGCCGCAGCCCGGCCGCGCTGGCCTACGGCGGCTACCTGCGCGACAAGCAGATCCAGGTGCTGTCCACCGTCAGCACCACCGCCCCGATCAGCCAGCTCGACACCGTCGTCAACGGCTTCACCGCCATGCTGACCTCCGCGCAGGCGCAGGCACTGAGCTTGAACGCCAACGTGGCGCTGGTCGCCGAAGACCAGATCGTCAACCCGGTCACCATCACCACCCCGATCTTCCTGGGCCTGACCGCCGCCAACGGCATCTGGTCGCAGACCGATGCCAACAGCCTGAAGGTCAAGGGCGAGGGCATGGTCCACGGCAACGTCGACCTGGGCATCTGGCCCGAGAACCCCGCCTACGCCGACCGCGTGGACGGCACCGGCGCCCCGACCTTCAGCGGCGGCACCCTGGCCTACGGCCCGCCGCCGGCCACCTTCACCGGCAGCTGCGTCGCCGGCGATGCCTTCGACCCGGCCACCGCCTGCAACAACAAGCTGATCGGCGCCAAGTCCTACAGCGCCAACCTGATGGCGGGCAAGTCCTTCCACTGGACCTCCTTCAACTCGCCGCGCGATGACCTGGGCGGCGCCACCGGCCACGGCGGCCACGGCGACCATACGGCTTCGACCGTTGCCGGCAACAGCCTGGTTCCGGCCGTCGTCAATGGCATCACGATGGGCAATGCCTCCGGCATGGCCCCGCGCGCCCGCATCGCCTCGTACAAAGTCTGCTTCACCTACGTGAACGCGGCCGCCACCGACGGCACGGGCAGCCAGAATGCCTGCTCCTCCGCCGACTCGCTGCTGGCGATCAACGACGCGGTCAAGGATGGCGTCAACTCGATCAACTACTCGATCAGCGGCGCCACCGGCACCACCAACGACATCGTCGAGCAGGCCTTCTACCGCGCTGCGCTGGCCGGCATCTTCGTCGCTGCCGCCGCCGGCAACGACGGCCCGGGCAACACCGCCAACCACCCGAGCCCCTGGCTGACGACCGTCGCTGCCGCCACGCACGACCGCCTGATGGCCGGCGACGTGAACCTGGGCAACGGCGCCAAGTACAGCGGCGCTTCGCTGAACGTCAACGCCCTGCCGAGCGCCTCGCTGGTCCGCGCCGAAGACGTGGGCCTGGGTGGCGGTGCCGCCAACCTGTGCTTCAGCGCCGCCAGCGCCGCCTCGGCCGCGGGCCAGGTGCTGCTGGACCCGGCCAAGGTCGCCGGCAAGATCGTCATCTGCACCCGCGGCACCAATGCCCGCGTCGACAAGAGCCTGGCCGTGCTGAACGCCGGCGGCGTCGGCATGGTCGAGGTGGACAACGGCGCCGGCCTGGTGTCGGAAGTCCACTCGGTGCCGACGGTCCACGTCAGCGCGGCCGACGGCGCCCTGATCAAGTCCTACGCGGTCAGCGCCGGTGCCGGCGCCACGGCCTCGGAAACCGCCTTCTACGCCGGCAAGCAGCCGGCCCCGACGATCGCCTCGTTCTCGGGCCGCGGCCCCAACCTGGCTGACTCGAACGTGCTGAAGCCGGACGTGGCTGCTCCCGGCGTCGGCGTGATCGCCGCCGTGACCCCGGCCCTGACCCAGGCCCAGCGCACGCAGATGACGTCTGCCACGCTGAGCCCGGTCCCCAACGCCTGGGCCTCGTACGACGGCACCTCGATGGCCACCCCGCACGTCACTGGCATCGCGCTGCTGCTGAAGCAGGCGCACCCGACCTGGTCGCCCGCCGCGATCAAGTCCGCGCTGATGACCTCGGCCATGGACACGCTGGACGACGGCCTGACCGGCATGCAGAACGGCAAGCTGCCCTGGTCGCAGGGCGCCGGCTTCATCCAGCCGAACAAGGCGATGGATCCGGGCCTGGTCTACGACATGGGCAAGGCCGACTTCGTCAAGTACCAGTGCCTGACGCAGAAGAGCCTGGTCTCCGCTTCCGACTGCTCGACCTACGGCACGCTGGACCAGACCTACAACCTGAACCTGCCGTCGATCACCGTGGGCACGATGGTCGGCCCGACCGTCGTCACCCGTAGCGTCACCAACGTGGGCACCGCTGCCGCCACCTACACCTCGACGGCTTCGCTGCCGGGCATGGGTTCCGTGGCGGTTTCGCCGGCCTCGCTGACGCTGAACCCGGGCGAGACCAAGTCCTTCACCGTCACGATGACCCCGGGTGCCTCGACCCCGCAGTTCACCTGGATGTACGGCTCGCTGAGCTGGACAGACGGCACGCACGTGGTCCGCAGCCCGATGCTGGCCTACAAGGGTTCTTCGATCAGCGCTCCGGCCGCCGCGGCTCCTGCCACGGTCCTCTCCGGTAGCCGCACCTTCACGGTCCGCACCGGCTACGCCGGCAAGATGACCGTCGCCAAGGGCATCCAGGACGTGACGCTCGGCCCGGTCACGACGCTGGTGGCCAACACCGCGCTGGATGTCGGTGTCGCCTGCAAGTCCGGCGTGCCGAACGCGGCGCTGGCGCAGTACAGCTTCACGATCCCGGCCAACACCATCGTGGCGCGCTTCGCTCTGCGCAATGCGGACGTCAGCAGCACCGGCGACGACAACGACCTGGCCGTGGTGGCGCCGGACGGCACGACCACGATCTCGGGCAGCGGCACCTCGCACGAGACCGTCGAGATCCTGCGTCCCGCCGCCGGTGACTACCGTGTCTGCGTGGCTGCCTATGCCGGTACCGCGCCGATGACGCACAAGCTGTCCAGCTGGATCGTCAAGTCGGGCGACACCGCCGGTGGCACGTTCAACGCTGCGGTCGCGACGACCGTCTATGCCGGTGGTTCCTCGACGGCCGGCATCAGCTGGTCCGGCCTGCAGACCAGCCACCGCTATGTGGGCGGCGCGATGTTCCTGGATGCCAGCGCCACGCCGGCCGCCGCGACCTCGCTGACGATCGACACGACCCCGAACACGCCGTCCGAGACCGTCACCCCGGCCTCCGACAGCAAGAAGGGCGTGGCCCAGGTCGCACCGCAGTAAGACAGAAGAGCGCACTGCACCGCCCGCGAGGGCGGTCGCTCGGGCCGCACATCGCAAGGTGTGCGGCCTTTTTCTCGTTGGCGCCGGACGAAGAAGAAAAGCCCCCGGGGCCAGGGCCGCGGGGGCTTGATCGATGAAGGAAGGACGGCGGGCGAAAGATCAGTCGAGCCGGCCCGCACCGCCCAGGCCCAGCTGGCAGGTCTTCTTGCCGTCGCTGACGCGCGGGCGGCAGGTGGCGGCGGGCGGGGTCAGCATGCGGCAGTCGGACAGCATGCCCGCGGCCTGCACTTCGCGGCGCTCGGCCGCGGACTGCGCGGCTACCGCGGCGGCCAGCGTCTCCTGGTCCGTGCCCTTCTGCGACCAGGCCAGGTAGCCGCTCGGGCCGCCGCAGGCCTTCGCGCCGACGGCGACGACGCGGCACTGCGTCGGATGGTCGCACTCGGCATCGCCGATCAGCGACTGCACCTTGCTCATCAGCTGGGCGGAAGACTGGTTGGGCACCGTGGTGCCGTCATCGGCCGCCGCACAGGCGACCGCCATGCCGGCCAGCCCGGCCAGGGCCAGGCGCTGCAGCAGGGGGCGAAGAAAACGGGAATGCTTGTTCATGTGGGCATCGTCCCCCATGCCCCCCGGCGAGGCAAGTTAAGGAAGGTATCAACTTGACTCGGCCCAGGGGTCGTAGCTGCCGAAACACCAGAGGTGGCCTTCCGGGTCGCGGCAGGTGTAGACGCGGCCGCCGTAGTCCTGGTCGGCGATGGGCATGACGATCTCGGCGCCGGCCGCGCAGGCGCGTTCGTAGTGCTCATCGATGGCGTCGACGACGATGTACGGGCACTGCGTCGAGCGGCCGCCGCATTCGCCGGGCTGCAGCACCCAGCGGCCGAACTCGCTGCCCGGCCGCACCGAGCCCAGCATCACCATCGCATCGCCGCGCTTGGCGTCGCGCATCACCAGTTGCGCGTGGGCGATGCCGCCCTCGCCATCGGGCACCACCAGGCCGGCCTCGAAGGCGAAGGCGCGGGCCAGCCAGTCGATGGCGGCGGGGGCGTCCTGGTAGCGCAGGCTGGGGATCATCGTCGCGGGCATCGGAGGCTCCTGGCGTGAGCGGGGCAGCAAGCAGCGATTGTGCGCCGATGCAGGAGGGTTGCATGCGTCGAGATACGACGTTAGGACCTAACATCCGATCCATGCGCATCCTGCCGTCCGCCCTGCTGGCTCTCGCGCTGCCCTGGGCTCATGCGGACTGCCAGCCCGCGGCCGAGCAGGCGCTGGCCGCTGTGAACGCGCTGCGCGCCCGCGCCCAGGTCTGCGGCGGCCAGCCGATGGCCGCCGCGCCGCCGCTGCGCTGGAACGCGATGCTGGCCGGCTCGGCACGGCTGTTCGCCGACGAGCTGGCGCAGCGGGGCGTGGTGACGCACGAGGGTCAGGTCTCGCGCACGCTGCCGGCGCGGTTGCGTGCGGCCGGCTACCGGGTGCAGCGGGCTGGCGAGAACATCGCCGCCGGCGAGCAGGACCTGGACGACGTGCTGGCCCAGTGGCTGTCCAGCCCCGACCACTGCGCGAACCTGATGCAGCCGGAGTTCCAGGACGTGGGCCTGGCCTGTACCGACGGCGGCACCCGCTACGCGCGCTTCTGGGTGCTGCACCTGGGCGCGACGCCCGAGCAGCGCCGCGACGCGCTGCTCAGATCCAGCCCAGATCGATCGCCCTGAGCACCGCCTGCGTGCGGTCGCGTACGCCCATCTTCGAGAAGATGGCCGAGCAGTGGTTCTTGATCACGCCCTCGCTGTTGCCCAGCAGCGCGGCGATCTCGGTGTTGCTGCGGCCGCTGGCCACCAGGCGCAGCACCTGCAGTTCCTTGGGCGAGAGGGCGTCGGGCTGGTCCGCCGCCGCGAAGGCCAGCGGCTCGCCGTGGCGCTCCATCCGCGTGGTCAGCGAGGGGCGCAGCGCGGTGCCGCCGGCGTGCACGTCGCGCAGCGCCTGCAGCAGCGTGTCAGGGCTGATGGCCTTCAGCAGGAAGCCGCGCGCGCCGGCGCGCACCGCCTCGTCGAAGGCCTGGGCATCGTCGAAGGTGGTCAGCAGCACGACCGGGATCGCCCAGGCCCGCGCGGCCAGCGCGCGGATCAGGCCCAGGCCGTCCAGGCGCGGCATGCGCATGTCGGACAGGATGATGTCGGGCAGGCCCTCGCCGGCGGCGGCCAGCCATTGCAGCGCCTCCGCGCCGTCGCTGGCCTCGCCGACGATCTGCAGCTCATCGCTCAGCGCCAGCAGGCCCTTGAGCCCTTCTCGCACCAGTTGCTGGTCCTCGACCAGCAGGATCTTGATTGCCATGGTCACTTGATTGGTCACAAGTCGGACGGTTCTTCAGGCGGTTCGCGGGCAGCGCAGCTCGATCCGGAAACCCGGCCCGGCATGCTGCACCACCTGCATGCTGCCGCCGAGCTCGGCCATCCGCTCCGCCATGCCCTTCAGGCCGTTGCCGGGCATGAGGCGGGCGGCCCCGGGGCCGTCGTCCTCGATGCTCAGCCGGACCTCGGCATTGTCAGGCCTGGCGCCGTCGACGGCCAGCGTGACCCGCACATGGGCGGCCCGCGCGTGACGCACTGCATTCGTCACCGCCTCCTGCACGCAGCGCAGCAGCGCATGGGCCACGCGCGGGCTCAGGTCGCGGGCCTCGGGGGCGATGTCCAGCTCCACCCGGGTGCTGGCGATGCCGTCGGCCAGCGCCTGCAGCGCGCTGCTCAAGTCGATGCGCGGCTCGCTGCGCTGGCGCGAGACGGCCTCGCGCACGTCGGCCAGCAGCCGGGCCGCGCCCTCGCGGGCCTTGTCCACTGCCTGTGCGGCGCCGGCCGGATCCTGCCGCTGAAGCAAGGCGCTACCCAGCTGGAGCTGCAGGTTCAGCGCGGTCAGGTGGTGGCCCACCACGTCGTGCAGCTCGCGCGCCATCAGCGTGCGTTCGCTGTAGCGCAGCTGCTCGGCCTGCAGCGCTTCGGCGCTGAGCCGCTCGGCCAGCATGGCCTGCAGCCAGCGGCGCTTCTCGGCCTCGTCGGCGGCCATGCGGCCCAGGCCGAAGGCCATGCCGTGCAGCGCCAGCATGGCCATCAGGAGACCCAGGCTGTCGAACCAGGCGGGCACGTCCTGCGGGGCCTGAGCGGCGGCCTGCGGAAGGAACCAGTAGAGCAGCAGGTTCAGCAAGACCTGGCCCAGGGCGAAGAACAGGGCGGGCCGCACCCGCAGCAGCAGCGCGGCCAGCGCGGTGACGAGGAAGGGCAGGCCCGGCGTCACCGCCAGCGCCAGCGCGTCGATCAGCAGGATGCGCCCCAGCGCATGCGGCAGCGGCCGGTCGGCGCGGCTGTCGCGCGCCAGCTGCCAGTAGGCCCAGGCGAACAGGCCCAGCAGGGTGAGGCAGATCAGCAGCAGCAGCGGGGCATTGGGCGAGCCGCCCAGGCGCAGCCACAGCGCGGGCACGACGCCGTCGTAGGCATCGGTGCGGTAGCCCAGCAGCGTGGCCGCGGCCGAGGCCAGCTCCAGCAGGCAGACGGCCAGCGCGGCGGCGCGCAGCACCACCGAGGGCTGGGCGATGCGGGAGAGGAGTCGGTCGAGCTTGTTCAAGCGCGCGAGGGTGCCACAGATCGGAGGCGCCGCCGCGTGCCCGAGGTCATGCCGCGGCGCTGGCGATCACGCCGCCGCCCAGGCACACCTCGCCGTCGTACAGCACGGCGCTCTGGCCGGGCGTGACGGCCCATTGCGGCTCGGCGAAGCGCAGCTCGAAGCGCTGCTCGCCCTCGCCGGTGAAGCGGCAGGACGAATCGGCCTGGCGGTAGCGGGTCTTGGCCGCGATCTCGCTGTCGGCCGGCTGCGAATCGGTCCAGCTGATGTCGTCGGCGACGAGGCTCGTGCTCTGCAGCCAGGGATGGTCGTGGCCCTGCACGACGACCAGCGTGTTGGCCTCGATGTCCTTGCGGGCGACGAACCAGGGCGCGTGCTCGCCGCCGCCGCGCTGGGCGCCCTTGTCCTTGACCCCGCCGATGCCCAGGCCCTGGCGCTGGCCCAGCGTGTAGAAGGACAGGCCCACGTGCTCGCCGATCTTGCGGCCGCGCTCGTCCTTGATCGGGCCGGGCTGGTGGGCCAGGTAGCGGTTCAGGAACTCGCGGAAGGGCCGCTCGCCGATGAAGCAGATGCCGGTCGAGTCCTTCTTCTTCGCGTTGGGCAGGCCGATCTCCTCTGCGATGCGGCGAACCTCGGTCTTCCTCAGTTCGCCGACCGGGAACAGCGTCTTCTCCAGCTGCTGCTGGTTCAGCCGGTGCAGGAAGTAGCTCTGGTCCTTCGTGTGGTCCACGCCCTTGAGCAGCTGAACTGACCCGTTATGCCGACGGACCCTGGCGTAGTGGCCGGTGGCGATCTTCTCGGCGCCCAGGCGCATCGCGTGGTCGAGGAAGGCCTTGAACTTGATCTCGGCGTTGCAGAGCACGTCCGGGTTGGGCGTGCGGCCGGCCTGGTACTCGCGCAGGAAGGCGGCGAAGACGCGGTCCTTGTAGTCGGCGGCGAAGTTGACGTGCTCGATCTCGATGCCGATCACGTCGGCGACGGCGGCGGCGTCCACGAAGTCGATGTTGGACGAGCAGTATTCGCTGTCGTCATCGTCTTCCCAGTTCTTCATGAAGATGCCGACGACCTCGTGCCCCTGCTGTTTCAGCAGGTGGGCAGTCACGGCGGAATCGACGCCGCCGGACAGGCCGACGACGATGCGTTGCTTGGGGGAGCTCATGGCTCCGATTGTCCCAAAGCGGGCACAACCGGGCTCAGGCAAGGAGATTCGCGTCGCGCGCCAGCCGCCAGCGGCCGTTCTCCTTGCGGAACACCGTGAGCGTGTGGCCCTTGCGTTCGATCGCCGGCTTGCCCGTGGGCGTGACGGTCACCTGCAGCCTCGACCAGGCATAGGCCATGTCGCCGCTGACCGAGACCTCCTGGATCTCGCTGCGCCCGTCGATCTCCATCGCGCCCTGCTGGGCCCGCGAGGCCGCCGCGAACTCGGCCTTGCGCATCGGCTCGCGGCCGGGCACGAGGAAGACGACGTCCTCGGTCATCAGGCCCAGCACATGGTCCACGTCGCCGGCCTTGCTGGCCCGCATCCAGTCCGCCACCAGGGCGCGGATCTGCTGCTCGTCGCTGTCCATAGCAGTTTTCCTCCGCTCAGTTCTTGACCTGCGGCATGTACAGAGAATTGTCCGAATGAATTGCATCCAGCGGCAGCCGCCGGCCGCTCAGATGGTCGTCGATGCATTGCAGGACGAGAGGGCTGCGCAGGCGGTGCGCGGCGGCGCGGATCTCGTCCGGCGTGAGCCACAGCGTGCGCACGATGCCCTTGTCCAGCACCCAGCCGGCAATCGGCTCGCCCACGCTGCCGCTGAAGGCGATGCGCAGGTAGGTGATGTCCTCCGATCGCGATGGGCGCTGGGTTCTCGAGAGGTACAGGCCCAGCAGCGCATCGGCGGCGAAGGGGCGCCCGGTCTCTTCCAATGCCTCGCGCACGACCGCTTCCAGCGGCGACTCACCGGGCTCCAGATGGCCCGCCGGGTTGTTCAGCATCAGGCCCTCGGAAGTCACTTCCTCGACCAGCAGGAAGCGTCCTTCCTGCTCGATCACCGCGGCCACCGTCACACTGGGCCGCCAACGTTCGTTGTTCATCAACTGTCGCTTTCACGCTTGTCCGTATGCCGCACGCTGAACCTATTGTGTAAGCTGCGCCGCAGTCCGCTATTCGAACACGGGAGCGCTTCCTATGCTGATCGGGGTACCGCGCGAGAGCGCGGCGGGAGAAACGCGCGTGGCCGCCACGCCGGAAACGGTGAAGAAGCTGGTCGCGCAAGGCCACACGCTGCGCGTGGAGAGCGGTGCGGGCCTGTCCGCCAGCGTCACCGACGAGGCCTATGCGGCGGTCGGTGCGCAGATCGTCGACCGTGCCACGGTCTATCAGGCCGACCTGCTGCTGAAGGTCAAGAGCCCCAGCGCCGAGGAATTGACGCTGCTCAAGTCCGGCGCCGCGCTGGTGGGCATGCTCAACCCCTTCGACCGGGACGGCCTGCAGGCGCTGGCGTCCGCCGGCCTCACCAGCTTCGCGCTGGAAGCCGCGCCGCGCACGACCCGCGCGCA
The DNA here is from genome assembly GCF_001984095.1 of Pelomonas sp. KK5. Classification (GTDB taxonomy): domain Bacteria; phylum Pseudomonadota; class Gammaproteobacteria; order Burkholderiales; family Burkholderiaceae_C; genus KK5. The sequence continues at coordinate 14,317 of NZ_LYVQ01000133.1, forward strand.
GAGCATGGACGTGCTCTCCTCGCAGGCCAATATCGCCGGCTACAAGGCCGTGATGATCGCCGCCGACAAGTACCAGCGCTTCTTCCCGATGCTGATGACCGCGGCCGGCACGGTGAAGGCCGCGCGGGTGGTGATCCTGGGCGTCGGCGTCGCGGGCCTGCAGGCCATCGCGACGGCCAAGCGCCTGGGCGCGGTGATCGAGGCCTCGGATGTGCGTCCTTCGGTCAAGGAGCAGGTCGAATCGCTGGGTGCCAAGTTCATCGAGGTGTCCTACGACACGCCCGAGGAGAAGGAAGCGGCCGAGGGCGTCGGTGGCTATGCCAAGCCGATGCCGCAGAGCTGGCTCGATCGCCAGAAGGTCGAGGTCGCCAAGCGCGTGGCGCAGGCCGACGTGGTCATCACCACCGCGCTGATCCCCGGTCGCGCCGCCCCGGTGCTGGTGACCGAGGACATGGTCAAGGCGATGAAGCCCGGCTCGGTGATCGTCGACCTGGCCGCGCCCAACGGCGGCAACTGCCCGCTGACCGAGGCCGGCCGCACGGTGCTCAAGCACGGCGTCACGCTGGTCGGCGAGACCAACCTGCCCGCGCTGGTGGCCGCCGATGCTTCGGCCCTCTACGCGCGCAACGTGCTGGACTTCCTCAAGCTCGTGCTGACCAAGGAAGGCACCTTCAACGTGCCGATGGACGACGACATCGTCGCCGCCTGCCTGATGACGCAGGGTGGCGAGGTCAAGCGCAAGTAACTCTCCGGGGACATTCCATGGAACTCGACATCGTCAACCACACGGTCACGAACCTGATCATCTTCGTGCTGGCCATCTACGTGGGCTACCACGTGGTCTGGACCGTCACGCCCGCGCTGCACACGCCGCTGATGGCGGTGACCAACGCGCTCTCCGCGGTGGTCATCGTCGGCGCGATGCTGGCCGCCGCGCTCACCGAGACGCCGTTTGCCAAGACCATGGGCGTCGTCGCCGTGGCGCTGGCCGCGGTGAACATCTTCGGCGGCTTCCTCGTCACGCGGCGGATGCTGGCGATGTTCAAGAAGAAGGAAAAGAAGGCCACGACGGAGGCCGCCAAATGAGCATGAACCTCGTCGTCCTGCTCTATCTGTTCGCCAGTGTCTGCTTCATCCAGGCGCTCAAGGGCCTCTCGCACCCGACCACCTCCATCCGCGGCAACGTCTTCGGCATGGCCGGCATGACCATCGCCGCGCTGACGACGGTCGCGCTGATCTTCAAGCTCGGCGGCAGCGCCATGGGCCTGGGCTGGGTGCTGATCGGCCTGGTGGCCGGCGGCGGCTACGGCGCCTGGCGGGCCAAGACGGTCGAGATGACCAAGATGCCCGAGCTGGTGGCCTTCTTCCACAGCATGATCGGCCTGGCTGCCGTGGCGATCGCCGCCGCCGCCGCCAGCGAGCCCTCGGCCTTCGGCATCGCGGCCAAGGGCGACAGCGTCATCCCGGGCGGCAACCGCATCGAGCTGGCCCTGGGCGCCTTCATCGGCGCACTGACCTTCACCGGCTCCGTGATCGCCTGGGGCAAGCTCTCGGGAAAAAGCAAGTTCCGCCTGTTCCAGGGCGCGCCGGTGGTGTTCAAGGGCCAGCACACGGTCAACGCGCTGCTGGGCCTGGCCGCGGTGTTCTTCATCTTCGGCTTCTGGCACAGCCAGTCGCAGATGGACTTCGGCCTCGTCGTGCTGTTGGGCTTCGTGCTGGGCGTGACGCTGATCATCCCGATCGGCGGGGCGGACATGCCGGTCGTCGTCTCGATGCTCAACAGCTACTCCGGCTGGGCGGCGGCGGGCATCGGGTTCAGCCTGAACAACGCGATGCTGATCATCGCCGGTAGCCTGGTGGGCAGCTCGGGCGCGATCCTGAGCTACATCATGTGCAAGGCGATGAACCGCTCGTTCTTCAACGTGATCCTGGGCGGCTTCGGTGGCGATGCCACGGCAGCCACCGGCGGCGCCCAGCAGCAGCGCAACGTCAAGAGCGGCAGCGCCGACGACGCGGCCTTCGTGATGGGCAATGCCGAGAGCGTGATCATCGTGCCGGGCTACGGCCTGGCGGTGGCGCGCGCCCAGCATGCGGTGAAGGAACTCGCCGCCAAGCTCACCGAGAAGGGCGTGACGGTCAAGTACGCGATCCATCCCGTTGCAGGGCGGATGCCCGGCCACATGAACGTGCTGCTGGCCGAGGCCGAGGTGCCCTACGACCAGGTCTTCGAGATGGAAGATATCAACGCCGAGTTCGGCCAGGCGGACGTGGCCATCATCCTGGGCGCCAACGACGTGGTGAACCCGGCCGCGCACGTGAAGGGCAGCGCGATCTACGGCATGCCCATCCTGGAGGCCTACAAGGCCAAGACCATCATCGTCAACAAGCGCTCGATGGCCGCCGGCTACGCGGGCCTGGACAACGAGCTGTTCTACATGGACAAGACGATGATGGTGTTCGGCGACGCGAAGAAGGTCGTCGAGGACATGCTCAAGGCCGTCGAGTAAGCCGGCGGCTCACCACGTAGGCCAGCCCCGCACCCAGCAGCAGCGCGCTGCCGGGTTCGGGCACCGGCATCGCCGAGGTCACGAAATGGCCGTCGGTGGCCGCCCCGGTCGAGGCGGTGAAGCCGTAGAACAGCGGGCTGCCGGCCAGGTCGCTGAAGTCGACGCTGGCCTGCACGCTGAAGGTCTGGAACTGCGAGGGATCGCCGTCCGCCGTGTACACCTGCAGGAAGCCGACCAGCGTGCCGGTGGCGTCGCCGTTGCCTGAAGGGCTGTAGCTGAGGCTGGCGTAGGACTGGAAGGGCACGTTGCGGATCGCGTCGCCCAGGCCGGTCTCGGTGACGGCCACCGGCGTGGTGTCGCCGTTGCGCAGGATCTGCAGGCTCGGCGAGACCGGCTCGCCGTCGAAGTGGAAGGTGTCGATCGCCAGCGCCACGCTGTGGTCCAGCCCCTCGTAGCCGAGCGAGCTGCCGGTGCCGCCGGCTGCCGCGGTGGTGGACAGCGTGAAGGTCATGCCGTCGCCGCGCAGCTCGTTGCCGGCGATGAAGAAGTTGAAGTCGAAGAAGAAGGGCGCGTTGAAGTCCAGCGCCAGCGCGGTCGGCGCGAAGCCGGCGCCGACCTGGCCGTTGCCGCCGGGCGCGGTGAGCATCAGGTCGCTGTAGGTGAAGCCGTTGCCGGGCGTCATGTTCGACGCGGTGGCGCTGCCGAACAGGGTCCAGCTGGTGAAGTCGGTGTAGTGGGTGGACAGGCTGTCGCCGGCCGCCGTGGCGGCCTGGGGCAGCAGCGTGAAGCCGGCCAGCGTGCTGGCGGCGAGCAGGGTGCGAAGCATGATGCGAGTCTCCTTCGGGTGGTGCGGACGGAGAGAGCGTCGAACTTCGCCGTTAGGCGAGCGTTAGTCGGTGCTTCAGCTGATCGCCAGCGTGACGGCGTCTGCCAGCGGCGCGGCCGCGGCCTGCGCCCACAGCGCCTGTACCCGGGCAGAGTCCAGCTGGCGGGCCGCCAGCCGGCGGATGCGACGCATGTCGCGCCGGTCTGTCTCGCTGAGGCAGCCGAAGCTGCCCAGCCACAGCGCCTCGGCCGCCGCCGCGATGCGCAGCGCCGGCTCCGGCTCGCGCAGGTGGGCCAGCGGATGCGGCAGATACCAGAGCGCGAAGGCCAGCTCCAGCCGCAGCAGGTGCTCCCAGGCGAGGCGGGCGCACTGCCGGTAGCTGACCGCCGCATCGGGCCAGCGGCGCAGGCCGCGCTGTGCGTCGCCGCGGGCCACCAGCATCTGGCACAG
>NZ_LYVQ01000134.1 GCF_001984095.1 Pelomonas sp. KK5
CAGCGGCTCCAGCATGAACCAGTAGGTCTTGTCGCGGCCGGTGGTCAGGTGCTTGGCGATCTCCTCCAGCTTGAACGAGATGAAGCTGGTGGACGAGGTCATCGCCGCTTCCATCGCGCCGGTCTGCATGGCGGCGTAGATCTCGTTGGACGGCAGCGTGATCACCGAAGCGCCGGCGGACTTCAGCATCATGTCCATCTCGCGGCTGCCGCCGCGCACCTTCAGGCCCTTGGCATCGTCGGGCGTCAGCAGGGGTCGGGTCTTGCTCGCCACGCCGCCGGCCTGCCAGACCCAGGAGACGATCATCACGCCCTTGTCGTCCAGCGTCTTGGCGAGCAGCTTGCCGACCTCGGCCGTCTTCCACTGCGCGCCCTGCTCGTAGCTCGGCACCAGCGCGGGCATCAGGCCGATGTTCGTCTCGGCCACCTCGCCGCCGGCGTAGGAGACCGGCACCAGGCTCATGTCCAGTGCGCCCTTGCGCATGGCCGAGAACTGGGCGTTGGTCTTCATCAGCGAGGAGCCCGGATAGACCGTCGCCTTCAGCGCGCCGCTTGTGCGCTTGTCGACCTCGGCAGCGAAGCGGCGGCACAGCCGGTCGCGGAAATCGCCCTCGGTCAGCGTGCCGCCGGGGAACTGGTGCGAGATCTTCAGGCCCTCGGACTGCGCGAATGCGGGCAGCGCGGGCGCTGCGGCGCCGGCGAGGGCGATGAACTGGCGGCGATCGATGGCCATGGTCTTGTCTCCTGATTTCGGCGCAATGTACAACAGCCCTGCGTCACTTCACCGAGGATCATCCATGAGCGCCGACACCCCTTCCAGGCATTTCAAGGAGCGGCTGCAAGGCCGGCTCGAACCCACCGCCGGCGGCTCCACCTACGTGGACCCGGCCGCACTGGACTGGCAGCCCTCCCAGTTCGAGAAGATCGCGATGAAGGTGCTCTACCGCAACGACGAGGCCGGCGAGATGACGGTGCTGCTGAAGTGGGAGCCGGGCGCCCACCTGCCCTTCCACCGCCACCCCGAGATCGAGCAGAGCTATGTGCTGGAAGGCTCCTTCTACGACCACGACGGCATCTGCCGCGCAGGCCAGTACGTCTGGCGCAAGCCGGGCTCGCTGCACGAGACGCATTCGGACGAGGGCTGCCTGATGCTGGCGATCTACCGCAAGCCCAATGTCTTCTACAAGACGGCGGGCTTCCTGAAAACCTAGCTGATCGGCTCGACGGTCACCGCCACGCCCGGCTGTGCCTTGCCGCCGCCGCGGATCACGCCGCGCAGCGGGGCCACGTCCGCGTAGTCGCGGCCCCAGGCCAGCGTCACATGGTCCTGGCCGGCGAGCACGTCGTTGGTCGGGTCCAGCGCGATCCAGCCGTGGTGCGGGCACCAGACGGTGACCCAGGCATGCGAGGCGTCGGCGCCGATCAGGCGCGGCTGGCCAGGCTTGGGATGCGTCAGCAGGTAGCCCGAGACATAGCTGGCGGCCAGGCCCAGCGAGCGGCAGGCGCCGATCATCACGTGGGCGAAATCCTGGCAGACGCCGCGCTTCAGGCTCAGGGCCTCCGGCGCACGGGTGTTCACATGGGTGGCGGCCGGCTCGTACTTGAACTGGCGGTGGATCTGGCTCATCAGCGCCAGCGCCCCGGTGGCCAGCGAGACGCCGGGCCTGAAGGCCTCGCGGCCGAAGGCGGCCAGCGCGCCGTCGCGCGGGGCGAAGCGCGAGGCCAGCGTGAACTCCACCGCCTCGCTGCGCACGGCGCCGGCCTTGTAGCGCAAGGAGTCGGCCACCTTCTCCCAGGCCGGGCTGGCGTCCTCGTCGGGCGGCTCGGCGGCGACGATGCCGGCCTCGAAGACGCTGGAGACGGTCAGCGTCTCGTGCACCTGCGCATGGCTGAACACCAGCCGCGCATTGCCCCAGGCGTCGCGGCTGAGGCGCTGCTCGAGGTTTTCGCCTCCGTCGGGTTCCGGCGTTATGGACAGTTGCCAGTCGCGTACTTCCTGGTGCGGCGTGGCGCGCGGGCTCAGGCAGGCGACGTGGTGGGCCAGTTCGACCGGCTCGTCGTATTGATAGGTCGTGTCGTGGCGGACACGCAGCCAGCGACGTTGAGCAGCGTCCGTCATTGCCACACCATGCGATCGATCGAACCGACGTGATTGAACAGGCGCCTGCCGATCTGCACCGACAGATCCAGCGCCCGCTCGCTGCAGTCCTGCAGCAGCGCGGTCAGCCGCGCGTAGTCGCCCTCCCCGCCCGGCGTGCTGATCTCTTCCAGCGACCAGTACTCCGGCTGCGGGAAGCCCCGCGCGTGCTCCAGCGCCCAGTCGTGGTCATGGCGCGAGAGCTTCAGGAAGCGCTCGCGCAGCGTGCGCGCCACCCAGGCCAGAGAGCGCGGGTTGTCGGTGTCGTGCACCAGCAGCTGCAGTAGCGGCGGCACCTCGCGCCGGCCCTGGAACTGCGCGCGGTAGGTGATGGTCGAATCGAACAGGCCCAGCAGCAGAGCGAAGCCTTCCTCGTTGTGATGCAGCTTGTGGGCGAAGCCCTCGATCAGCGCATTGGCGAAGAAGTCCAGCCGCTCCAGCTGGCGGCCGACGCTGAGCAGGCGCCAGCCGTCGTCGCGGGTCATGCGGTCGGTCTGGGCGCCGGTGATGGCGGCGAGATGTGTGTCCACGCGGGCCAGCGCATTGGTCACCTCGGACAGCGGCGTGCCGAAGTCGTTGGCGAGCAGTTCCTTCATCTGGCGGCCGAACTGGTCGCCCACCTCGTGGATCAGGTTCCAGTGCTCGGACGAGAGCCGCTCGCGCAGCGACTGCGCGCAGCCCTGCAGCGCGCGCAGGTTCCAGCCGACGCTGCTGGCCTCGACCGTGTCCGGCAGCGCGCGCACCAGCGAGCGCTCGAACACGCGCAGCGACTGCTCGGCCGAGGGCACGCTCTCGCCCACCAGCCCGTAGCGGCGCGTCATCGCGTCGAGCACCCGCAGCACCTCGGGCGGCGTGCTGCCGCGGGCGGCGGCGGTCAGCGCGTCGAGCGTGAGGCGCGCCAGGCGCACGCTGTTCTCGGCCCGCTCGGTGTAGCGGCCCAGCCAGAACAGGTTCTCGGCGGAGCGGCTGGTCACCGTCCAGTGCACGTCCTTCAGGTCGGCGGCCAGCAGCGGCTTGGGCAGCAGGCTGGTGCGATCGACCTGCCCTTCGGCCATCACCCAGGTGTCGATGCTGGCGCTGCCCTGCTGCATCGACAGCCAGGGGTCGGGCGGATCGTCGCGGCGGCTGCGCCGGGTGGCCACGCGGGTCAGGCCGCCGGGCAGCACGGTCCAGCTGCCCTTGCCGTCGGAGACCGCGAAGACCCGCAGCACCGCGGCGCGCTGCTCCAGCGAGCCTTCGGACCAGACCGGCGTTTCCGAAGGCTGGATGCGGGCCTGCAGCGTGTGGGCCGCCGGATCCTGCGAGATGCGCGAGAGCAGCGCGTCGCGCGCCGCCGGCGACATGCCGGCGATCACGGCCGGCGCGAAGCCGCGGGTGGTCTCGCTGCTCGGGAAGGTGGGCGCCACGACGAACTGGTCCAGCGCGTCGCGATACTCCTCCCACACCGCCTGCTCGCCGCACCACCAGGCAGCGGCATCGGGCAGCAGCAGTTTCTCGCCCAGCAGGCGCTTGGCCACGCCGGGCCAGAAGGCCGCCAGGCCGGGGCTTTCCAGCCAGCCGGAGCCGGGCGCGTTGGCCAGCACCACATGGCCGGCGCGCATCGCCTGCACCAGGCCCGGCACGCCTAACGCTGAATCCGAGCGGAGTTCGAGCGGGTCCAGGAATTCGTCATCGACGCGGCGCAGCAGCACGTGCACGCGCTCCAGGCCCAACGTGGTCTTCAGGTAGACGCGGTCGTCGCGCACGGTCAGGTCGCCGCCCTCCACCAGCGTGATGCCCAGGTAGCGGGCCAGGAAGGCGTGCTCGAAGTAGGTCTCGTTGCGCGGGCCCGGCGTCAGCAGCGCGACGCGCGCGCGCTCGCCCTCCGGCGACAGTCGCGTGAGCCCCTGCAGCAGCGTCTGGAAGCTGCCGGCCAGGCGCTGCACGGCCATCTCGCGGAAGGCCTCGGGGAACTGCTCGGCGATGATCAGCCGGTTCTCCAGCACATAGCCCAGGCCCGAGGGCGCCTGCGTGCGCTGGCCGACCACCCACCACAGGCCGTCCGCCCCGCGCGCCAGGTCGAAGGCCAGCACGTGCAGGTGCACGCCGCCCAGCGGCTGCACGCCGTGCATCGGCCGCAGGTACTGCGGATGCGCGAAGACCAGCGAGGGCGGCAGCAGGCCCTCGTCCAGCAGGCGGCGGCTGCTGTAGACATCGGCCAGCGTGGCGTTGAGCAGCTTCGAGCGCTGGATGACGCCCGCGTTGATGTGGCGCCATTCCTGGGCGCTGATCATCATCGGCAGCAGCTCCAGCGGCCAGACACGGCTGGACTGGCCGTCTTCCGCATAGACGTTGTAGCTGGCGCCGTCCTCCTGCACGCGGCGCTGGGTGCGGGCGGCGCGCTGGCCCAGCTCCTGCCAGCCCTCGACGCCGGTGGCCTCGAAGAAGGCCTTCCACAGCGGGGCCAACGGGGGCCCGGCGTGGGACTGGGATTGCGACTGCCCCTGCGATTGGGATTGGGATTGGGACTGCGATCCCGGCCGCGCATTGAGCTGGCCGTGCAGCTCGCTGTAGTGGCCTTCGCGTCCGCGCAGCGCGGCGCCGGCCGCGACGGTGGAGGCGTCCAGCGACGCGTCGTCGTCGGGCAGGAGGCTGGACTGCAGCGGGGTCTTCGGGGTCATGGGCGGGTGATTCCTGGAACGCCCGCGATCATGCCCCGGCCGACACCCATTTCAACGCCCGGCCCGCCGCAAATCGAGGGTAAACGGGAATTCCAGGCTGATTCGCGGCTCGCCGGCCTCGACCTTGCCCGGCGTGTGCCCCATCGCGACGAAGCGGTTCAGCCGCCGCGCCTCGGCCTCGTAGCTGTTGACCGGCAGGGTCTCGTAGTTGCGCCCGCCCGGGTGGGCGACGAAGTAGCGGCAGCCGGCCAGCGAGCGCTGCATCCACTGGTCCACCAGGTCGACGGTGAGCGGCACGTTCAGGCCGATCGTCGGGTGCAGGGCCGAGGACGGCAGCCAGGCGCGGTAGCGCACGCCGGCCACGTACTCGCCGGCGCGGCCGGTGGGCTGCAGCGGCACGCTGACGCCGTTGACGGTGATGCGGTGGCGCGGGTCCACGAGGCCCGTCACGCGCAGTTCCAGCCGCTCCAGCGAGGAATCGACATAACGCACCGTTCCCCCGGCGCTGCCCTCCTCGCCCATCACATGCCAGGGCTCCAGCGCATTGCGCAGCGTGACGTGGACGCCGCGCGCCGTCAGCTCGCCGATCTTCGGGAAGCGGAACTCCAGGTGCGGGGCGAACCAGTTGGTCTCGAACTCGTAGCCGGCGCGCTGCATGTCCTCGATCACGTCCTCCAGGTCCATCTGGATGAAGGTCGGCAGCAGGAAGCGGTCGTGCAGCTCGGTGCCCCAGCGCACCAGCGTCGCGCGGTAGGGCTCCTTCCAGAAGCGGGCCACCAGCGCGCGCAGCAGCAACTGCTGGACGATGCTCATCCGCGCATGCGGCGGCATCTCGAAGGCGCGCAGCTCCAAGAGGCCCAGGCGACCGGTGGCCGAGTCGGGCGAATAGAGCTTGTCGATGCAGAACTCGCTGCGGTGGGTGTTGCCGGTGACGTCCACCAGCACATTGCGCAGCGAGCGGTCGACCAGCCAGGGCGGCATCTGCTGGCCGTGCAACTCGGTGTTGCGGGCGATCTCGCCCAGCGCGATCTCCAGCTCGCGGAGCTGGTCGTTGCGCGCCTCGTCCACCCGCGGCGCCTGGCTGGTCGGGCCGATGAACTGGCCGGAGAACAGGTAGCTCAGCGCCGGATGGTTGTGCCAGTAGGCCAGCAGCGAGGCCAGCAGATCGGGCCGGCGCAGGAAGGGCGAGTCGGACGGCGTGGCGCCGCCAAGCACGAAGTGGTTGCCGCCGCCGGTGCCGGTGTGCTTGCCGTCGATCATGAATTTCTCGGAGGACAGGCGCGAGAGCCGCGCCGCCTCGTAGAGGAATTCGGTGTTGTAGACCAGCTCGTCGAAGCCGCTGGCCGGGTGGATGTTGACCTCGATGACGCCCGGGTCCGGCGTGACCTGCAGCAGCTTCAGGCGCGGGTCGCGCGGCGGCGGGTAGCCTTCCAGCACGATCTTCACGCCCAGCTCGCGCGCCGTGGCCTCCACATGGCCCAGCAGCAGCAGGTAGTCCTCCAGCTTGGCCAGCGGAGGCATGAAGACATAGAGCACGCCGCTGGCGATGCCCTGCTGCTCGGCCTTCGGGCCGTTGGCGCGGCGCGGGTCGCGCACTTCCACGCAGAGCGCCGAGCGCACCACGGTCGGGTCGCTCTCCTGGCGCTTGGGCACCGGCGCCTCGGGCTTGCTCGGCTCCGGCGCGCGCAGCGACTGCATCTGCACGGTGGCCGCGCTCAGCGCCTCGCGCGGCGCGAACGGGTCCTGCTCGATCGTGTACGGGTAATCCGACTTCTTCACCCAGGGCAGCGAGTCCAGCGGGAGCCGGTAGCCCATCGGCGAGTCGCCGGGCAGCAGGTACAGGCGCTCGTCGCGCAGGTGCCAGGCGCCGCTGACCCAGGTGCGCGAGAACATCTCGGCGCCCTCGGCGCGGCGCAGCGGCAGCACGTAGCCGACCGCGGCCGACAGGCCCTGCTCGTAGATGCGGCGCAGGCGCACGCGCTCCATCTCGTCCTCGAGCTTCGACTCGAAGGGGTCGACGTTGACCGGCAGGCGGCGCTCACGCCAGAGGTAGTAGAAGGTGTCCTCGTAGCCGGGCTTGACGAAATCGGGCTCGACGCCCAGGCGCTTGGTCAGCGCACCGATGAAGCGCTCGGCGTCGGCGCTGGTGTACTGGTGGCCCTCGCGCTCGTCGGCGAACAGGGCCGGGTCCTGCCAGCAGGGCTGGCCGTCGGTGCGCCAGTAGATGGACAGCGCCCAGCGCGGCAGCTGCTCGCCCGGGTACCACTTGCCCTGGCCGAAATGCAGGAAGCCACCGCGGCCGTACTCCTCGCGCAGCCGGTGCACGAGGTCCTGCGCGCGCAGGCGCTTGGTGGGGCCCAGGGCCTCGGTGTTCCATTCGGCGCCATCGCGGTCGTCGATGGAGACGAAGGTCGGCTCGCCGCCCATGGTCAGCCGAACGTCGCCGTTAGCGAGCTCGCGGTCCACGCGGCGGCCCAGGGCCAGCATCTCGGCCCACTGCTCGTCGGTATAGGGCTTGGTGACGCGGGGCGACTCGTAGATGCGGGTGACCGACATCTCGTGGCCGAACTCCACCTCGGCCTTGTCCACCGCGCCGCTGATCGGCGCGGCGCTGGAGGGCTGGGGCGTGCAGGCCAGCGGGATGTGGCCCTCGCCGGCCAGGAGGCCCGAGGTGGGATCGAGGCCGATCCAGCCGGCGCCGGGCAGGAAGACCTCGCACCAGGCGTGCAGGTCGGTGAAGTCGACCTCGGTGCCGCTGGGGCCGTCCAGCGCCTTTTCATCGGGCGCCAGCTGGATCAGGTAGCCGGAGGCGAAGCGCGCGGCCAGGCCCAGGTGACGCAGGATCTGCACCAGCAGCCAGCCGGTGTCGCGGCAGGAGCCGCTGCGGTTCGTCAGCGTCTCCTCCGGCGTCTGCACGCCGGGCTCCATGCGGATCAGGTAGGAGATGTCCTGCTGCAGGCGCTGGTTCAGGTTGACCAGGAAATCGATCGTGACGATCGGTTTGCTGACGTCCACCTGGTCCAGGTAGGTCTTCAGCAGCGGCGTCAGCGGATCGGCGACCAGGTAGGGCGCGAGCTCCTCCTTCTGCGAGGCTTCGTAGTCGAAGGGGAAGTGCTGCGCGTAGTCCTCGAGGAAGAAGTCGAAGGGGTTGTAGACGGCCATCTCGGCCACCAGGTCGACCGTGACCTCGAACTCGGTCGTGCGCTCCGGGAACACCAGCCGCGCCAGGTAGTTGGCGAACGGGTCCTGCTGCCAGTTGATGAAGTGATTGGCCGGCTCCACCCGCAGCGAGTAGCTGAGGATGTTCGTGCGGCAGTGGGGCGCCGGCCGCAGGCGGACGATCTGCGGCGACAGGCTGACGAGCCGGTCGTAGCGATAGCGGGTGACGTGCTTGAGCGCGACGTGGATGGACAAGATCTGACTCCCTCAGCCTGCAAACGGTAGTTGGACGCGCCCGATGGCGTGCCTGGACGGGATGGATGGCGCGAAGCGATGAGGCAGCGGGCTCATGCCCGCAACGAGGAGCGACAAAGCCAGACGCCCGTCCAGGCGCGTCAGCGGGTGCGTAGCGCTCTCACGCCTGTAGCGATAACTCTCGGGTGGACGAATCGACATGTGCATCGGTGCCTGTAGATCGGAGCAAGCGGTCAACTGCCGTTCGCAGGCTTAATCGGAACTGGGCAACATGAAATCCTTGCTGATCGAGCCGCCCAGCGCATTGATGCGCTCCAGGAAGCGGATCAGGTAGGCATGCAGGCCGCCCTCCATGATTTCCTCGATGCGGGCGTACTGCAGGTCGGCACGCAGCCGGCCGCCCTGGCGCATCGTGTGGCCGTTCGGGTCGGCGGCAACGCGCTCGAAGGCGTTCATCAGCCGGCTCACGCAGTTGTACATGGAGCGCGGCATGTTCTTGTGCAGGATCAGCAGCTCGGCCACCTTCTCCGGCTGGATCACGTTGCTGTAGACCTTGCGATAGACCTCGAAGGCCGAGACCGAGCGCAGCAGCGCGGACCAGTGGTAGAACTCGCGCGCCGCATCGCTGCTCTGGCTCTGCGACTGTTCGTGCAGCTGCTGCCACTGCGAATCGGCCACCGTCGCGTCCACGCCCTTGGGCACCGCGTGGAACTTGACGTCGAGCAGGCGCCCTGTGTTGTCCGCCCGCTCCAGGAAGGAGCCGATGCGCAGGAAGTGGAAGGCCTCGTCCTGCAGCATCGTGCCGGCCGTCACGCCGCGCAGCACGTTGGCGCGGAACTTGACCCAGTCGAACAGCGCGGCCGGGTCGCGCTTGAGCAGGCCGTCCTTCAGCAGGCGCTGGAACTCCAGCCAGGTGCTGTTGGTGGTCTCCCAGACCTCGGTGGTCAGCGTGCCGCGCACGGCCCGCGAGTTCTCGCGCGAGGCGCGCAGGCAGCTGACGATGGAGGATGGGTTGGTCTCGTCGCGCACGATGTAGTCGTAGACGCTGCGCGCGTCCAGCGCGCCGTGGCGCTGCTCGTAGGCGCCGGAGAGCTCGGAGATGGACAGCAGGCTGCGCAGGCCCTGCTCGGCCTGCTCGCGGGTCTGCGGCATCAGCGAGATCTGGTAGTTCACGTCCAGCATGCGGGCCGTGTTCTCCGCGCGCTCGATGTAGCGCGAGAGCCAGAAGAGGTGGTCAGCGGTTCTCGAAAGCATGGTCGTCTCCCCTCTCTTGCTCAGTCTTCCAGGACCCAGGTGTCCTTGGTGCCGCCGCCCTGGCTGCTGTTCACGACCAGCGAGCCCTCCTTCAGCGCCACGCGGGTGAGGCCGCCAGGCACCGTCTGCACCGTCTCGCCGCTGAGCACGAAGGGCCGCAGGTCGATGTGGCGCGGCGCGATGCCGCTTTCGACGAAGGTCGGGCAGGTCGACAGCGACAGCGTCGGCTGCGCGATGTAGTTGTCCGGCCGCGCGATCAGCACCTCGCGGAACTTCTCCACCTCGGCCTTCGTCGCCGCCGGGCCGACCAGCATGCCGTAGCCGCCGGCGCCGTGGACCTCCTTGACGACCAGCTCGGACAGGTTCGCCAGCACGTACTTCAGCTGCTCCGGATCGCGGCACATATGCGTCGGCACGTTGTTCAGGATCGGCTTCTCGCCGAGGTAGAACTCGATCATCTTCGGCACGAAGGGGTAGATCGACTTGTCGTCCGCGATGCCGGTGCCGATGGCATTGCTCAAGGTCACATGGCCGGCCTTGTAGGCATCGACGAGGCCGGCGCAGCCCAGCTGCGAGTCCGCACGGAACACCTTGGGGTCGAGGAAGTCGTCGTCCAGCCGACGGTAGATCACGTCCACCCGCTTCGGCCCGCGGGTCGTGCGCATGTAGACGAAGTTGTTCTCGACGAACAGGTCCTGCCCCTCGACCAGTTCCACGCCCATCTGCTGCGCCAGGAAGGCGTGCTCGAAGTAGGCCGAGTTGTACATGCCCGGCGTCAGCACCACGACCGTCGGCTCGTTGACGCCCGAGGGCGCCACGCTTCGCAGCGTCTCCAGCAGCAGGTCGGGATAGTGGGCCACCGGGGCGATGCGGTGGCTCTCGAACAGGTCGGGGAAGAGCCGCATCATCATCTTGCGGTCCTCCAGCATGTAGCTGACGCCGCTGGGCACCCGCAGGTTGTCCTCCAGCACGTAGTAGCTGCCGCTGCCGTCGGCATTGGCGGCCCGCACGATGTCCACGCCGGCGATGTGCGAGTAGAGGTCGCGCGGCACGTTGACGCCCATCATCTCGGGCCGGAACTGCGCGTTCTGCAGGATCTGCTCGGCCGGCACGACACCGGCCTTCAGGATCTCCTGGTCGTGATAGACGTCGTGGATGAAGCGGTTCAGCGCGGTGACCCGCTGGCGCAGGCCGGCTTCCATCTCCCGCCACTCGTGCGCGGGAATCACGCGGGGGATCAGGTCAAATGGGATCAGCCGCTCGGTGCCCTCGCCGTCGTCCTTGTCGCCATAGACGGCGAAGGTGATGCCGACGCGGCGGAAGATCGTCTCCGCCTCCTCGCGCCGGGCCTGCATGCTCTCCATCGGCTGCTCGGCCAGCCAGCGCTGGTAGCTCAGGTAATGGTCCCGGGTCGAGCGCCCGCCAGCGCCCTGCACGTGCATTTCATCGAATGTCGGTCTCATGACATCGGCCTCCTGATGCGGTCTCTGCAATATACGCACCAGGAAAGAGGGGGCCCACGCCTTCGACATGGAAGCCACAGTGGGGTTCACCCCGGGTGGCAAAGCCCGCCATGCACCAGCAGGTCTGCACCTTGCCCGCTTGTCGATGCACCAGGACGGAGCAGGCGGCCAAAGCGGCCCGAACCACCCGGATCGGGCGGGACAGTGACGGAATTCATAATGCTATCGTTCAAGTATGGGATTGCAGCGTCGATCACGTACTGCAAATAGAGGACGATGGCGTGATGAACAACGACTGTGATGCGTGGGCGGAGATCCCGTCTTGAGCCGCAAGACCTCCAGCAGTTCGCTGTTCGTGGCGATCGCCCTGGCCGGCAGCATCGGCCTGCTACTGCCTGCCTTGATCGTGGGAGGCTGGCTCACGGGCCTGCGTGAATCGCAATCCTCGGCCGCCGAACTGCGCCGCGACCTCGAAGCCAAGCTCGACGTGCTGGCCAGCAGCCTGCCCGAGCTGCTGTGGAACCTGGACACCGTGGCCGCCACCGAAGTGGTGCTGGCCATCATGAAATCGCCCGACGTGGTGCTGGTCAGCGTCAGCGACGCCTCCCAGGGCACGCCCTTCTTCGAGAAGGAGCAGCCGGCGCGGCGCCTGGGCCAGGCGATCCGCGGCGAGCGCGACATCTTCCGGGGCAACACCCGCATCGGCCACATCCGCATCGAGATGGACGACCATCTCAGCATGGCCGCGCTCGCGCGCCAGCGCTGGCTCTACGGCGTCACCGTCGGCGGCCAGCTGCTGGCCTCGCTGGCGCTGATCCTGTGGCTGCTGAACTCGCGGCTGATGCGCCCCTTGCGCGAGCTGGGGGATTTCGCCAACGACCTGGCCGAGGGCCGCTTCGACGCCGAGCTGGCCCCCGGCCGCAAGGACGAGATCGGCCTGCTGGGCGGCCATCTCGAACACATGCGCGACGCGCTGCAGCAGCAGTTCGGCGCCCAGCGCGCGCTGATCGAGCGCCTGCGCGGCATGGCCGAGACGGTGCCCGGTGTGGTCTACCAGCTGCGCCTGAACAACAAGGGCCGCTTCTCCTTCGCCTACGTCAGCGAGGCGGTGCGCGACTACTTCCGCCTCAGCGCCACCACGCTGGGCGAGGATGCCGAGCCCTGGTTCGACCAGATCGACGCCGAGGACCGCGCCGCGGTGCGCGAATCGCTGCTGGCCTCGGCGCGCAGCCTGACGCCCTGGCAGCAGGAGTTCCGCACCCGCAACGCCGACGGCAGCGAGCGCTGGGTCTACGGCAACGCGATCGCGCAGAAGGTCGATGCGGCCGACGGCGGCGGCGTGCTGTGGCACGGCTTCCTGACCGACATCTCGCGCCAGCGCCGTGACGCGCTGGAGCTGGGCCGCTACCGCCACCACCTCGAGGAACTGGTGGAGGCGCGCACCGCCGAGCTGGCCGAGGCGATGAAGGCCGCCGAATCCGCCAGCCTGGCCAAGAGCGCCTTCCTGGCGAACATGAGCCACGAGATCCGCACCCCGATGAACGCCATCATCGGCCTGACCTACCTGGTGCGCAGCGACACCCACGAGCCCGAGCAGCAGGAGCGGCTGCAGAAGGTGGCGAACGCTGCCGAGCACCTGCTCTCGGTGATAAACAACGTGCTGGACTTCTCCAAGATCGAGGCCGGCAAGCTGCAGCTCGCGCGCACCGACTTCACCGTGCGCGAGCTGCTGGACAACATCGCCGGCATGCTCGCCCACCGTGCGGCCGAGAAGGCGCTGGCGGTGCAGATCGTCATCGACCCGCGGCTGGAATCGCAGCACCTGCTCGGCGATGCCCAGCGCATCTCCGAGGTCCTGCTGAACTTCACCGGCAATGCGGTCAAGTTCACCGAGGTCGGCTTCGTGCGCCTGTCGGTGCGCATCGACGGCCCCGACGACGGCCTGCGCCTGCGCCTGCGCTTCGAGGTGGAGGACAGCGGGATCGGCATCGCGCCGGAGGTGCAGAGCCGCCTGTTCCAGGACTTCGAGCAGGCCGACAGTTCCACCACCCGCCGCTACGGCGGCACCGGCCTGGGCCTGGCGATCTGCCGCCGCCTGGCCGACCTGATGCAGGGCCAGGTGGGCGTGCGCAGCGCGCTGGGCCAGGGCAGCACCTTCTGGTTCACGCTGGCGCTGGACAAGGCCCAGCCCGTGAACGTGCTGGCCGCGCCCCAGGCCCCGGCCGCCGAGCCGCGCGGCCTGCCGGCGCGCGAGCAGCTGGCCCGTTTTTCCGGCACCCGCATCCTGCTGGCCGAGGACAACGCGGTGAACCAGGAAGTGGCCGTGGCCCTGCTGGGCAGCGCCGGCATCCTGGTGGACGTGGCCAACGACGGCCAGGAGGCGCTGGCCATGGCCGGCAGCCACGACTACGCGCTGATCCTGATGGACGTGCAGATGCCCCGCATGGACGGCCTGGACGCCACCCGCGCGATCCGCGGCCAGCCCTTCGGCCGCGACATCCCGATCCTGGCCATGACCGCCAATGCCTTCGCCGAGGAGCGGCAGCGCTGCCTGGAGGCCGGCATGAACGACCATGTGGCCAAGCCGGTGGTGGCGGAGCAGCTGTTCGCCACGCTGAACACCTGGCTGACGCGCAGCGCCGACCTACGCACGATGAGGGCCTGACCGTCGTGGCCCGCGGCGTTGGCTGTCAGGGCCTCCGCCGGGCCGCCCCAAGGAGGCCTTGAGCGGTTCGGTGACGGGCACGCCCGTCATCGGGCCGCGCCCCCTCGGGGGGCGGGCCGGCGTACCCGCTGGCCCGGGGGTCAACAAGCTACAACGATTCCTTGATCATCCGGCCCGCGATCGGCTGCACCGGCCGCGCGTTCATCGGATACAGGCGGGAGAAGATCTCGATCTGCTGCTTGCTGACCAGCACCGGCTGGCGCATCACGATCCACAGCACGTTCTCGCTGCAGGGCGGCGTCTCCAGCGAGCCCATGTAGGTGAAGTAGCTGCGGTCCTCGGGCAGCAGCTTCTGCGGGTCCAGCGGGCCGGGCGAGGCCAGCGGGTCGTTCAGCTCCAGCGGCAGGCCGTTCCAGATCTGCTGCACCACCGGCTGCGACTTGTTGTCGAGGTCGCGGTCCAGCAGCACGGCCACCACGGCCAGGCGCCCCTCGGCATCCTTGTGGACCAGGTGGGCCGACATGTCGAACTGCCGGCCGTTCAGCCGCTCCTCGGCCGGGTGGTGGAAGTGGATCTGCTGCAGCTCGAAGCGCCGGCCCATCACCTCGATGGCGCTGCCCGGGGCCGGCGAGACCTGCACCGTGCGGCCGGTGTTGACCACGCTGAAGGCGCCAGCCTGGTAGTCGAAGCGGATCTTCTCCAGGTCGACCTTGATCGTGTCCTTGATGTCGATCGGGCTCTGGCGCTGGCCGGCGGCGCACAGGCCGTTGGCCGGGCTCAGCGAGGCCCAGTGCTCGGGACCGCCTTCGCCGGCGTAGGACCAGGGCGGCGGGTCGCGGTGGGGCGGGGCCTTGGGCTTCGGTGCGGGAGCGTCCTTGCCGCCCTTGCCGACCAGCTTCACCTGGCCGGCCGGCTCCTTGACCAGCTTTTCCGACAGGCGCTGGCGCAGCACGTCGAGCGGCTGCGATTCGTCGGCGGCGCCGCTGAGGCTGGGCGTTAGCACCGCGAACGCGGCCAGGGCAAGGAGGGGGAGACGCATTCCCTGATTTCGGCGCTTCGGTCGCCGGCTTTAATACGCCACGGCCTTCTTGACCCAGACCCAGGACACCAGGCCCACCATCATCATCGCCGCCGAGGCCAGCGCTAGCGCCACGGTCGAGTGCATCACCAGCGGCACCAGCGCGCCGGCCACCAGGCCGTTGGCCAGGCTGCCCACGCAGGCCTGCAGCGAGGAGGCGAGGCCGCGGCGGTCGGGCGCCTGGTCCAGCACCAGCAGCGTCACCACCGGCACCATCAGCGCCCAGCCGAAGGCGAACGTGAAGATCAGCGGGAAGGCCCACCAGGCGCTGGCGGGCAGCAGCAGGTTCAGGCTGACGTTGACGATCGAGGTGATCACCATGATCACGAAGCCGTGGCGGATCTGGTGGCGCGGCTTGATCTTGCCGGCCAGCCGCCCGCTCAGGAAGGCGCCGCCCATGATCCCGCCGATCGAGAACAGGAAGAAGATGAAGAAGTGCTCCGGCGGCATCTGCAGGTGGTCGCCGAGGAAGACCGGCGCCGCCAGCACGTACAGGAACAGGCCGTTGAAGGGCACGCCGCTGGCCAGCGCCAGCAGCATGAAGCGGTGGCTGGTGCTGAGCCGCCAGTACTGGCGCAGCAGCGCGCCGACATGGAAGGGCTGGCGCATGCTCACGTGCAGCGTCTCCGGCAGCATGCGCCAGTTCAGCAGGAACAGCGCCGCACCCACCGCCACCAGGAACCAGAAGATCGAGTGCCAGCCCACGTGCACGAACAGGAAGCCGCCGACCATCGGCGCGATGGCCGGTGCCACGCCGAAGAAGATCGTGATCTGCGACATCACCCGCTGCGCGTCCGACGGCGCGAACATGTCGCGGATGATGGCTCGCGAGACCACGATGCCGGCGCCGGCCGACACGCCCTGCACCGTGCGCCAGAACACGAGATGGCCGATCGTCGTGGACAGCGCGCAGCCCAGCGAGGCGATCGTGAAGACGACCATGCCCCACAGCACCACCGGCCGGCGGCCGAAGCTGTCCGACAGCGCCCCGTGGAAGAGATTCATGATCGCGAAGCCGAACAGGTAGCTCGATAGCGTCTGCTGCATCTGCACCGGCGTGGCGTCCAACGCCTGCGCGATGCCGGTGAAGGCGGGCAGGAAGGTGTCGATCGAGAAGGGCCCGATCATGCCCAGGCAGGCCAGCAGCACGGACAGGGCCCAGCGGGGTGCACGCCACAGGCGGCTGGCTTCGGGGTTCATGTGCGGGGAGTCTCGGCGTTATGGGTCGCCGGGGGATGCGACCTTTGAGGGAAAACCAGTGTACCGGGGCCTCTACACTTCACCACTTCCGCATGGCGATTTCCGCACAAGATGACTGAGACATTGAAGGTCGGCTTGATCGGCCTGGGCGTGATGGGCCGCCGCATGCTCGACCGGCTGGCGGCGCAGCAGCGGCTCGAGGCCGTGACCGTGTGGGACTCGGACCCCGCGGCGATCGCGGCTGCGCTGGTCGCGCACCCGCATCTGCGCGCGGCGGCCGATGCCGAGGCGGTGGTCGCCACGCCCGGCCTTGCGAGCCTCTACATCGCCACCCCGCCGGCGCAACACATGACCCTCACGGAGCTGGCCTTCGACGCCGGCCTGGCCGTGTTCTGCGAGAAGCCGCTGACGGTGGACTTCGACGCTGCCGAGCATGCGATCCACCGGATCGAGCACGAGGGCCGGCGCGCCGCCGTCAACTTCGCGCTGGCCTCCTCGCCGGGGCTGCAGGTGCTGCAGACCAGCTTCGGCGCCGCCTCGCACCGGCCGCTCGGCACGCTGCGCGAGGTCAACCTGGAACTGGCCTTCGCGGAGTGGCCGCGGCAATGGCAATCGGCCGCCGGCCCCTGGCTCAACGAGCGCCACTCAGGCGGCGGCTTCACCCGCGAGGTGCTGTCCCACTTCATGTTCGTCGTCCAGCGCGTGCTGGGGCCGGTGCGCATCGGCGCGCACCGGATCAGCTATCCGGACGACGGCGTCACCGCCGAGATCGCGCTGCGCGCGGAGCTGCATGCGGGCGAGGTGCCCGTGCGCATCGACGCGCGCGTCGGCCATGACGAACGCGCCGACTACAACCGCATGAGCTGGCGCGCCGACGAGGGCGAGGTCGAGCTCACCAGCTGGTTCCGCCAGATCGAGCGCCGCCGCCACGACGGCCAGCCCACCGCCGCCGACTCGCAGGAAACGCCCGACGTCGGCCAGGCCGACCAGCTGACCCAGTGGGCCGCGATGATCGAGGGCCGCTCGCACAGCCTGCCGGGCTATGCGGAGGCGCTGGCGGTGCAGCGGACGATCGAGGGGCTGCTGAAGCCCTGACCCCGGATGCCGCGCCGCACCAAGCCCTATCTGCTGCACGCCGGCTACCACCCGGATGCCAGTCCTGACTTCGACCGATATCCGTTCAACATCCCGGCGGTCCGCGAGATCGGCAATATCGACTTCCATCCGAACGTGACCTTCTTCGTCGGCGAGAACGGCTCGGGCAAGTCGACGGTGCTGGAGGCCATCGCGCTGGCGCTGGGTTTCGGGCCGGAAGGCGGGACGAAGAACGTCCAGTTCCGCACCGTCGAGTCGGTCTCGCCGCTGCACAAGGCCCTGCGCCTGGCGCGCGGCGTGCCCAAGCCCACCGATGCCTACTTCCTGCGGGCGGAGAGCTTCTTCAACGTCGCGTCCTACATGGACGAAACGGCCTACACGGCCGGCTATGGCGGCTCCCTGCACCGCCGGTCCCACGGCGAATCCTTCATGGCCGTGCTGCTCAACAAGCTGCGGGGCAATGGCATCTACCTGATGGACGAGCCGGAGGCCGCGCTGTCACCCAGCCGCCAACTGGCCGCGCTGAGCGCGATCGACCAGCTGGTGCTGGATCATTCGCAGTTCATCATCGCCACGCACTCGCCGATCCTGCTGTCCTACCCGCATGCCCGGATCATCCAGTTCGACGGCTCCGGCCTCAGCGAGGTGGCCTACGAGGACACCGAGCACTACGCGGTGACGCGCGACTTCCTGAACAGCTATCCGCGGCGCCTGCAGCAGTTGCTCAGCGAAGGGGACTGAGCCCGATCGCCTCAGCGGCTGCAGGCCGCGCGGTCCTTCGCCGAGCGCGCCGCCAGGCAGCGGGCCGCATCGTCGTTCACTGTGCCCGCCAGCGTGCCGGCCGGCAGCGAAGCGGCGGCCGCCGGCGGGGTCGCCGGCCTCAAGGGCATGGAGATCTGCGGAATCACCCGCTGCTCGGGCACGAGCTGGCCGGGCTCCCTGGCCTTCTCCGCCGCGCTCACGGCGGGGCTGCGCGCCGGCACCGATCGCAGCCCCACCGCATCGGAGGCGGGCGCGGAGGCGGGGATCGGCGCG
>NZ_LYVQ01000135.1 GCF_001984095.1 Pelomonas sp. KK5
GCCTGGGCCTGGTCCATGAACTGGCGGCCACGCCCGAGGCGCTCGATGCCAAGGTCGACGCGCTCGCCACGGCCATCGCTGCCAACGGCCCGCACGCGGTGCGCGCCTGCAAGAAGCTCGTGCAGGACCTCGCCCACCACGAGATCACGCCCGCGCTGCGCGACGACACCGCCCGCCGCATCGCCGACATCCGCGCCAGCGACGAGGGCCGCGCCGGCGTGCAGAGCTTCCTCAACAAGGCCCCGGTGCCGTGGATCAGCTGAACCTGCCGCAGCTGCTCGCCCTGGCCGCCGCGCTCGGCTGGGCCAGCGGCATGCGCCTGTATGCGACGGTGCTGATCGTCGGCCTCGCGGGCCGGCTCGGCTGGCTGCCGCTGCCCGAAGGCTTGCAGGTGCTGACCCATGGCGGCGTGCTGGCCGCGGCCGGCCTGCTGGCGCTGGTCGAATTCCTGGCCGACAAGATTCCCGCCATCGACTCGATGTGGGACACGGTCCACACGCTGATCCGCATTCCCGCCGGCGCCGCGCTGGCAGCGGGCGTGTTCGCTTCCCAGGGCGGCGATGCGGAGGCCTGGTCCGTCATCGCCGCACTGCTGGGTGGCACGCTGGCCGCCACCGCCCATGTGGCCAAGGCCGGCACGCGCGCGGCGGTGAACACCTCGCCCGAGCCCTTCTCCAATATCGCGCTCTCGCTGGCCGGCGATGCGCTGGTGCCAGCCTCGCTGTGGCTGGCCTGGCATCACCCGCTGGCTTACGCCGTGCTGCTGTTGCTGCTGCTGATCGTGGCCGTCGTGTTGATCCGGCTCACCTTCCGCCTGCTGCGCGGCCTGTTCAAGAAATTCCAAGCTGTATGACCGACGATCTCGCCCGCCGCAGCCTCGCCGCCGTCTGGCATCCCTGCACGCAGATGGCCCGCGCGGCGCAAAGCCCGCCGCTGGCCATCGCCCGCGGCGAGGGCGCCTGGCTGCATGACGTCGAAGGACGGCGTTATTTCGATGCCAACAGCTCCTGGTGGGTCAACCTGTTCGGCCACTCGGATGCGGGCGTCATCGGCGCGATCAAGCAGCAGCTGGACACGCTGCCGCACGTGATGCTGGCCGGCTGCACGCACGAGCCGGCGGTGCGGCTGGCCGAGCGCTTGTCCGCGCGCACCGGCGGCGCGCTGGGCCATGTGTTCTTCGCCAGCGACGGCGCCAGCGCGGTCGAGATCGCGCTGAAGCAGAGCTTTCATTCCTGGCGCAACCAGGGCCTGTCGAAGAAGCGCGAGTTCGTCTGCCTGAAGAACGGTTATCACGGCGAGACCATCGGCGCGCTGGCCGTCACCGATGTGCAGATCTTCCGCGATGCCTACGACCCGCTGCTGATGCGGGCGCACATCGTCGAGTCGCCGGACGAGCGCCTGGGCAATGAGGCGCAGGCGCTGGCCGCGATGCGCGCCGTGCTCGAGGCGCGCCACGAGCACATCGCCGCCGTGATCGTCGAGCCGCTGGTGCAGGGCGCCGCCGGCATGGTGATGCATGCGCCTTCGTACCTGAAGGCCCTGCGCGAACTGACGCGCGAGTTCGACGTCCACCTGATCTGCGACGAGATCGCCATCGGCTGCGGCCGCAGCGGCACCTTCTTCGCCTTCGAGCAGGCCGAAGCCGCCTCGTGGCCCGATTTCATCACGCTCAGCAAGGGCATCACCGCCGGCACGCTGCCGCTCTCGCTGGTGCTGACCACCGACGCCGTCTACCAGTGCTTCTGGAGCGAGGACGTGACCCGCGGCTTCCTCCACTCGCACAGCTACACCGGCAACGCGCTGGCCTGTGCCGCCGCCAATGCGGTGCTGGACCGCTTCGATGCGGGACAATTGCAGCGCAACGCCGAACAGGCTGCGCTGCTGGCTCACGCCTTCGCGCCGCTGCGGGACGATCCCCGCATCGCGCATCTGCGCCAACGAGGCGTGATCCTGGCCTTCGACGTGCAACACCCCGGCGAGCGCTTCAGCGAGCGCTTCCACCTCGCCGCCCGCCAGCACGAGCTGCTGATCCGCCCGATCGGCAACACCGTCTACCTGATGCCCCCGTACCTGATCGACCAGGCCACGGCAGGCTTCCTCTTCAAGTCGGTTGTAGAGACCTTGAACGATGTCCTCATTGATTGACCACCTGCAGGCCAAGCTTGCCGCCATCGCCGCGCAGGACCTGACCCGCTTCCTGCGCTCGGCCGAGACCGTCACCGCCCCGCGCCAGACCGTGCGCGGCGCCGACGGCGTGCCGCGCGAGCTGCTGATGTTCTGCTCGAACGACTACCTCGGCCTGGCCGCCCACCCGCGCCTGGCCGATGCGCTGGCCGAGGGCGCGCGCGCCTATGGCGGCGGCTCCGGCGCCTCGCACCTGATCAGCGGCCACTCGGTGGCGCATGAACGGTTGGAAGGCACGCTGGCCGACTGGTTCGCGCCGCATATCCCGAACGCCCGGGCGCTCGGCTTCTGCACGGGCTACATGGCCAACCTGGCCGTCGTCACCGCGCTGGGCGATGCGGAGGCCGAGATCTTCTCCGCCTCGCTGAACCACGCCTCGCTGATCGACGGCGCCCGCCTGGCCCGCGCTCAAGTAACGCGTTACCCGCACGCCGACCTGGACGCGCTGCGCGCCGCGCTCGCGGCCAGCAGCGCCAAGGTCAAGCTGATCGTCACCGATGCCGTCTTCAGCATGGACGGCGACCTCGCCCCGCTGCCGCAGATCCTGGCGCTGGCCGAGGAGTTCGACGCCTGGATGATCGTCGACGATGCCCACGGCTTCGGTGTGCTCGGCGCCAAGGGCCGTGGTTCGCTGGAGCACTTCGACCTGTGCAGCGAGCGCATCGTCCTCGTCGGCACGCTGGGCAAGGCGGCGGGCCTGTCGGGCGCCTTCGTCGTCGCCCACGAGACCATCACCGAGTACCTGCTGCAGGCGGCCCGGCCCTACATCTTCACGACCGCCTCGCCGCCGGCCATCGCCCACGCGCTGATCACCGCGCTGGACCTGATCGAGTCCGAGCTGGGCCAGCAGCGCCGCAATGCGCTGGTGCTGCTGCAGTTCGAGCTGCGCCGGCAGATCAAGGCGCTGCTGGTGAAGTACCCGCGCCTGGGCTGGACGCTGGCCGAATCGGAGACGCCGATCCAGCCGCTGATCGTCGGCGACAACGCCACCGTGATGCAGCTCGCCGCGCGGCTGGAGCGCGAGGGCCTGCGCGTGCCGGGCATCCGCCCGCCGACGGTGCCGATGGGCGAGGCGCGGCTGCGCATCACGCTGTGCGCCACGCACACGATGGCCGACGTCGAGCGGCTGGTCGAGGCGCTCGCGGCCGTCGCGAAGGAAATGTCTTCCTCATGAACGGCTTCTTCATCACCGGCACCGACACCGAGATCGGCAAGACCGCGATCACGGCCGGCCTGACCGCCAAGCTGCAGCAGGCCGGTCATCGCGTGGCGCCGATCAAGTCGCTGGCCGCGGGTGTCGAGGCCGACGGCCTCAACGAGGACGTGACGCGGCTGCTGCAGGCGCAGACGCTGGGCCTGACCGCCGATGAGATCTGCCCGCTCGTCCTGCGCACGCCCTGCGCCCCGCACATCGCGGCTCGCATCGACGGCCGGCCGATCGAGCGCGAGCCGCTGCTGGCCGCGATCCGTGCCACGGCGGCCAAGGCCGACATCGCCCTGGTCGAAGGCGTCGGCGGCTTCCGCGTGCCATTGATCCCGGGCTGGGATACGGCCGACCTGGCCGCCGATCTCCAACTCCCCGTCATCCTCGTCGTCGGCCTGCGCCTGGGCTGCATCAGCCACGCGCTGCTGACGGCCGAGGCCATCCGCGCCCGTGGCCTGACCCTGGCCGGCTGGGTCGCCAACACCGTGGACCCCGCGATGCCCCACCTAACGGACAATCTCGACGCACTGCAGGCCGGCCTGCAAGCCCCCTGCCTGGGCCATGTGCCCCGTCTTTCCGATCCCTCCGCGGCCGCCGTGGCCGCCCATCTGAGCATCCCGCAATGAACCAGATCCAGACCCTCACCCCCACCACCGACGCCGATCGCAAGCTGGCCAAGGCCCTGACCGTCGACGAGGTCGCCGCGCTGTTCGAGCTGCCCTTCAACGACCTGCTGTTCCGCGCCCAGCAGGTGCACCGCGAGCATTTCGATGCCAACGCGGTGCAGCTGTCCACGCTGCTGTCCATCAAGACCGGCGGCTGCGAGGAAGACTGCAAGTACTGCCCGCAGTCGGCCCACTTCGACACCGGCCTGAAGGCCGAGAAGCTGCTGCCGCTGGATGAGGTGATGGAAGCCGCCCGCGCGGCAAAAGCCAACGGCGCCACCCGCTTCTGCATGGGCGCCGCCTGGCGCAGCCCGAAGGAGCGCCACCTCGAGCAGATCGGCGAGATGATCAGCGGCGTCAAGGCCCTGGGCCTGGAGACCTGCCTGACCGCCGGCATGCTGGGCGAAGGCCAGGCCGAGCAGCTGAAGGATGCGGGCCTGGACTACTACAACCACAACCTCGACACCGCGCCCGAGTTCTACGGCCAGATCATCACGACCCGCACCTACCAGGACCGCCTGGACACGCTGGAGCGCGTGCGCCAGCAGGGCCTGAAGGTCTGCTCCGGCGGCATCGTCGGCATGGGCGAGACGCGCCGCCAGCGCGCCGGCCTGATCGTGCAGCTGGCCAACCTGGACCCGTACCCGGAGTCGGTGCCGATCAACAACCTGGTGCAGGTCGAGGGCACGCCGCTGGCC
Source organism: Pelomonas sp. KK5 (assembly GCF_001984095.1). Lineage (GTDB taxonomy): Bacteria > Pseudomonadota > Gammaproteobacteria > Burkholderiales > Burkholderiaceae_C > KK5. The sequence continues at coordinate 4,752 of NZ_LYVQ01000135.1, forward strand.
GGCACCAAGGCGCTGGACCCGTTCGAGTTCATCCGCACGATCGCCGTGGCGCGCATCTGCATGCCGCGCGCGATGGTGCGCCTGTCGGCCGGCCGCGAGGAAATGCCCGAGGCGATGCAGGCCCTGTGCTTCATGGCCGGCGCCAACTCGATGTTCTACGGCGACAAGCTGCTCACCACCAGCAACCCGCAAGCCGCCAAGGACCGCGCGCTGCTGGAGCGCCTGGGCATGCGCTGCTCGACCGAGGCCGAGCTGGCCACCTCGCATCATGTCGAGGAAGGCTGCGGCGGCGGCTGCAGCACCCACTGAGCTCACTGCTGAAGTCAAGAATCCATGCGCCGGCTGGCCGTTCTCCTGATGCTCCTGCTGGCTGGCGCGCAAGCCCGGGCCGGCGAGCTGCTGATCGAGACGGCCTATGCGGACGACGGCGCGCTGGTCGTCAGCTACACGCCGCCCGAGGGCGTGATGGAACTGACGCGCTGGAACCGGAGCGCGCCGGCGCGCGACTTCTGGCGCGAGCAGGTCAAGCCGCTGGATGACTGCGCGACCGTCGACGGCGACCTGATCCGGCTGCGCGCCGGCTGCACGACGGCGCGCCTGCGCGTCGAGCCGAAGCTGCTCACGCTGAATGCCGTCTACCAGCCGGCCCAGCCGATCGCGGCCAGCGGCGTCATCGCCTACAGCGGCTTCTACGCCGTGGCGCTGCCGGGCCATGCGCTGCGCTGGCGCTGGCTCGCGCCCAAGGACGGCTATGTGCTGCAGCAAGGCCGGGTGCAGCGCGCTGCAGCCGAACAGGCGATTGCCGAGGCCGCGGTCACGAACAGCGCGGCCGAAGGCAGCAAGCGTGACGCTTCCTGGCGGGAACTCGGCGCGCAGCAGTACGTCTACCTGGGCCGCGCACCGCTGGTCGAATTCCCGGGCGGCGCCATCGTGCGCGACCCGGCACTGGATGACGAACGGGTCGAACTGATCCGCGCCACGCTGCTTCGCGACATGCGCCTGCTCGGTGCTGCCTATGGCCAGGAGCCGTCCGGTCCGGTCGGCGTGGTCACCAGCGTGGCCGATCTGGGCAGCTTCCACGGCGATGCCAGCGAGGGCCGCATGATGCGGCTGCGCCTGGTGCCGGCCGAGAAGAATCCCGACCGCGATGGCCTCGGCCTGCAGGCCTTCGTCACGCATGAGGCCGTGCACTGGTGGAACATGGGCGTGCGCCGCAGCGATGGCGAGCGGCCCTGGCTGCACGAGGGCCACGCGGACTGGGCCACGCTGCTGCTGATGCGCCAGCAGGGCCTGTGGGACGACACGACACTGCGCGGCCAGATCGAGAACCGCGTCAACCGCTGCCTGCTGGCCCGCGGCGATGCCCCGGCTGCAGCGCTGCCCGCCGGCTACTCGAAGAACGAGGACCCGTATGCCTGCGGCTTCGCACTGATGCTGATGGCACAGGCCCAGCAGCAGGCGCGGCGCCATGACGCTGAGGATCAGCGCAGCCCGCTGGTCGTGCTGGCCGGCCTGCATCCGCGCGACGCGATGCTGGACACCACGGGCTTCGCCACCTGGGCCGATGGCGCCGCCGGTGGCCCGATGCACAGCCTGCTGCAGGACGGGCAACAAGCCTTCGCCAGCGGATTCACGTCGCGCATGCAGGCGCTGGGCCTGGCCGAGGCGCAGCCGCTCGCCGACAGCGACACCAACACCCGCGCCCGCATCGGCGCACGCCTGCTGGCCGAGCTGATGCGGGCCGATTGCGGCGGCCAGGTCGGCTTCCGCATGAACTACGCCGGCGACTTCGGCTTCTACAAGCTCGACACCTTGCAATGCACCAGCCTGCGCCGCGGCGGCGAGGTGATGGAGCTGGACGGCCACGCGCTGATCGCCGATCCGCTGGCCGCCTGGGACGCCGCCAGCGCCGATTGCGCCGCCGGCCGCGCGCTGAAGATCGGCTATCGCCAGGGCGAAGGCTCGTCGATGGCCTGCCCCAGGGACCTGCCGGCGATCCCGGCCCGACAACTGCTGCGCCTGCAGGCCGACGCCCTGCAACGCCTCGGACTGACCGAAAGAAAGTGAGACAAGCGATGTTCAAGAAGATCCTCATTGCGAACCGGGGCGAGATCGCCTGCCGTGTCGCGGCGACCGCCCGCCGCATGGGCATCAAGACGGTGGCCGTGTATTCGGAAGCCGATGCGCGCGCGAAGCACGTGCAGGCCTGTGACGAGGCCGTGCTGATCGGCGGCCCGGCGCCGCGCGATTCCTATCTGCAATGGCAGCGCATCCTCGATGCCGCCAAGGCGACCGGCGCGCAGGCGGTCCACCCGGGCTATGGCTTCCTCAGCGAGAACGAGGACTTCGCGCAGGCCTGCGCCGATGCGGGCCTGGCCTTTATCGGCCCGCCGCCCTCGGCGATCAAGGACATGGGCCTGAAGGCCGAGTCCAAGCGCCTGATGGAGAAGGCCGGCGTGCCGCTGGTGCCCGGCTACCACGGCGCGGACCAGAACCCTGAACTTCTCAAGCGCGAGGCCGATCGCATCGGCTATCCGGTCCTGATCAAGGCCAGCGCCGGCGGCGGCGGCAAGGGCATGCGCGCGGTGATGAACGCGGCCGAGTTCGATGCCGCGCTGGCCTCCTGCAAGCGCGAGGCGATCAACAGCTTCGGCGACGATGCCGTGCTGATCGAGCGTTATGTGCAGAAGCCGCGCCATATCGAGATCCAGGTCTTCGGCGACTCGCACGGCGATTGCGTCTACCTGTTCGAGCGCGACTGCTCGGTGCAGCGCCGCCACCAGAAGGTGCTGGAGGAAGCGCCTGCGCCCGGCATGACCGAGGAACGCCGCCGCGAGATGGGCGAAGCTGCGGTGGCCGCCGCCAAGGCCGTCGGCTACCAGGGCGCCGGCACGGTGGAGTTCATCGCCGAGCAGGACGGCCGCTTCTACTTCATGGAGATGAACACCCGGCTGCAGGTCGAGCATCCGGTCACCGAGGCGATCACCGGCCAGGACCTGGTCGAGTGGCAGCTGCGCGTGGCCGCGGGCCAGCCGCTGCCGCTGAAGCAGTCGGAGCTGCGCATGCACGGCCACGCGATCGAGGCCCGCATCTGCGCGGAGAACCCCGAGGCCGGCTTCCTGCCCGCCACCGGCGCGCTGAACGTGGCGCGTTGGCCGGCGCATGTGTCCTTCACCCGCGGTGACGTTCGGCTGGATGCCGGCGTCGGCGAGGGCGATGCGATCTCCCCGTACTACGACTCGATGATCGCCAAGCTGATCGTCTGGGGCGAGGACCGCGACCAGGCGCTGGCCCGCCTCGACGCCGCGCTGCGCGACACGCACATCGTCGGCCTGCATACCAACGTGGCCTTCCTGCGTCGCTGCGCCGCGACGAAATCCTTCAGCGGCGCCGATCTCGACACCGGCCTGATCGAGCGCGAGCGCGCCGCACTGTTCGAGGCGCCGGGCCTGCCGCTGCGCGTATCGGCCGCGGCGGTGGTCGCCCACGCGCTGGCCGTCGAGGCGATGCAGCAGACCGACGACCCGTGGAGCCGCCGCGACGGCTGGCGCATGTACGGCGCCGCCACCCGCCGCTTCGACCTCGACACCGGCGAGGGCCGCGTGCAGGTGCAGCTGTCGCGCCGCCACCAGGGCGGCATGCAGCTCACCGTGGCCGGCGAACAGATCGAGTTTGCGGTCAACTCCGTCGGCACCGAGTCGCACGAGTTGCTGCTCGGCAGCGAGCGCATCGCCGTCAAGGTCTACGCGTTCGGCGAGAAGCTGGCCGTGTTCGCGCCGCAGGGCTCGGCCAGCATCACCGAGATCGACCCGATCGCCCATGCCGGCGAAGGCGCCGCCGAAGCCGGCCGCCTGACCGCGCCGATGCCCGGCAAGATGGTCTCCTTCCTCGCCCAGCCCGGCGACAAGGTCACGAAGGGCCAGCCGCTGGCCGTGATGGAGGCGATGAAGATGGAACACACGATCAGCGCGCCGCGCGATGGTGTCGTTGCTGAACTGCTGTTCGCCGTCGGCGACCAGGTCGGCGATGGCGCTGAACTGCTGCGCATGGAAGGTTGATGCCATGAGCCAGCTCCCCACCCGCGTCACCCTCGTCGATGTCGGCCCCCGCGACGGCCTGCAGAACGAGAAGCAGCCGGTCTCCACCGAGCACAAGGCCACGCTGGTGACCATGTTGCAGGACGCCGGCCTGAAGGAGATCGAGGTCACCAGCTTCGTCAGCCCCAAGTGGGTGCCGCAGATGGCCGACAACACGGCGGTGATGGCCGCCATCGAGCGCCGCGCCGGCGTGCGCTACTCGGTGCTCACGCCGAACATGAAGGGCATGGAAGCCGCGCTGCCGACCAAGCCCGACGAGATCGTCGTCTTCGCCGCCGCCAGCGAGGCCTTCTCGCAGAAGAACATCAACTGCTCGATCGCTGAGAGCATCGAGCGCTTCGCGCCGGTGGTCGAGGTGGCGCACGAGGCCGGCATCAAGGTGCGCAGCGCCGTGTCCTGCGCCCTGGGCTGCCCCTACCAGGGCGAGGTTTCGCCCGATGAGGTCGAGCGGGTGGTCAGGCTGCTGAAGGACATCGGCGTCGACCATGTCGGCATCGCCGACACCATCGGTGTCGGCACGCCGAAGCGGGTGCAGGCGGTGATGGAGCGGGCGCTCAAGCACTACCCGCTGGTCGAGGTCAGCGGCCATTTCCACGACACCTACGGCCAGGCGCTGACCAACATCTACGCCGCCATGGAGATGGGCCTGCACACCTTCGACGCCAGCGTCTCCGGCCTGGGCGGCTGCCCCTACGCCAAGGGCGCCACCGGCAACGTGGCGACCGAGGACGTGGTCTTCATGCTCAACGGCCTGGGCATCGAAACGGGCATCGACATCGACAAGCTCGTCGACGCCGGCGCCTTCATCTCCGCGCAGCTGGGCCGGCCGCCGGTGTCTCGCGTGGGCCGCGCGTTGCTGGCCAAGCGGGCCGGCTGATCGCCGCCGTCAGCCGCGCTTCAGCTCGTGCTGTCCTCCAACAGCAGCAAGCCGTAGGCAGAGTTGGAGACGGGGACGTGATAGAAGCGATGGCTGACGGAGACCTCCTGGTTCAAGGCGCCGCGCATGACGAGCCACATGATGCACTCCACCCCTTCGGACCCGGTCTCGCGAATCAGTTCGACGTGGCCGATCCTTGCTGCTTCCGCCGGATCGTCCACTAAGGCGTCCAGCCACTTGTTGTCGTATGCCTCGTTGATCAGGCCGGCACGTTCACCCTGGAGCTGATGTGACAGCCCGCCCGTGCCGAAGACCGCGATCTTCAAGTCGCGCGGGTAGGCTTCCACGGCGCGACGGATGGCCTGCCCGAGCTTGAAGCAGCGATTGCCGGTCGGGGGTGGGTACTGGACGACGTTGACGAGCAAGGGAATGACCTTGCAGGGCCAGGCCTGCGGCTGGCCGAAGGCGACGGATAGTGGAACGGTCAGGCCATGATCGACCGTCAGCTCGTTCACGATCGTGATGTCGAATTCGTCCTTGATCAGGGCCTCGGCGAGGTGCCAGCCGAAGTCGGGATCCCCCTGGACGGCAGGTACGGGCCTTGGGCCATAGCCTTCGTCGTGCGGAGGAAACTCTGCGCCGACACCCAAGGCGAAGGTCGGAATCAGGTCGAGGCCGAAGCGTGAAGCATGATCGTTGTAGACGATGATGCAGATGTCCGGTTGAAGCTCGGCAAGGCGCTTCTTCACCGGAAGCATTCCGTCGAAGACCGGCTTCCAGTACGGCTCCTGGGTCTTCGCGTGGTCGACGGCGGCCCCGATTGCCGGCACATGCGATGTGCCCACGCCTGCAACGATCCTAGCCATCGAGGTTCTCCTTGCGGCTGCGCCTGCCCTCGATGGGGCGTCCGCCACCGATCATCATGGCCCGGAAGTCGTCCACGCTCATGCCCTCCGCCGACATCGCAGCGCCGACGTGCTGCATGGACAGGCCGTCGAAGATGGCCAGCTTGAAGGTGTAGTAGATGTTCCCGCCCAGCCTCAGCATCCCCAGCCAGTCGCGAGCGGTGATCGCGGCGCGTTGCTCGCTCGTCATCGCATAGCCATCGAGATAGTCTTCCGGTGCCGCCCGGAACCTGTCCCGGTTGGCGGCCGTGTCAAGCGACTTGCAGAACATGTTGAGGTGATACCCCTTGCGGCTGTGCGCGCCGTCGAAGACGTAGGTGCCGGGGATGTCGTGGTACTCGTGCGTTGCCATGGCTAGAAGTTGTGCCGCATGCCGACCATGAGACCGTTCTGGTCGCGGCCGGCGAGGGGGGTGGAAGGCTGCAGGCCGCCTGCGGAGATGGAATACGCAGCCCTTGCCTCGTTCTGCACGCGACCCGCCATGGCGTACAGCGACGTCCTCTTGCTCAGCGCGTAGTTGCCGCGGACGAGGACCATCTTTGCGGAGGTGTCGGGCCGGCTGTCCCGCAAGGACAGCAACTGCGCATCGACGCTGAATTGCGCGCCGAAGGACTGCGACAGGCCGATGAAGTAGAGGTCGGTGTCGAGGGGCACCGGCATGGCCGTCAACTTGCGCTTGATCCAGCCGGCACCCACTTTGGTCCCGACGCCGAACTTGAGATAGCCGTTGACGATGGTCCGCTTGTCGCGGTTGTCGACGCTCGGCAGCGTGCCTGGCAGTTCTCCGGTGAAAGTTCCCGTCGGGCCGCCGTCGAGATGGTCATGCGCGAGCGCCACACCCCAGCTGGCGGTGTCGTACTTGATCATGCCGGACCATTCCTTGCAGCCGCCGTTCCTGGCCTCTCCGCCGCAGTTCGCGGGCGCGAGCCCGTCGCGCCCCAGGGAGTAGGTGGCACCGACGCTGAGGCCGGAGAACGTTCCTCGGTACGAGAGGGAGTTGTCGATGCGCGCGGCCGGCAGATAGGCGTCGAACGCGGCCATGCCGAAGACGCCGGGCCCGATGACGTCGGCATCGAGCATCGAGAAGAAGGTCATCGTCCACTGGCGTCCGGCGGTCACCGTGCCCAGTTCACCACCCAGGCCGACAAACGCCTGTCGTCCGAAGATGCGTCCGCCCTGGAGGAGTGCGCCGGTATCGGGCGCGAACCCGGACTCCAGCGTGAAGACCGCGCGGAGCCCTCCACCCAGGTCTTCCGTACCGCGGACGCCCCAGCGGGACGGGAACTGGCCGCCGCTCAGCGAGGGCATGCGGACCAATCGCGACCCACCGGCGCCGACGTTGGAGATGTACTCGACGCCCGTGTCGATGAGCCCATAGAGCTGGACCGACTGGGCCTGGCAAAGCGAGGCACAGCCCAGCGCGATGGTGCTCGCGGCGATTTTCCTGATCATCATTTGTCTCCGTCTCGTTGTATTGAATGAAGTGATCGCTCTACAGGTCCAGGACCAGCAGGGGCGAGCGCGATCGAGATACGCAGATCGCCATGCAATCGCCCTTGGCGTGTTCCCTGGCCGTGAGGAAGCAGTCGCGGTGATCCGGCTCTCCGCTCAGCACTGAGGTGATGCAGGTCCCGCAAACCCCTTGTTCGCAAGACGTCTCGACGTCCATGCCCCTGGCGCGCATGGCGTCGACGATCGTCTGCGCGGGGGCAACCGGAATGACGACGCCGGTTCTGGAAAGCCGCACTTCAAACCATTCGTCGGCGCCGGTCGCCGGCGCGCTGGCCGGCGCGAAGTGCTCGATATGAATGGCTTCCTCGGGCCATCCCAGCGCTCTCGCCAGCGCCTGGCCGGTGGCCATGAAGGGCGCCGGTCCGCAGAGGTAGATGTGCGCGTTCTCGCGGCGGGCTGACAGATGCGCGCGAAGCGCCGCCTCCGTGTCGTCTCGGCTCAGCCCATGATGGATGCGGCTGGAAGGGGCAAGCTTGCCGGTCTCCAGGTCGGCCCTGAATGCGAGGTGGTCGAGCGATCGCGAGAACGCGGCAAGCTCGAAGGACCGGCCCCCTGCCTGGAGCGCGCGCGCCATGCTGATCAGCGGCGTGATGCCGATTCCCCCAGCGAGCAGGAGGCTGTGTTCGGCGTCCGCTGCCATCGGAAAGTTGTTTCTCGGCCTCGAGATCTTCAGTTCGGTGCCGACGCTCAGGCTCTCGTGCACCGCCCGCGAGCCGCCTCGCGAATTGGCCTCCCGCTTGACGGCGATGGTGTACGTCGAGAGGTCGCCGCATTCGCCGCAGAGCGAGTACTGGCGCACCAGCGAAGGACCGAGGTGGACGTCGATGTGCGAGCCAGGCTCGTAGGCCGGCAAGGGGGCGCCGTCGGGCAAGGCCAGTTGCAGTTGGCGAACGTCGAGGGCGGCCTTGGCCACCGCCGTGACCCGGACAGATAGTGTTGACATTTGATTCACGCCGAGGATGCGAGAGGGACCGCTCATCTCACTTGGAGATATCGGATGTCACGGTCTCGCGAAGGAAGAACATGCCGACCAGGACAACGGCGATCAGGACGATGACGCCGTACCAGAGGCCGAAGTAGATGTCGCCGCTATAGGCCACCAGCGCGAACGCGGTGGTGGGCAGCAGGCCGCCGAACCATCCCGTGCCCAGGTGATACGGGAGCGAGAGGGACGAATAGCGGATGTGTGCCGGGAACATCTCCACCAACATGGCGGCCGCCGGGCCGTACGCCAGCGAGATGAGCAGCACGAGGCCGAAGATGATGAGCAGGAGCATCGGCTTGTTGAGAGCCGCCGGATCGGCCGCGGCGGGGTAGCCCGCCTCGGTGATGGACTGCCCGACCTGCCTGCCGAACGCCGCCAGCACCTTGTCCGCCTCTGCGCGCGGCATGCCCGATACGTCGACCGATGGAATGACGGCCGATCCGATCCTGACCTGCGCGGTCGTTCCCTTCGGAGCGGCCTCGTTGGCGTAGCCCACCGACGCTGCCACGAGGCGGCTCTTTGCCACATCGCACGACGAGATGAAGCGCTTGGTGCCGGTGGGATTGAACTGGAAGCTGCAGTCGTCGGGGTCGGCCACGACCACCACGGGCTTGTTCGCAAGCGCCGCCTCGAGCGCAGGGTTGCCGTAGTGCATCAAGCCCTTGAACGCCGGGAAGTAGGCCGCCGCCGAGAGCGCAAGTCCCAGGACGATCAGGCCCTTGCGACCGATGCGGTCCGACAGCGCACCGAAGACCACCGTGAAGGGCACCGCCAGCAGCAGCCCCGCGACGACGAGAATGTTCGTGGTCAAGGGGTCGAGCTTGACCGTCTGCATCAGGAACAGCAGGAGATAGAACTGTCCGGCGTAGCCCACGATGCCGAGACCGGCGGTCAGGCCGAACAGGGCCACCAGGACGACCCGGAGGTTGCGCCACTGCCCGAACGCCTCGGTGACCGGACGCCTGGATCGACGACCTTCGGCCTTCATCGCCATGAACACCGGCGATTCATGCATGGACACGCGCACCACGACGGAGATGACCAGCAGCCCGATGGAGACCAGGAACGGGATGCGCCAGCCCCAGGCAGCGAAGTTCGCTTCACCGACCGCCAGGCGGCACAGCAGGATGACGGCCATGGAGAGCACGAGCCCGCCCGTCGCAGTCGTCTGGATCCAGGACGTGAAGTAGCCGCGGCGCCCCGGCGGCGCGTGCTCCGCGACGTAGATGACGGCGCCTCCGTACTCGCCGCCCATGGCCAGGCCCTGGAGCAGGCGCAGCGCAATCAGGATGGTGGGAGCGGCGATCCCGATGGAGGCGTAGGAGGGCAGCAGGCCCACGGCGAAGGTGGACAGGCCCATGATCAGGATGGTCGCCAGGAAGGTGTACTTGCGACCGATCATGTCGCCCAGGCGGCCGAATGCCACCGCGCCCAGCGGGCGCACGATGAACCCGGCGGCAAACGCAAGCAGCGCGAAGATCAGGCTGGTCTGGGGATCCGTCTGGGCGAAGAACTGCTTGGCGATGACCGCGGCGAGAGCGCCGTAGAGAAAGAAGTCGTACCACTCGAAGATCGTTCCCAGCGACGAGGCAAGAACGACCCTCCTTTCCTCCTTGGACAGCCCGGTTTTTCCCGACGCGGCAATGCGCGGCTCCATGACGACGCTCATGTGTGTCTCCTGCTTGGGTTGGAAGCCGGTCAGACGCCGGCTTTCGCGGTGCTTTTTTCTGTCCTCAGGTGCCCTGCGGGCCCTGGAGTGCGAACAGACTGGAGTCCTGCGCAAAACGGCTGCAGTACTCCTCCTTCGTGTCGCCGGCCCCGATCTCGCCGGTGATCACCACCAGGTCCCGGAAGTCGTTGTCTGCAGGGGTGCGCACAACACCGGGAGGATCGATGCCTTCGGCGACCGAGTTCGCCGCCTCGTCCAGCATCCGCCGGGCGCGGACGATGGCGATGTCCGAGGACGAGAGGTGCTCGCCCTCTTGCCCATGGATGGTGCCCTGGGACTGCGTGATGGCGATGTCGTGAACCGAGAAGCACTCGCCCAGGCCCAGGTAGGCTTCCTTCTTCATGGACTCCCGGTTTTGAGAGTACAGGTTCTCCCGTTGGCGGAGCATCCTGTCGCCCTCGGCCTTCTCCGACTCGTACTGCTTCTGGAGCGCAGTCTTGTCCAGCCTGCCGCTGCGGTGGAAGATGAACTCCCAGCGCCAGTGGTGCTCGTCGTCGATGGGCACGTCCCAGAGCATCGTCACGCCGCCATCACCGAGGTAGCCCTCGAAGCCGCCGACGGCGCAGGCATTCGGCATCACGAAGTTGGTGATCCGGATCGAAGACTTCTCCGTGCCTTCGATCTTGCGCGTCGTGTAGAGGCGAACGCCGAATCGGGTGTCCTCGGCGGCGAGTTGCGGGCGCGCCTGGTTGGCGAACACGCCCCAGCGCGCCTTCATGTCATCGCCCGTCAGCTCCAGCTGGTGCAGGTACGAGGTATGGACCGGGTCGATATTGCCTTCGCTGGCCTGCAGCCAGTTGCAGTCACCGAACCAGCGCGTCGTGTATCGGAACTCGGAGCCGCCGGCCAGGGCCGGGTAGTTCGGGAAGAGCGGCGGCTCGCCGGGACCCATGTAGGCCCAGAACGCCCCCGCTGCCTGATGGATCGGATACGACTTCATCCGAATGCGGTCCTTGGCGGTCGGCGATGCCTCCGCGGGCTGGTCGAGACAGCGGCCGTCGACGCCGAACAGCCAGCCGTGATAGGGGCAGCGGATGCCGCCGGCCTCGATGCGACCCAGGGCCAGGTCGGTGCAGCGGTGAGCGCATTTCCGGTCGATCAGGCCCACACGACCTTCGTCATCGCGGAACAGCACCAGGTCTTCGCCCATGATCCGGATCGGCTGTGGCGCAGCGCCCTCCGGCAGCGAGTCCGCCAGCGCGATCGGCTGCCAGTAGCGGCGCAGCAGTTCGCCAGCGGGCGTTCCGGCATTGGTCTGCGTCAGGTATTGGTAGCGGTCTGCCCCGCGCGGCCGCTGCCTGATGACCACGGGTTGTTCTGCGCTAGTCATGTTGTCTCCTGGTGAAGTCGTCGGTGAGAGTCGGTGAACGCACTTGACGCACCCTGGCCGGAGCCTGCGATGGCAGCGTCCCGGAGTCGGGCCTGCTGACGCCCCTGCATTGACTGCAGCAGGGGGAAGGCAAGCACGACAACGGACGCCGAGGCGGCATAGCCCACGCCGAGGCGCCTGACCAGCTCCATGACGCCCAAGGCGCCCGCGTGAGGATCGAACGCGGCATTGGCGGCAGTGCCAGCGACGCAAGTCAGAAAGGAGCCCACGAGGCCTGCTCCGATCCTGTTGCGCCCGGCGCGCCACTCCGCCAACACCTTGCATCGCCTCATACTGTTCATGGATGTCATTGCGTCTGTGAATTACTTTATTCTCATGTCTGACGTTCTGCAATGATTTAAAAACGATAACTGATATACCGTAAATGAGGTAACGCAGATGGAGATCAAACAGCTCCAAACTTTTTCGCGCGTGGCGGAGGTCGGCAACCTGACCCGTGCGGCGGGTCTCCTGGGGCTCACCCAGGCCGCCCTGAGCCGCCAGATGACACAGCTGGAGGCAGAGCTCGGGGTCGAGCTGTTCCGGCGCAATGGGCGAGGCCTCGTCCTGACCGATGCCGGCCTGAGGCTTCGTGAGCACGTCCCCTTGGTCATGCGTCAGCTGGCCCTGGCGGAGCGAGCGGTGCGTGGCGAGAGTGGTCCCGTCCGGGGGACGATTGCGCTCGGGCTGCCGCCCAGCCTGGCGAGAACCGTGGTCATTCCCTTGATCGACGCATTCAAGCGGCAGTTGCCTGACGTGTCGCTGCGCACCGTTGACGGCCTGTCCGCCAACTTGTTCGAGCTGGTCGGCATGGGAAAGCTCGACTGCGCGGTCGTCTACGGGCAGGCGAACAGCGATGCAGCGCAACTGCGCCCACTCGCTGAGGAAGAGCTCTATCTGGTGTCCGGCCCTGCCGGAACCAAGAGTAGAGTTCCACCCAAGTCGATCGCTCTTGCCGACCTTGCGGCACTGCCTCTTGTCACGGCCGGCAACTCGAACGCCGTTCACTCCGTCCTGGCCGCCGCGCTGGCACAGTCAGGCCACAAGCCGCAGGTGGCGCACCAGATCGAGAACTTGAACGCGATCCTGGACCTGGTCCGACAGGGTTACGGTTATTCCGTGATTCCCTTGAGCGGCGTGCGCCCCTGTGTCGGAGACCCCGAACTCCGGCTGCATCGCATCAACAAGCCCACCCTCACCTGCAGCCTGTCGATGGCGATTCCCACAGGGTCGGTGGGAGACGCGCTGGTCGAACAAAGCGCATCGCTTGTGCTCGATGTCGTCGCGAAGCAGATCCGTCAGTATCAGAGAGAGGTTGACGACTACATCGGTTGAACGCAGCTCGACGCCGCGGCTTCAACTCGTCAGCGCAGCGTCCGCGCGAAGAACTCCAGCGTCCGGTCCCACGCCGTCTGCGCCGCGGTCGCGTCGTAGACCTCCGGCCGGCTGTTGTTGAAGAAGGCGTGCTGCGCGTGATAACGGTGAAATTCAGCGGGCACCTTCATCGCCACCTGCAGCGCGTCCACCTTCTCGGGCGTGCACCAGTCGTCCAGGTCGGCGAAGTGGCCCTGGAAGGGGATGGCGATGCGGGCCGGGTCGGCGAGTTCCTTCGGCGGGATGCCGTAGAAGCAGCTGGCGGCCGACAGGTCCGGCAGGCGCGCCGCCGCGGCGATCGCCAGCGCGCCGCCCATGCAGTAGCCCACCACGCCCACCCGGCCGCAATGCCGCACCTCGCGCAGGT
>NZ_LYVQ01000136.1 GCF_001984095.1 Pelomonas sp. KK5
GGTCCAGAGGTAGGTGGTCATGAGGGGTCTCCAGGTTTCGTTCAGGAACGTTCTTCGTAGACGCCGAGCTTGCGGTGCAGCGGCGTCTCGTCGGCGATGAAGAGGAAGGCAGGACGGTCCGGCGAGGGGTTGGCCAGGCGCACCGGCGTGTAGCCGGGCACGGCGCTGGTATCGGCCTCGGCCAGCGCATGGCGTTGCGCTCCGGCCGACAGCTCGGCCGCGCCTTCGATCAGGTGGTAGACGGCCGCGGGCGAACGGGCCGGCAGGTCCAGCACCTCGCCCGGGCGCAGCATCAGCGCGCCATAGCCGAGGATGGCCTGCGCGTCGGCGCCGGTCTCGGGGTTCACGTAGCGGACCATCAGCGGCTCGCCCCCGGCACGGCGCGCGGCCAGCGCCTCCAGCGCGGCGCGGGTGTCGGCCCAGCGGTAGCGCAGCATCGGGCTGGCTTTGTCGCTGCGACCGTAGAAGCCGCGCACCGGCGCGATGCCGGGCGCCGTGTAGCCGCCGCCGTCGGCGGTCACGGGCTGGCGGCCGCCGTCGACGTGGTAGCTGGCCTCGAGGTAGTGGACCAGCGGCAGGTCCAGCACGTCCAGCCAGACGACCGGCGCGTCGCCGTCATGGCCGTGCTCGTGCCAGAGGCCGGTCGGCGTCAGCACCAGGTCGCCGCGGCCCATCGCGCACTTCTGGCCATCGACCGTGGTGTAGGCGCCTTCGCCCTCGACGATCATCCGCACCGCATTGGGCGTGTGGCGGTGCGCGGGCGCCCATTCGCCGGGCAGCAGCAGCTGCATGCCGAGATAGATCGCGGCGCTGGCCTGCATGCTCTCGGCGCCGAAGCCCGGGTTGGCCAGCACCAGCACGCGGCGCTCGGCCTTCTCGATCGGCGTCAGCGCGCCGGCGCGCAGCAGCAGCGGGCGCAGCGCCTCATACGACCAGTGCGTGGCCTGGGTGCGCGGGCGCGGCGTGCCGGGCGGCAGTAGCGCGCGCAGGCTGGGCCACAGCGGCACCAGGTGCTGGGTGGCGAGGGCCGCGCGGTAGTCGGCGGGCAGGTCTTCGAGTCGTCCGAGTTCCATGCTCAGTCCTCCTGGATGCAGTTGTCGACGGTCCAGCCGTACAGCCACTCCATCGCGTCGTAGAAGCGCTCGGGGCTGCGGTCCTTCCAGAGTTCGTTGCGCACCAGGCGCTCGACACCCTTGGCGTGGAAGATCCGGCCCATCTCGCGGGCCGAGAGCACCACCCGCGCGGTGCGGGCCACGCGGGAGCGCTGGTACAGCGCGAAGGCGGCGGCGTGGTTGGCGGGATGGCGGGCCATCGCCTCGCCCAGCGTCACCGCGTCTTCCATCGCCATGCAGGCGCCCTGGGCCAGGTACTGCAAGGTCGGGTGGGCGGCGTCGCCCAGCAGCACGGTGCGCCCGTGCACCCAGCGGTCGGTGGGCTCGCGGTCGGCGGTAGCCCAGCGCTTCCAGTCCTTGGGCAGTTCGATCAGCTGGCGGGCCTTCGGGCAGATGCCGTCGAAGTAACTCAGTACTTCAGCGCGGCTGCCCTCGCGCACGCTCCATTCTTCCTTGTCGCGGCTGTGGAAGGTGACGACCACGTTGTACTGCTCGCCGCCGCGCAGCGGGTAGTGCACCAGATGGCAGTTCGGGCCGACCCAGATGCTGGCGGCGTTCCAGCGCAGGTCCGCGGGGAAGTCCTGCCTGTCGACGACGGCGCGGTAGACGACGTGGCCCGACACGCGCGCCTCGTCGCCGATGTACTGGCGCCGCACCGCCGACTTGACGCCGTCCGCGCCGACCAGCAGCAGCCCGCGGTGCGCGCGGCCCTGCGCGTCGTGGACGGTGACGCCCTCGTCGTCCTGCTCGATGCGCTGCACGGTGGTGCCGGTGCGCACGCGGATGCGGTCGCTGGCCTGCGCACCTTCCAGCAGCGAGCGGTGCACGTCGGCGCGATGGATCACCGCGTAGGGGTTGCCGAAGCGCCGGCGGAAGGCGTCGCCGGTCGGGATGCGGCCGACCAGGCTTTCGTCCAGCGCGTCGTGCATCACCATCTCGTCGGTGTAGACGGCGCGGGCGCGGGCCTGCTCGCCGATGCCCAGCGCGTCGAAGGCGGCGAAGGCGTTGGGACCGAGCTGGATGCCGGCGCCGATCTCGCCGAGCTCGGCCGCCTGCTCCAGCACGGTGACCTCGAAGCCCTGGCGGGTCAGCGCCAGCGCGGCGGCGATGCCGCCGATGCCGCCGCCGGCGACGAGGATCGGTAGGGATTTGCTGCTCATGGCCTGTCGTCTCCTGCTTTGTTGGAGACAAGTTTCAGATCCGCCCTCTATTGCGTAAAGACGCAAAGCGATATACATCGCATATCGTTTTCAAATAGAGGAGGGGCCATGGCCAAGCTCGACCTGGACTGGCTGAACGTGTTCATCGAGGTCTACCGCACGCAGAGCGTCTCCCGCGCGGCCGAGCACCTGGGCCTGGCGCAGGCCAACGCCAGCATCGCGCTGAACAAGCTGCGCGCACACTTCGGCGACAGGCTGTTCGTGCGCACCGCGCGCGGCATGGAGCCCACGCCCTATGCGGCGCAGATCTATGCGGACGTGGCGCAGGCCGTGCAGAAGCTGGGCGAGCTGGCCGGCGCGCCGCGGCTGTTCGACCCGGCCACCGCGCAGCGGAGCTTTCGCATCGGCATGACCGACATCAGCGAGATCGTCGTGCTGCCGACCCTGGTGAACCACCTGCGCCGCGCGGCGCCGGGCATCGTCATCGAGGCCGAGCGCACCAGCAGCGAGAGCCCGCGGCGGCTGGAGGCGGGCGAGATCGACCTGGCGGTGGGCTTCATGCCGCAGCTCGAAGCGGGCTTCTACCAGCAGGTGCTGTTCCGGCAGAACTTCGTCTGCCTGGCGGCGCGGGAGCATCCGCGCATCCGGGCCAAGCCGACGCGGGCGCAGTTCCTGGCCGAGGGCCATATCGTCGTGACCACTTCGGGCACCGGCCACGCCATCGTCGACAAGGTGATGGCGCAGAAGGGCTACGAGCGCCGCATCCTGCTGCGGGTGCCGAGCTTCCTCGGCGTGGCGCGGCTGGTGGCGCAGACGGAGCTGCTGGTGATCGTGCCGCGGCGCCTGGGCGAGCAGCTGGCGCAGCAGGAACGCGTGCAACTGCTGGACCCGCCGGTGGCGCTGCCGGCCTTCGCCGTCAAGCAGCACTGGCACGAGCGCTTCCATGCCGATCCGGCGAACGTCTGGCTGCGGCAGGTGCTGGTGCGCTTGCTGGGCCCCGCTTCCAGCAACTCCGGCGGGACATGAGTTTCCAGCGCTGGAAGTGCCCGGTGCCCGACCAGCGCCCCGTGGCCGGCCGGGCTAGTTCCCGGTGCCCAGCGCCGCGCTGCAGGTGAAGTTCTCCGCCTGCGTCGTATCCCCGCTGCCCTTGTAGACGGCCTCCAGCGGATAGGGGCACAGCGGCCGCTGCAGGTCGATGCCGGAGCTGATGTCCGCGCCCTTGAAGCGCGTCGCGACCAGCCGGCGCGGGGCGATGCCTTTCTCGACCCAGTCCTGCATCGCGGTGACGACATCGTGGTCGGCGTCGCTGGACACCGCCAGGAAGTTCTCCTGGCCGACGTTCGACGGCCCCACGCCATTGCCCGCGCAGTGGCCCTGTGCCGGCATCATGAAGAGCCGGTAGAACTCGCCGGTCGCCTCCGCGCCGCCGAGCCGCGCGGTGACCTGGTCGTAGTACTCGGGCGCCCACAGCGGCATGAAGGCGCTGTCGTCCCAGGTCTGCAGTTGCAGCAGCTTGCCGCCGGCGGTCTTGAACGGACTCAGGTTCGGGTCGACCGCGTCGATCGAGTCTGCGAGCTTCGCCTGCAGGACCGCGAAGTCGCGGTGCAGGTCGAAGGTCGAGCCGTCCCAGTTCGGATCCTCCAGCGCGATCTGGTACAGCGACAGCGAGTAGGACGACAGGTTGTTCTGATGGCCGAAGCGGATCTGGTCATGCTCGCCGCCGCGGCTCAGGCCGTGGAAGACCTGCTGGCCGGTCACCGGGTCGACGATGGGCGCGTAGTTGGCGGCCAGCGCGGCGGCCTGCGGCGCGGTGATGCAGGTGGACGGGTCCTGGCCCGGCTTGCAGACCAGCGTGGCCGGGTCCCACTTGCAGCGCGAGGGGTTGGCGATGTAGCCGTCCTTGACGCCGTCCAGCGCGTCGCAGGCCTCGATGGCGGACTTCTGCGCCAGCTGCAGGATGGCCGTGCCGGCGGCGCCCTGGATGCCGGCGTCGCGCAGCCGGATGTCCTGCACCAGCTGCGCGGTGGCGGCGCGCGTGGCCTGGGCGGCGGCGCCGCCGGCGATGATGCCGTTGAAATCGGCCGGGTAGACCTGCGCGTTCTTCACGCCGTCCTGGCCGCCCTTGGAGCAGCCGTTGAAATAGGCATAGTCCTGCTTGCGGCCGTAGTAGGCGAGGATCGTCTGCTTGGCCTTGTCCACCAGCTCGTGGACGGCGCGGTAGCCGTAGTCCTTGACCCGCTCCGGGAAGCCGATCGCCCAGACGGAGCCGCGGTTGGCCAGCAGCGGCTGGCCGGACACGGGCGCCGGCAGCGTGTGGCCGGTGTCGGTGGCGCCGGTGGCGAAGCCGCGGCGCAGCTGCGGCGCCATCTCGCTCCAGTACAGGACGCCGCCGGTGCCGTGCGTGCCGACCTGCTGGTAGCGGCCGTTCCAGCTCTTGGACGGCAGCCACAGCTCGATGCCGATGCTGGAGCCGGTGGCCGGCGTGGCGGTGGCGACGACGCGGCAGAACTCGGGCAGGTTGTCGAAGGCGGTGGTGGAGCCCGGCGGCGTGAAGCTGCCGGCGGGGATGGTGTCGGCCGAGACGATGGTGGCGCCGGTGAGCTTCAGCGACTTCAGCGAGTCGCAGCCGACGGCGGCGGCATAGGGCGCGGCGGCGGGCTTGGCTGTCGCCGACGAGGGTGAGTCGCTGCCGCCGCAGCCTGTGACCAGCGCCGCTGCGATGCTCGCCAGCACCGTGATTTCAAATTTCCGTGTTTGTAAGTTCATGCTGTCTGTCTCCTTGGTGGTTGTCGATCTCCCGAAAACCATCGTAGGAAGCGATCAGGTGCGCAAGGAGATGGCAGATCCGCGCGTCCGATGCCGAACCATGATCGGAACTTTCAATTTACAAAGTTTGTCAGTTGTCATTAAATGGCGGCATGCCAAGAACAGGAATGAGCGCCGGCGAGGTCCGGCGCAAGGCGATCGAGGCCACCGTGGCGCGGATGCGCCAGCACGGCTTCGACAAGGTGCGGCTGAGCGACGTGGCCAAGGACCTGGGCGTCAGCCACGCGGCGCTGTACCCGCACTTCGCGGACAAGGCCGCGCTGCTCGATGCGGTGACGCACCAGTGGCTGGACGCGACCGACGCCGCGCTCGGCGCCATCTGCGAATCCGGCAAGGACCCGGTCGTGAAGATCCGGGCCTGGTTCCTGAAGCGCTACCGCCTCAAGCGCGAGCGCGTGCTGCAGGACCCGGAGCTCTACCGCGCGTTCAACGCCGCGTCCGAGCGCAGGAAGCCTTTCGTCATCGCCCATCTCGCCGAGGCCAACCGGCAGCTCGTCGGCCTGCTCAAGGAGGCCCGCGGCCGGCTCGGGCCCGGCTCGCCGCAGAAGCAGGCGGACCTGCTGGTCGAGGCGATGGCGGCCTTCCACCACCCGAAGCTGGTCACCGAACACCTGGAGGAGAAGCGCGAGCCGCAGCTCAAGCGCGTGCTGGACACCCTGCTGGCGGGCATGGCCGCAGGCGGCTGATTCGCCGGCAGCGATGCCGTTTTTCTATCTGTCGGCGTCAAGCGCCATCTGTCTGAGGCGGGCCGGGATCGGCCCAATCGAAGCTCCCGTACTGCAGCCTTCTTCCTCATCATGACGAACCCTCCGACAAGCACCCCGCGCACCTTCCGGCAACTGATCGCCGGCGAATGGGTGGGCGCCGACGACGGCCGCACCTTCGACGACTTCAGCCCCTTCAGCGGCGAGGTGTTCGCGCGCATCCCCGCCTCGGGCGCGGCCGAGACGCAGCGCGCCATCGACGCCGCCCACCGCGCCTTCCCGGCCTGGGCCGCGCTCGGTGCGCGGGCGCGGCAGGCGCTGTTCCTGAAAGCCGCCGACATCCTCGAGCGCCGCGCCGACGAGATCGTGCTGCTGATGGCGCAGGAGACCGGCTCGGCCGCGCCGTTCTCGCGCTTCCAGGTGCAGTGGGCGACGGGCCTGCTGCGCCAGGCGGCCGGCTATCCGTATCTGCCCGGCGGCGAGATCGTCTCGTCCGACACGCCCGGCGTCTTCGCGATGGCCCTGCGCAAGCCGCTGGGCGTCATCGCCGGCATCTCGCCCTGGAACGGTTCGCTGGCGCTGGGCTTCCGCACCATCGTCGCGCCGCTGGCCTGCGGCAACACGGTGGTGCTCAAGCCCTCGGAGGAGGCGCCGGTCTGCGCCGGCCTGCTGATGGGCGAGATCATCAGCGAGGCCGGCTTCCCGCCCGGCGTGCTCAATGTCGTCACCCACGCGCCGGGCCAGGTCGGCCCGGTGGCGGACCGGCTGTTCGAAAGCCGCGAGGTGCGCGCCTACAACTTCACCGGCTCCTCGTCCACCGGCGCCGCGCTGGCGGCCCGCGCCGGCCAGAAGCTCAAGCGCATCGCGCTGGAACTGGGCGGCTACAACCCGATGATCGTGCTGGCCGACGCGGAACTGGACTACGCGGTGGATACCGCCGTCTTCGCCGCCTTCTTCCACCAGGGCCAGATCTGCATGAACACGCGCAAGGTCCTGGTGGCCCGGCCGCTGTACGAGGCCTTCCTGGAACGCTTCGTGGCGCGTGCCGCCGCGATCAGGCCCGGCGACCCGAGCGACCCGAGGAACAGGATCGGCCCGCTGATCAACGAGCGTGCGGTGGCCGCCGTGATGGCCGGCATCGAGCAGGCGGTGGGCAAGGGCGCGCGCGTGCTCGCCGGCGGGCGCAGCCAAGGCCGCTGCGTGGAGCCGACGGTGCTGGTGGATGTGCCGCCCGAGGCGCCGATCTCCTGCGAGGAGGTGTTCGGCCCGGTCGTCATCGTCGAGCCCTTCGACAGCGAGCAGGAGGCCGTCGACAAGGCCAACGCCACTGCCTACGGCCTCTCGGCCTCGGTGATGAGCGCGGACGTGTGGAAGGCCGTCACGCTGGGCGGGCAGCTGCAGTCCGGCATGGTCAACGTCAACGGCCCGACGATGGGCGGCGAGCCGCAGATCCCCTTCGGTGGCGTCAAGGACAGCGGCTGGGCCCGCTTCGGCCGCTGGGCCATCGACATGTTCACCGACCTGAACCTGGTCACCGTCAGCCAGAACAAGCGCCAGTACCCGCTGTAAGGAACGA
Source organism: Pelomonas sp. KK5 (assembly GCF_001984095.1). GTDB lineage: Bacteria > Pseudomonadota > Gammaproteobacteria > Burkholderiales > Burkholderiaceae_C > KK5. The sequence goes on from NZ_LYVQ01000136.1 coordinate 7,379, forward strand.
AGGAGACATCGCCATGCAGAAGAAGATCGACATCTACAACCACGTCCTCCCGCCGGCCTACTTCGAGCTGGTGAAGCAGCACTCGAAGGACGCCGGCCTCGTCAAGCGCATGGCCGGCCTGCCGCTGCTGTGGGACCTCGAGGCCCGCGCGAAGATGCTGGCCGAGCAGTTCCCCGACGTCGTGCAGGTGCTCACGCTCAGCGCGCCGGCGCCCGAGATGCTGGGCGACGCGCAGCAGTCGCCCGCCTTCGCCCGCGTCGCCAACGACGGCATGGCCGAGATCTGCCGGCGCTGGCCCGAGCAGTTCCCGGCCTTCGTCGCCTCGCTGCCGATGAACAACGTGCCCGAGGCGCTGAAGGAGATGGACCGCGCGATCAACGAGCTGGGCGCGCGCGGCGTGCAGCTGATCACCAGCGTCAACGGCCGCCCGCTGGACGAGCCGGAGTTCTTCCCCGTCTTCGAGGCGATGGCCAACAAGCACCGGCTGCCCGTCTGGATGCACCCGTTCCGCCCCGGCACGCGCGCCGACTATCCCGGCGAGGAACGCTCGCGCTACGAGATCTGGCAGGTGCTCGGCTGGCCCTTCGAGAGCTCGGTCGCGATGGCGCGCATGGTGTTCTCCGGCCTGCTGGAGAAGCTGCCCGAGCTGCGCCTCATCACCCACCACTGCGGCGGCATGATCCCGTACTTCGCCGGCCGCGCCGAGTCGCTGTGGGCGCAGCTCGGCAGCCGCAGCGCCGACGGCAGCGAGGCCGACGTGCTCAAGCGCCTGTCCAAGCCGCCGATCGAGTACTTCAAGATGTTCTACGGGGACACGGTGCTCGGGGGCTCGCGCGCGGCGCTGCGCTGCGGCATCGAGTTCTTCGGCGTCGACCATGTGGTGTTCGCGTCCGACTGCCCCTTCGACCCCGAGGGCGGCCCGATGTTCATCCGCGAAGGCATCCGCTCGATCGAAGAGTTGGGACTCAGCGAGGAAGACAACGAGAAGCTCTATCTCGGCAACGCGCTGCGGCTGATGCGCCTGAAGCACCTGGGCGGCCAGTCATGATGATCGCCACGCTGACGGTGCCGCGCACGCTGTTCGCGGCCGGCGCGGTCTCGGCGCTGCGCGGGGAGCTGGCCTTGCTGGGCGTGAGCCGGCCGCTGCTGGTGACGGACAAGGGCATCGTCGCCGCCGGCCTGGTCGCGAAGCTGGCGCCTGCGCTGGGCGATGCGGCGGCGCTGATGATCTTCGACGGCGTGACCGAGAACCCGCTGTTCGCCGATGTCGACGCCGGCGCCGCGCTCTACGCGCAGCAGCGCTGCGACGGCGTGATCGCGCTGGGCGGCGGCTCGGTGATCGACGTGGCCAAGCTGGTTGCGCTGCTGGGCACCAACCCCGGCAGCGTGGGCGACTACGCCGGCGTGCCGAATGCCGCACACCGCGCGACGGCGCCGCTGGTCGTGATCCCGACGACGGCCGGCACCGGCAGCGAGGCCTCGCCCTCGGCCGGCCTGCATCCGGACGCGACGACGCCCTCCGTCGGCATCAACTCCCCGCACCTGGTGCCGGCGGTCGCCATCCTCGACCCGGACTTCACGCTGGGCCTGCCGCTGCAGCTCACCGCGGCCACCGGCATCGACGCGCTCTCGCACTGCATCGAGGGCTATCTGTCGACCAAGGACCAGCCCTTCGGCGAGTTGATCGCGCTGGATGGCGTGGCCCGCGTCGCGCGGCACCTGCGGCGCGCCGTGGCCGATGGCAGCGATGGCGAGGCCCGTGCCGCCATGCTGTTCGCCGCCTGTGCCGGCGGTATCTCCATCGGGATGGGCCTGGGCCCGGCCCATGCGATCGCCCTGAGCTGCAGCGACCAGGGCTTCCATCACGGCATCCTCAGCGGCATCGGCCTGGTGGCCACGCTGGACGGCACGGCGGCCCATGCGCCCGGGAAGATGGCCGCGCTGGCGGCGGCCTTCGGCCTCGCGCCCGGCGCTTCGCCGGGCAGCGCCATCGCCGCGCTGATGCGCGAGCTGGGCCTGCCGGCCACGCTGGCCGAGCTGGGCTATGCCGCGCCCTCGGTCGAGGCGCTGGCCGAGGCCGCGCATCGCAGCCACTTCAACCGCTTCGCGCCCTGGCAGCCCTCGGCGGCCGAGTACGCGGGGATGATCGCGGCCTCCCTGCGCAGCGATGCCGGCAGGTGATCGCTAGGGCCTTTCTGGCATCTTCTGCGATCACCGGCCGCTGCCTAGGATCCGCCCATTCCTGAACTGATCGATTGGGCGACGACCGTGGTGAACGCTGCTTCTTCCTCTGATGTGCTGGACACCCAGGTGCTGATCGTCGGCGCCGGCCCCACCGGGCTGGCCACGGCGATCGAGCTGGGCCACCGCGGCATCCGCTGCCTGGTGGTGGAGCGCAACCCGCGCGTGGGCTTCGCGCCGCGCGCCAAGACCACGAACGTGCGCACCCGCGAGCACATGCGCCGCTGGGGCATCGCGGACCAGCTGAAGGCGCAGTCGCCGCTGGGCATCGACTACCCGTCCAACGTGCTGTTCGTGACCCGCCTCGCCGGCTACGAGCTGGCCCGCTTCGAGAACGCGCTGTACTGCGCGCCGGGCAAGAACCCGCTGTATTCCGAGCACTCGCAGTGGATCCCTCAGTACACGGTCGAGGAGGTGATGAAGGCGCATGCGCAGACGCTGCCCGGCGTCGAGATCCGCTTCAACTGCGAGATGCTGGGCTACGAGCAGGACGGGCAGCAGGTGAGGGCGCGCGTTCGCGACCTGGCTTCGGGCGGCGAGTTCCATGTGGCGAGCCGCTATCTCGTCGGCGCGGACGGCGCGCGCAGCTCGGTGCGCGAGGCGATCGGCGCGCGCATGAGCGGCACCTACGGTCTCTCGCGCAACTACAACGTGGTGTTCAAGGCGCCGGGCCTGGCTGCCGCGCACAAGCACGGGCCGGCCATCATGTACTGGCAGGTCAACGGCGAGGTGCCCAGCCTGATCGGCCCGATGGACCGCGGGGACAAGTGGTTCTTCATGCCCACGGCCGTGCCCAAGGACGTCAAGTTCGAGCCCGCCGATGCGCCCGCGCTGATCCGCCAGGCCACCGGCATCGATCTCCCTTACGAGGTACTCAGCTCCGACGAATGGGTGGCCAGCAGCCTGCTGGCCGACCGCTACCGCGACCGCCGCGTCTTCCTCGCCGGCGACGCCTGCCACCTGCATCCGCCCTTCGGCGGCTACGGCATGAACATGGGCGTGGCCGACGGCGTGGACCTGGGCTGGAAGCTGGCCGCGCTGCTGGACGGCTGGGGCGGCGCCGCGCTGCTGGACAGCTACGAGGCCGAGCGCGCCCAGGTGCACCGCTTCGTCATCGACGAGGCGGTCGCCAACCATGCGACGCTGGGCCGCCAGCTCTGGCAGGAGGGCCTGGAGGACGAGGATGCCGCCGGGGCTGCGCTGCGCGCGCAGGTCGGCGCGCGGGTGGCCAGCGCCAAGCTGCGCGAGTTCAACACGCTGGGCGTGATGATCGGCTACCGCTACGAGGACTCGCCGGTGATCGTGGCCGACGGCAGCGCGGCGCCGCCGCCGGACTTCATCAACTACTTGCCTTCGTCCCGCCCCGGCCACCTGGCCCCGCATGCCTGGCTGCACGACGGCAGCTCGCTGTACGACCACTTCGGCCTGGGCTACACGCTGCTGGACCTGGGCGGCGGCGCCGAGGGCGAGCTCGACGCGATCCGCCGCGCGGCCCGCGAGGCCGGCGTGCCGCTGGACGTGATCCAGCCGCGGGAGCCTGCGCTGCCGGGCCTCTACGACACCCGCTACACGCTGATCCGCCCGGACCAGCACGTGGCCTGGCGCGGCGATGCCTGGCCGCCGGGCGGCGAGGCGCTGATGCGGCGCATCGCAGGCCACGGCAGCAAGACCTGACCCTCGGCATCCCATAAGACACAAAGGAGACAAGACCCATGCGAACCCTGAACAGACTGGCGGCCCTCGCGCTGCTGGCGGCGGCCGCCGCAACGACGGCCTCCGCCCAGGCCCCGATCAAGATCGGCTTCCTCGGCACCTTCTCGGGCCCGATCGGCCCGCTGGGCCAGGACAACTACGACGGCTTCATGCTGGCCGTCGAGCAGCGCGGCGGCAAGCTCGGCAGCGTGCCGGTGCAGGTGCTGAAGGAGGACGACCAGTTCAAGCCCGACGTGGGCCTGCAGATCGCGCAGAAGTTCATTGAAAAGGAGCTGGTGCCCATCATCGCCGGCGTCATCGGCTCCAACGTGATGATGGCCGTGCACCGGCCGATCACCGAGAAGCAGGTCTTCCTGATCGGCTCCAACGCCGGCCCCTCGGCCATCGCCGGCGCGCAGTGCTCGCCCTACCAGTTCATCGTCTCCTGGCAGAACGACGGCCACGCCGAAGCGGCCGGCAAGTTCGCCACCGACAAGGGCTACAGGCGCATGGTGCTGATCGCCCCGAACTACCAGGCCGGCAAGGACGTGCTGCTGGGCTTCAAGCGCGGCTACAAGGGCGAGGTGCTGGACGAGATGGCGCCCGGCCTGTCCCAGCCGGACTTCTCGGCCGAGCTGGCGCAGATCGCCGCGGCGAAACCCGATGCGGTCTACGCCTTCTTCCCCGGGGCGACGGCGGTCAACTTCATCCGCCAGTACCAGCAGGCGGGCCTGGCCAAGACGATCCCGCTGCAGACCTCGGCGATGCTTGACGCGACCACGCTGCCGGCGCTGAAGGACTCCGCGCTGGGCATGGTCGGCACGCACTTCTGGGCGCCCGACACCGACAACCCGACCAGCCGCGCCTTCGTCGAGGCGTTCGAGAAGAAGTACGGCCGCATCCCCTCGATGTTCGCCGCCGAGGGCTACGACGCCGCACTGCTGCTGGACGTGGCGATCGGCAAGGTCAAGGGCAGGGTCACGGACAAGCCGGCCTTCATGGCGGCGCTGAAGGCGGGCAACCCGAACTCGGTGCGCGGCGTGCTGGAGTTCGGCAACAACAACTTCCCGATCCAGGACTGGCATGCCTTCCAGGTGGCCAAGGATGCGAAGGGGCGGGTGAGCCTCAAGACCATTGCCACGCCGCTGAAGCACAGCCAGGATCCGTACCACCAACTGTGCGCGATGAAGTAAATGAACACCACGCTGCTGCTCACGCAGCTGCTCAACGGCTTCCAGTTGGGCGTGCTGCTCTTTCTCCTCTCGGCCGGCCTGACGCTGGTGCTCGGCATCATGAGAGTGATCAACCTCGCGCACGGCGCGCTGTTCATGATGGGCGCCTATATCGCGGCCAGCGTCTATGGCGCCAGCGGGTCCTTCCTGCTGGCCGCGGCGGCGGCCGTGGTGGGCAGTCTGCTGCTGGGCCTGCTGCTGGAACGGCTGGTGATCTCGCGGCTCTATGAGCGGGACCATCTCTACCAGGTGCTGGCCACCTTTGGCGTGATCCTGATCTGCAACGAGGCAGCCCGCTACGGCTGGGGCCAGGCGCCGGTGTTCATGACGGTGCCCGACGCGCTGTCCGGCACGGTGGACCTGTTCGGCCTGGCCTATCCGGCCTACCGCTTCGCGATCATCGCGGTGGGGCTGGCGGTCGGCGCGGGCTTGTACCTCTTGGTCCACAGGACGCGCGTCGGCATGCTGATCCGTGCCGGCGCGGCGGACGCCGGCATGGTGGCCGCGCTGGGTGTCAACATCCGCCAGCTCAATGCGCTGGTGTTCGGCGCCGGGGCCGCGCTGGCGGGGCTGGCCGGGCTGATGGCCGGGCCGATCCTGTCGGTGCAGCCGGGCATGGGCGAGCCGATCCTGATCCTGGCGCTGGTGGTGCTGGTCACCGGCGGCATCGGCTCGATCCGCGGCGCGTTCTACGGCGCGCTGATCGTCGGCATCGTCGACACCATCGGCCGCGCCTTCCTGCCGGGCCTGCTGCGCGAACTGGTCGAACGCTCGCTGGCCCAGGCCGCCGGCCCCGCCATCGCCTCGATGCTGATCTATCTGCTGATGGCGCTGGTCCTCGCACTCAAACCGGCCGGGCTGTTCCCGGTGAAGCATGGTTGAAATCCACCCCCTCATTCCCGTCGCGGCCCCGGCCGCGGCACCCCGCCCGCGCATGGGGCTGCGCCTGTGGATCGCCGCCGCGGTGTTCGCCGCGCTGGCCCTGCTTCCGCTGGCAGGCCAGAGCTTCTACCTGACCCTGGTCTCGCGGATGATGATCTTCGCGCTGGCCGCCACCGGGCTGAACCTGGTGCTGGGCTACGGCGCCATGGTCAGCTTCGGCCATGCGCTGTACATCGGCATCGGCGCCTACGCGGTGGGCATGCTCAGCAGCGCGGGCGTGCACAACGGCTGGCTGCAGCTCTTAGCGGCGCTGGGCATCGGCGGCCTCGCCGCGGCGCTGATCGGCCTGGTCTGCCTGCGCGCCAGCGGCGTGGCCTTCATCATGATCACGCTGGCCTTCTCGCAGATGTTCTATTTCCTCGTCGTCAGCCTGAAGCAGTACGGCGGGGACGATGGCCTGAGCATCGATGCGCGCAGCGACTTCGGCGGCTTCGTCGAGCTGAACGACCCGGTCACGCTGTACTACCTCATCTTCGCGCTGCTGGTGGGCCTGCTGTTCCTGTTCCATCGCCTGGTCCATTCGCGCTTCGGCATGGTGCTGCGCGGCTGCAAGTCCAACGAGCGGCGCATGCGCGCTCTGGGCTTCCCGACGCTGCAGGTCAAGCTCACGGCCTATGTGATCTCCGCGCTGGCCTGCGTGCTGGCCGGCGTGCTGCTGGCCAACCTGACGCGCTTCGCCTCGCCCTCCTACATGCACTGGGCGGTGTCGGGTGACCTGCTGGTGATGGTGGTGCTGGGCGGCATGGGCACGCTGGTCGGGCCGGTGGTCGGCGCGCTGCTGTGGCTGTCGATGGAGGAGGCGGCGTCCTCGCTGAGCCTGGGCTGGCCCGCGGCGGACGAGTTGCTGCATACGCACTGGCTGGCCTTGCTGGGCCTGGCTGCTCTTCTGGTGGCCCTGAAGCTGAAGGACGGCGTCTACGGCGTGCTGGTGGCGCGCGAGGAGAAGGTGCAATGAGCGGGTCACAGCAAGCGGCGCTGCGCGTGCAGGGCCTGGTCAAGCGCTTCGGCGGCCTGACGGCGACCGACGGGCTGGACCTCGAAGTCCGCCCCGGCGAACTGCATGCGCTGATCGGCCCCAATGGCGCGGGCAAGACGACACTGATCAACCAGCTCTCCGGCGAGCTGAGGCACGACGCGGGCAGCATCCGGCTGGAAGGCATCGAGGTCGGCCACGAGCCAGTGCAGCGCCGCTCGCGGCTGGGCATCGCCCGCAGCTACCAGATCACCTCGGTGTTCCAGGAGTTCACCGCGTTGCAGAACGTGATGCTGGCGGTGCAGGGCGCCAGCGGGCGCAGCTTCTCGTTCTGGCAGCCGGTGGGGCGCGATGCGTCGCTGGTCGAGCCGGCCCGGGCCCTGCTGCAGATGGTCGGCCTGGACGGGCAGGGCGGCGTGCCGGTCTCGGCGATGGCGCACGGCGCGCGCCGGCAGCTGGAGCTGGCGATGACGCTGGCGCTCAAGCCCAAGGTCATGCTGCTGGACGAGCCGATGGCCGGCATGAGCCACCAGGAATCCGAGGCCATGGTGCAGCTGCTGCGAAGGCTCAAGGGCCGCTACGCGATCGTGCTCGTCGAGCACGACATGGACGCCGTCTTCGCGCTGGCCGACCGCATCACCGTGATGGTCTACGGCCGGCCGATCGCCTGCGGCACGGCGGAGCAGATCAAGAACGATCCCGAGGTCCGGCAGGCGTACCTCGGCGACCCGATGGAGGTGCTATGAGCGCTTTGCTCGAACTCGACGGCATCGAGGCTCACTACGGCGCCAGCCAGGCCCTGTTCGGCCTGAGCCTGGATGTCCAAGCGCGCGAGGTGCTGACCCTGCTGGGCCGCAACGGCATGGGCAAGTCCACGACGGTGAAGACCATCATGGGCATGCTGGCGCCGCGCAAGGGGCGCGTGCGCTTCGCCGGCGCGGACATCACCGGCGCGCCGGAGCACAAGGTGGCGCGCGCCGGCATCGGGCTGGTGCCCGAGGGGCGGCGCATCTTCGGCAACCTCAGCGTGCGGGAGAACCTGGTCGCCACCGCCGGCAACCGGCTGGGCACGGCCACGCCCTGGACGCTGGAGCGCGTCTACGACACCTTCCCGCGCCTGAAGGAGCGCGAGCGCCATCTCGGCGCCAACCTCTCCGGCGGCGAGCAGCAGATGCTGGCGATCGGCCGCGCGCTGATGACCAACCCGCGCCTGCTGATCCTCGACGAAGCCACCGAGGGCCTGGCCCCGCTGATCCGCGGCGAGATCTGGGCCTGCCTGGAGCGGCTGAAGGCGGAAGGCCTGTCGCTGATCGTCATCGACAAGAACATCGCACCGCTGCTGCGCCTGGCCGACCGGCACTGCATCGTTGAAAAAGGCCGCGTCGTCTGGAGCGGGACCTCGCAGGCGCTGCGCGAGCAGCCGCAGTTGCTGCATGAATACGTCGGGATCTGACCATCATCATCTCGATGCGGTCGACATCCGCATCCTGACCGAGCTGCAGCTCGACGCCAGCCTCAGCAACGTGGACCTGGCGCGCCGGGTCCACCTGTCCGCCTCGCCCTGCCTGGCGAGGGTCAAGGCGCTGGAGGCCCGCGGCCTGATCCGCCAGTACGTGGCGCTGCTGGACCCGGCGCAGCTGGGCCTCTTGATGAATGTGTTCATCTCGGTGAGCCTCAAGCAGCAGACCCGCGATGCGCTCGCCGCCTTCGAGCGCGAGATCTGCGCGCACGACGAGGTGCTGGAGTGCTACCTGATGTCCGGCGAGGCCGACTACCTGCTGCGCATCGCCGTGGCCGACATGGCGGCGCTGGAGCGCTTCATCATCGAGCGCATCTCGCCGATGGCGCAGGTGGAGAAGATCCGTTCGAGCTTTGCCTTGAAGCAGGTGCGATACAAGACGGCGCTGCCGCTGGGAAGATGACGATGCACAGCCTGAAGGATCTGGTGAACGACGCCCGCGCTGCGCTGAACAACGAGGGCACGCGCATCGGCCCGGGCGACCCGGCACCGCTGCGCTTCGAGCTGTTCAGCGCCGCCAACTCCATCTGCTCGCAGAAGGTACGCGCCGTGCTGGCCCAATGCAGCCAACCCTATCGCTCACACATGCTCGACATCTTCGCCGGCGACAGCTACCTGCCGGCCTATGTGCGGCTGCGCCTCGTCGGCTGCGACGCGATCGGGGCGGGCCTGGTGAACCGGCACTCGGGCAGCACCTCGGTCGCGGCCGGCGGCGGCTGCGACGCCGCCGTCGTGCCGACGCTGGTCGACTGGCAGACCGGCGAGGTCGTCGTCGACTCCAAGCGCATCTGCCTGCACATCGACGCGGCCACTGCCGGCTGCACCTCGCTCGGCCTGCGCCCCGACCACCTGGCGGCCCGCATCGACGCCGAGCTCGACACCATCGACAACCTGCCGAACTACCAGATGCTCAACGGACTGCCGCCGTCCGAGGACAGGCGCCCCGGCCCGCTGCGTGGCCGCACCGGCGTCGCCTTCGCGATGAGCAAGGTCGAGCGCTGCGAGCGCCTGCTGGCCGCCCATGCCGATGACGAGGCGCTGGTGCGGGCCTACACGGCCAAGCGGGCCAAGGAGCTGGATGCCGCGCAACAGCTCTTCGATGCGCAGCGGATGCGCGATGCCTATGCCCGGGCCGAGGCGGCCTGCGAGGCGCTGGAGCGCAAGCTGCAGGCCGCACGCACCCGCTGGCTGCTGGATGAGGAGGTCACGATGGCCGATGTCTTCTGGGGCGTCGAACTGGCGCGCATGGCGAACCTCGGGGCGGACAGCTTCTGGATCGACGGCACGCGCCCCGCGCTCGCCGCCTATGCGGACCGCACCCGCAATCTAGACGCCATCCGCCAGGCCGTCATCGACTGGCCCGGGGCCTGCTTCTGATCAGACCGTCCACGACGGTCCGCGCCCCGCATCGATGCCATGGCGCTCGATCGCCCGGGCGCAGGTGGACGCATCGACCACGCCCTGCGCGCGCAAGGCCGTCAGCGCCGCCAGCACGATCTGATGCCGGTCCACCTCGAAGAAGCGGCGCAGCGCCGCCCGCGTGTCGCTGCGGCCGAAGCCGTCGGTGCCCATGGCGGTGAAGGGCGCGTCCACGTAGCTGGCCACCAGCTGCGGCCAGGCCCGCACATAGTCGCTCGCCGCGATCACCGGCGCGTCGCCGGCCAGGCATTGCTGCACATGGCTCTGCCGCGGCTGCGGGTCCAGCGGATGCAGCCGGTTCCAGCGCTCCACCTCGGCGGCGTCGCGGGCCAGTTCGCTGTAGCTGGTGGCGCTCCAGACCTCGCTGGCGATGCCCCAGTCCTGCT
>NZ_LYVQ01000137.1 GCF_001984095.1 Pelomonas sp. KK5
CTGCTGCTCGAACCCCCGCTGGTCCTCGGCTGCTCGCGCCTGGGCTCGGCGCTGACCCCGATGGACCGCCGCGCCGGCCTGGCCTTCATCGACGAGGCCTTCGCGCTGGGCATCCGCCATTTCGACACCGCCAGCATCTACGGCCAGGGCGACAGCGAACGCTGGCTGGGCCAGGCGCTGCGCGGCCGGCGCGAGCTGGTGAGCCTGGCCAGCAAGGCCGGCCAGCGGCTCACGGCGAAGCAGGCGCTGATGGCCAGGGCCAAGCCGCTGGTGCGCTGGCTGGCTGCGCGGCGGCCGGGGCTGCGTGCGCAGGTCGGCACGCAGCGCGCCGCCGGCGTGCCGCGCTGCTTCGAGCCCGACATCATCGAGCGCAGCCTGCATGCCAGCCTGCGCCGCCTGGGCACCGACCATCTCGACCTCTTCTACCTGCACAGCCCCGCGCCCGAGGTGCTGGACGACGACGCGCTGCTGCTGCGCATCGAGCAGCTGCGCGCGGCGGGCCTGTTCCGCCGCTTCGGCGTCTCCTGCGACGACGCGGCCCAGCTGCAGCGCGCGCTGGGCTGCCCGCTGGCGCAGGTGGTGCAGTTCGACATCGCCGATGCCGAGGACCTGCCCGCGCTGCTCGCCGTGCTGGCGCTGCAGGGGCGCCAGGCGGTGCTGCGCGGCTTCACCGCGGGCGGCGCCGGTGGGGAGATCCTGGCCCGCCGGCTGGTCGCGGCGATGGGGCGCGCGGCGGTGGGCGGCGTGATCGTCGGCACCACGCGCAGCACCCATCTGCGCGACAACGTGGCGGCCTACGAAAAGGCGCTGGCGCAGCGTGCGCCGGCCGTGTCCGCATGACGATGACAATGAGCACCGAGCACCGCAACAACTTCGACCTGATCCGCCTGCTCGCCGCGGCGCAGGTGCTGGTGGGCCATGTGATCACCAGCGTCCCCGGCATCGAGATGCCGCGGCTGCACCAGGCGCTGACGCTGTTCCCCGGCGTGCCGATCTTCTTCTTCATCAGCGGCTACCTGATCTCCGGCTCCTGGCTGCGCCGGCCCGATCCGGCGGCCTACTTCGCGGCCCGTGCACTGCGCATCTTCCCGGCGCTGTGGGCGGCGGTGCTGCTCTCGCTCGCGCTGCTGGCCCTGCTGTACCGCGAGCCGCTGGCCGATAACGCCGGCACCGCGGCGATGTGGCTGGCGATGCAGGCGAGCTTCCTGCAGTCCTGGAACCCGCCCTTCCTGCGCGGCTACGGCACCGGCCTGGCCAACCCGGTGCTGTGGACCATCCCGGTCGAGCTGGCCTTCTACGTGGCGCTGCCGCTGCTGTGCCTGCTGGGCGCGCGGCTGCGGCGGCCGCGTGGCGTGCTGGTGGGCGCGGCGGTGCTGTCCTTCGCGGTCTTCGTGGTCGCGGCCTTCATGCTCGATCGGGCAGAACCGGCGCTGCTGCGCAAGGTGCTGATGCAGTCGCCGGCGTCCTTCATCACCTGGATGTGGATGTTCCTGCTCGGCGCGCTGGCCCAGCTCGGCAAGGAGCGCCTGCTGCCGCTGCTGCGCGGGCGCTTCCCGCTGTTCGCGCTGCTGGCGCTGGCCACCGGCCTGGCCTCGCTGCGCTGGGACCTGGGCCCCTGGCTGCACCTGCCCGGCAACGAGATCGGCCTGCTCAATGCGCTGACGATCGACCTCGCCGTGCTCTCGCTGGCCTTCTCGTGGCCGGCGCTGTCCACCCGGCTGCTGCGCGGCAACGACCTCTCCTACGGCCTCTACCTGTTCCACATGCCGGTGGTCAACGCGCTGATCGTGCTGGGCTTCGCCGGCCTGACCGGCGCGGCGCTGGCGATCGCCGGCGCCGTGGCCTGCGCGGCGGCCAGCTGGTGGCTGCTGGAGCGCCGCGCGCTGGCCCGCAAGGCCGCGCTGGAGCAGTGGCTCGCGCGCCGCCTGCGGCCCGTTGGAGCGCCCTTCATGCAACCCGCCATCGACATCAAGGAGTAAGCCGATATGCGAGCCCTGTGGCTGTGCCGCGCCCTGCCTTTCCCGCTGGACACCGGCGACCGCATCTACGCCGCCCGGCTGCTTCGCTCGCTGGCCGAGGCCGGCTGCGAGCTGACCGTGGCCGGCTTCGAGGGCGAGGCCCGGCTGCCCGCCGGCTGGCCCGTGCGCACGATCACCGTGCCGGGCCGTCCGCACGGCACGCTGCGCTCGCTGCTGAGCCTGCGTCCGCTGGTTGGCGCCGCGCATGCGACCGCGGCCTTCCGCGGGCAGGTGGACGGCCTGGCCGCGCTGAACTGGGACTGCGTGGTCTTCGACCACTACGCGATGGACTTCGCCATCCCGCCCTTCCTGCGCCGCCGTGCGCGCGAGGGCAGCGGGCCGGTGCTGGTCCATGTGGCGCATGACCACGAGGCCTCCGTCTATGCCTCGCTGGTGAAGGGCTTCCGCGGCTCGGCCTTCAAGCGCCTGGGCCTGTGGCAGAACTGGCTGAAGACCGGCTGGGCCGAGCGCTGGATCGCGCGCCACGTGGACCTGCTGACGGCGATCACGCCGGAGGATGCGGCCCGCTTCGCGATCGACGCGCCGGCCACGCCCAGCGTGGTGCTGACGCCGGGCTACGAGGGGGGGGTGTCGAACCGCCGGCAGATCGGCGCGGAGGTGCCGCGGCGCGTCGTCATGGTGGGCAACTACCGCTGGGTGGCCAAGGCGGAGAACCTGCGCCTGTTCGTCGCCGCGGCCGATGCCGCCTTCGCCGCCGCCGGCATCGAGCTGCATGTGATCGGCTCGATGGACGAGGCCCTGGCCGCCGAGCTGCGCGCCGGCAGCCGCGCCACGGTGCTGCACGGTTTCGTCGACGACATCGCGCCGCACTTCGCCAACGCGCGCCTCGCGGTCGTGCCCGAGGAGATCGGCGGCGGCTTCAAGCTCAAGTTCCTCGACTACATCTTCGGCCGCATGCCGGTGGCCAGCCTGACGCACGCCACCGCCGGCCTGCCCGACGAGATCCGCGGCGCGATGATCTGCCGCGCGGACCTGGCGGGCCTGGTGCAGGCCATCGTCGAGCAGATCGACGACACCGAGGCGTTGACCCACATGCAGGCCGAGGCGCTGGCCGCGGCGCAGGCCCGCTACCGCTGGCAGGACCGGGGCCGCGAGCTGCTGGAGGCGGTGCAGCGGCTGCGGCGCCGGCCGCCGGCGGCCTCGTCCCCCGCGCTGGCGGGGGCGACGCGATGACAATGATGATGACGGCCGCGGGCGGCGCCGAACGCCGCTGGCTCTTCGTCGACGACGCCGAGCTGTTCGGCGGCCACGAGGTGATGCTGCTGCGCTGGATCGGCGAGCTGCTGCAGCAGGGCGACGTGAAGCCGCGACTGCTCGCCCGCGAGGGCAGCCGCCTGCAGGAACTGGCGCCGGCCCCGGTGCGCTGCGCCAGCGCCTTCGCCCGGCTGCGCAGCGTGTGGCGCGATGCGAAGGTGCTGCGCCGCACGCTGCGCGAGGAGCGGCCCGAGTGGGTCGTGTTCGCCTGCGGCGCGCTGGGCTCGCAGATCCCGCTGCAACTGCTGGCGCGGCTGTGGGGCGCGCGGGTGGCCGTGTACGTGCCGCTGCTGGGCAGCTTCCGCTCGATGGGCTACCGGCGCGCGGCGCTCAAGGACCTGTTCGTGCGCGCCGTGCTGGCCCGCCTGCCGCACGCCTGGGTGGCGATCACCGCGCAGCAGGCCCAGGAGTTCCGCGCCTGGGCGAGGCCGACCGGTCCGGTGCATGTGCTGCCCAACACCGTGGCGCGCGAGATCGAGGACGCACCGCGCCTGGCGCCCGCCGAGGCGCGCGGCGAGCTGCGCGTGCTGGTGCTGGGCCGCCTCGAGCACTGGCAGAAGGGGCTGGACCTGCTGCTCGATCATCTGGAAGCCGCGCCGCCGGCCGCGCTGCGCGTCAGCCTGGTGGGTGAAGGCCCTTACCGTGAGGTCGTCGAGTCGCGCCTCGCGGCCAGCCCGGTGCTCGGGCGCTGCCTGCAGCTTCAACCCTGGATGCCCGCGCGCCAGGCGCTGGCCAGCCATGACCTGCTGCTGCTGCCCTCGCGCTACGAGGGCGTGCCGCTGGTGATGCTGGAGGCGATGGCGCTGGGCCTGCCGGTGATCGGCGCCGACCTGCCGGGGCTGCGGGCCTACCTGTCCGAGGTGCAGCTGTTCCCGATGGGCGACATGAAGGCGGCCTTCGAGCGGGTGGAGGCGCTGCGGCCGCGCGAGGTGCGGGAGGCGGCAGCGGCTGCGGGACGGGCGGCGTACGAGGCGGGCGCATCGAGCGCGGCCTTCGCTGCCGCCGTGGCGGCGCTCAGCCGCACGCTAGATCGACAGCCGCCCCAGCAGCTGAAAACCGAACAGCTCCAGCCGGCGGCGGACTGAGCCGGCCGTCGTCGCCACGTCGAAATCCTCCTGCTTGACCTGGCCGTCCGCGCGCACCCGGTGCGCCTGCAGCGTCGTCGTGCGCACGGATGCGCCGCCGCGGCGCAGCGCGTGGCGCAGCAGCCGCTCGGCATGCAGCGGGCGGCCGGTGCGCTCCGAATAGTCCAGCGCCCATTCGAGGCGCTTGCCGTAGGCGCGATAGGCCTCGGCGCCGCACAGCGCGAAGCGGTCGTTGTAGCCGCCCCACCATTGCCACTCCGGCAGGATGCAGCGGCGCGGCTGGCGCAAGGCGCTGTCGAACTCGGCCGCGGCGAAGCCGCCTTCGTAGCGCAGGTCCGGCCGCAGGTAGAGCACCAGGTCCGGCTCCCAGGCCGCCAGCCGCCGCGTCACCCGGCTCAGCGAATGCAGCTGATGGATCAGGTTGGCCAGCGTGCTGAAGCCGTCGCCGTAGGCATCGCCATGGCGGCGGATCTGCGCGAAGCCGTGCTGCGCCAGGCACTCGCCGGGCGCCTCCAGCTCGCCGTCGAAGGCCTCGAAGGGCGCATAGGCGGCCGGCGGCATCGGCGCGTTCTCGCCGCTGCGCGGATCGACCACCCGGTCCATCAGGAACAGGTGATGGAAGACGCGGCACTCGCCCATCTGGCGCACCGGGCCGATGAAATGCCGCTCGATCGAGGGCATCGTCAGCGCCGACGCGCGCGGGATGCCGAACAGCGCGATGGCGACCTTCATCACTTCGCCACCTTGGACTTCGCCAGCTGCAGCACCTCCCGCAGCAGCGCCCGGTCGATCAGCAGCAGCGTGCCGATGAAGCTCGCCGCGCCCACGACCACCAGCAGCGCGAGCTGCGGCAGCGCCGGCAGGCTGAAGTGCGCGCGCGCGGCCAGCACCGCCGCCACCATCACCGCCGCCGCGACCAGCGGCGTGACCACGCCGCGCAACTGGTCCGCCAGCCGGATCCCGGCGCCGCGCCTGACCAGCCACAGCATGATCGGGAAGCCCAGTGCCTCGCGCGCCAGCCACACGCCCAGCACCCAGGGCAGCGTGCGCTGCGGCAGCAGCCACATCGCCGCCAGCAGGAAGGCGAACTCCACGCCGCGCGCGATCAGCGGGTCGCCCGGCCGGCCGATGGCGCTCAGCAGCGGGTTCATCAGCACCCGCGGCCCCTGCAGCAGCGGCAGGCAGGCCAGCACGGTGATGTACAGGCTCGCCTCGCTCCAGCGCGGGCCGAACACCAGTTGCACCACTTCGGGCGCGGTCACCGCCAGGCCGATCATCAGCCCATAGAGCATCGCGCAGGTGACGGCGGTGGCCAGCCGGTAGACCCGCACCATGCGCGCCGGGTCGCCGCGCAGCGCGGATAGCATCGGCATCGCCACCTGCGAGACCGCGGTGGCGGCCACGCTGTAGAGCGTGTCCACCACGCGCATCGCCAGGTTCAACAGGCCAGCCGCGGCCAGGCCCAGCATCGCGCCGGCCATGATCGTGAAGATGCGCTTGACCGCGAAGGTCAGCAGCTGCGTCACCACCGCCGAGGCACCGAAGCCCGCCAGGTCGCGCAGCGCCTGCATCGAGAAGCGCAGCTGCGGCCGCTGCGCCGCCGTCCACCACAGCACGCAGGAACCGATGCCGACGATCAGCACCTGCTGCGCCACCAGGCCCCAGACGCCTGCGCCCGCATAGACCAGCGCCAGGCCCACGACGGCGCCGGTCATGCGCCCCATCAGCGAACGCAAGGCCAGCGCCTTGAACGAGAGCTCGCGCCGCTGGTGCGCGACGATGGTGGCCGTCCAGGCGCCGAAGGGCAGGGCCAGCGCGGTCCAGGCCAGCACCCGGCCGGCGCCCGGCGCATCGACCAGGCGCTCGAACAGCGGCGCCCCCGCCACGCACAGGCCCAGGGCCAGCAGGCCGAGGCCCAGCGTGGTGGTGAAGGCGGTGTCGAAGTGCATCGCGTCGGCCTGCTCGCGCTGGATCAGCGCGTCGTGGAAGAGCATGCGGATCAGCACGTCCACCAGCTCGATCAGCGCCAGCACCATCGAGAACAGGCCGAACTCCGCCGCCGTCAGCACGTGCGAATAGAGCACCAGCGTGCCGAAGGAGATCAGCAGCAGGCCCAGGTTCTCGACCGTGCTCCAGATCAGCGAGCGGCGCACCCGGCCGCGGCTGTCGTCGTCGGGCTTGGCGGCGGCGACGACCGGCGTGTCCGCGATCGTCATGATGGGCGCGCCAGCACCCGCTGGTACAGCTCGATCAGCGCCTGCGCCTGCGTCTGGGCCGAGAAGCGCAACTGCGAGCCGCGCTGCTGCGGCGCCGGCTGCTGCACCCGCAGCGCGGCCAGCGCGGCGGCCAGCGGCGCGTCGATGTGGACCTGCGGCTGGTATTCCTCGTCCGGGATGCGGAACATCTCCGGCTCGCCATAACGCGTCACCTCAGCGGTGTCTCCGAAGACCAGGCGGCTGAACATCGAATCGGGCACCAGCAGCCGCGCGCCGGTGGCATGCGCCTCCCACCAGCTCAGCGTGAAGGTGGTGAAGATCGCCACGTCGGCCGCGTTGTAGACCGCGCGCAGCTCGTGGGCCGGCACCTGCTGGATGAACAGCTCGTCGCCGGGCGGCAGCGCGGCCAGCGCGGCGCGCACGTCCTCGGCGATCGTGCCCACCAGGGCCAGGCGCCAGCCGGCCTGGCGGCAGGCCATCACCACTTCGGGCACCCGCTTGGTCGCTTGCATCTTGCCGGTCAGCACGGCCAGCGGCGCGTCGGGGGCGATGCCGTGGCGCTGACGCCAGGCGCTGCGCTCTGCGGCGTCGTAGTAGAAGCGCTTGGGGTCCACGCCCAGCGGGGCGAACACCGTCTCGACCTTGCGCAGGCTGCAGGAGACGAAGTGCTCGCGGTTGGCCAGGACGGTGTGCCGCACCGCGTCCACGAACAGCGAGCCGATGCGGATCAGCTGGCGGCGCCAGAGGCTGTCGGCGCGGCTGTACCAGGTGGCCAGGCGGTCGCCGCGCTGCTCGTGGTCGTAGACGACCGGCTTGCCGCAGAGCTTGGCCAGCGCGGCGATCAGCACGGTGGTGCCGGTGCGGAACTCGATCAGGTGCACCACGTCGGCGCGGCGGATCTCGGCCAGCAGCGGGCGGTAGAGCACGAAGTCGCTGTAGCGCAGGAACACATGGCGGCGGAACAGCCGCACGCCGGTCTCGGCCACGAACTCGGCGTCGCGCGCGGTGGGCTGCGTGGGCTTGAGCTTGACACGGCTGCCGGTCCAGATGTGGCTGGCGTCCCCGCACATCAGCGTGACGTCGTGGCCGGCCGCGGCCAGCTGCTGGCAGTAGGAATACTCGCGGTACGAGGGCAGCTCGCTTTCGAAGAAGCCGGAGGCGACGAGGATGCGCATGTGGTGATGTCCTTACTGCTTTTGATAAGCGCGAACCCAGTCGATGTCCAGTGACTGGGGAAAGGCAGCGTCATCGATGCCGAAGCGCCCGGCCCACTGGCCGCCGATGGCGAGGTTCAGCAGGATGTGCGCCGGGGCGCCCACGCTGCCGTCTTCATAGGTCCAGCTGTGCTTGCGCGACATCACGTTGAGTCCGTCCACATAGAAAGTTATTCGATCGGGCATCCATTCGAGGCCGATCGTGTGCCAGCCCTTGTCGAAGTCGAAGGACGCCACCCAGATCTGGTGCACCGGCTTGAAGCCGGGGTCGGTGTGCAGCCAGACCGGCGTGGTGCCCTTGGGCGTGTTGGCCGCCAGGTGGAGCTGGTTGACCTTGTCGTTCTGGCCGTTGTTGACGAACTCGAAGATGTCGATCTCAGGCGGCCAGCTGAGCCGCCCGTCGGCGCCATTGACGTCCGAGTTGAGCCAGAAGGCCGGCCACACGCCCAGGCCGCCGGGCATCTTCACACGCGCTTCCAGGAAGCCGTAGCGCAGCGTCCAGTCCGAACGGATCATGCCGGACTGGTAGTTGAGCCCCTTGGGCTGCTCGCCGGGCAGGCGCCGCGCCACCAGCTTCAGCAGGCCGTCGGCCTCCACGTGGTTGTCCTTGTCGGCGTAGCGCTGCTTCTCGTCGTTGAGCCGGTCCAGCGTGCCGCCGCCCTCGGGCCCGTTGTAGATGTAGCGGGTGATCCACTTGCCGCGGTCTAGCGCACTGCCGTCGAACTCGTCGTTGAACACCAGCGTGTAGCCGGGCGGGGTGTAGGACTCGCTCCAGGACTTCACCGGCTGCGTGACCGGGATCGGCGCGCGCATCTTCAGCGAGACGCCGTCGATTGCCAGCCCCTGGCCCGAGATCGCCACCTCGCCCATCGCCAGGTAGGCCGGCGCGGTGAAGTCGATCGCGACCTCGCCGGGGCCGCTGATCGCCTTCGCATAGGTCCGATAGGCATTGCCCTGCTTCGGCTCGCGGAAACGCACCAGCGCCTGGCCGGCCTTGCCATCGCCGACCCTGACCCGCAGCGTGTAGGAGCGGCCCGGCTGCAGCGCATCGACCGGCAACTTCTGCTGGCCGCCGCGGGTCCACCAGTCACCGGGCGGGATCAGTTCGGCAGGGTTGACAGCATAGGCGGGCACCGCTGCGGTGGGCGGATGGGCGGCCTCGCTGTTCATCGGGAGCTTGAGCAGGCCGGGGTCGGGCTGCTGCGCGACGGATGCGGCCGCCAGCAGCGACAGGGCGAAGGCAGTGACCAGCCTCATGCCGGAGGCGCCGCCGACCCACGCCCGATCGCGTGGTACTCCAACCCCATCGAAGCCAGCAGCACCGGGTCGTAAAGATTGCGGCCGTCGAAGATCACTGGCAGCTTCAGCGTCTTGCGGATCTGCTCGAAGTCCGGGCTCTTGAACTGGCGCCATTCGGTGACGACCAGCAGCGCGTCCGAGCCCTGCAGCGCCTGCGCCTGCTGCTCCACATAGCCCAGGCCCGGCTGCGTGCCGAAGACGCGGCGGGCCTCGGTCATCGCGACCGGGTCGTAGGCCTTGATGTCGGCGCCGCGGCGCAGCAGTTCCTGCACGATGACCCGGCTGGGCGCCTCGCGCATGTCGTCGGTGTCGGGCTTGAAGGCCAGGCCCCAGACCGCGAACTGTCGGCCGGTGAGGTCCTCGCCGAAGCGCTTGACCACCTTGTCCACCAGCACCATCTTCTGCCGCTCGTTCGCCGCCTCCACGGCGCCCAGCACCTGCAGCGCCATGCCGCTCGCCTGGCCGGTGTACAGCAGCGCCTTCACGTCCTTCGGGAAGCAGGAGCCGCCGTAGCCGGTGCCGGCGTAGAGGAACTGCGTGCCGATGCGCGGGTCGCTGCCGATGCCGATGCGCACCCGCTCGATGTCCGCGCCCACCCGCTCGGCCAGCAGGGCCAGCTCGTTCATGAAACTGATGCGGGTGGCCAGCATCGCGTTGGCGGCATACTTGGTGAACTCGGCGCTGCGCCGGTCCATGATCAGCATGCGCTCGCGGTTGCGGGTGAAGGGCGAGTACAGCGCGCGCATCAGCAGCACGGCGCGTTCGTCGTCGTCGCCGCCGATGATGACGCGGTCCGGCCGCATGAAGTCCTCCACCGCCGCGCCCTCCTTGAGGAACTCGGGGTTGGAGATGACCGCGAAGCCCACCTCCACGCCACGCGCCGCCAGTTCCTCGCGCACCGCCGCCTCGACCCGGTCGCCGGTGCCCACCGGCACGGTGCTCTTGTCGACGATGACCTTGTAGTCGGTCATGTGGCGGCCGATGCTGCGCGCGGCGGCCAGCACATAACTCATGTCGGCGGAGCCGTCCTCGTCCGGCGGCGTGCCCACGCCGATGAACTGCAGCGTGCCGTGCTGCACCGACGCGGCCACGTCGGTGGTGAAGTGCAGCCGCCCGGCGATGACGTTGCGCATCACCATCTCCTGCAGGCCGGGCTCGTGGATCGGGATCTTCCCGTCCTTGAGCAGCGCGATCTTGCGCTCGTCCACGTCCATGCAGACGACGTCGTTGCCCATCTCGGCCAGGCAGGCGCCGCTGACGAGGCCCACGTAGCCGGATCCGATCACCGTGACCTTCATTGGTGCAGTCCCTTCGCTGTTGCTCGATGCAAACCCCACTGACGGCAATATGCATGCCAATGGCGTAACGAATTACTTCCACGTACCCGGCGCGCTTCTTGCCTCCCGTCCCGACGGCAATACACGGGGGATCGGATGCACCAATACGCGATATGGGCCTGCGCGCCGGCGATTGCGCTCGCCTTGCTGCTGTGCACGCGGCTGCGCCTGGCGCCGCCGCCGCATGCCGCCGAACGCGTCTCCAGCCTCGACGGCCTGCGCGGCCTGCTCGCGCTGGGCGTGTTCATCCACCACAGCGTGGTGCATTACGGCTTCGCGCGCACGGGCCTGTTCTGGGCGCCGGACTCGCATTTCTACGCCCAGCTCGGTGACGGCAGCGTGAAGATGTTCTTCATGATCACCGGCTTCCTGTTCGTCGGGAAGCTGCTGCGCGCGCGCCGCGCCGGCATCACGCTGGACTGGCAGCGCCTGTATGCCTCGCGGCTCACGCGGATCTTCCCGTTGTACTGGAGCGCGATCGCCGCGATGTTCGTCGTCATCGGTGTTCTGACGCATTTCGAGCTGCGGCAGGATCCGGGCCTGCTGGCCCTGCATGCGGTCAACTGGCTGGAGCTGGTGGTCAGCACCTTCCCGGATCTCAACGGCGTGGTGAACACTCGTTACATCCTCGCCGGCGTCGTGTGGACGCTGGTGGTCGAGTGGATGTTCTACATGGCCCTGCCGGCGATTGCGCTGTGCATGGGGCTTCGCGTGAGCCGCCGCGTGCTCGCGATCAGCCTGCTGCCGGCGCTGTGGCTGGTGGTGATGCTGGTGTTCCGCACCGCCTGGACGATCGTCGTCGTGGCGCCCTTCTTCGGCGGGGCGCTGGCCGCGTGGATCGATGCGCGCGAGCGCAGCTGGAAGGCATGGTTGCAGGGGCCGCCGGCGGCCTGCGCCATCGTGGCGCTGCTGGTGCTGGACGTGCTGCTGTTCCCCGACGGCCGCAATCTTTTCTCGCTGCTGCTGCTCGCGATGGCCTTCATCCCGATCGCCTGCGGCAACACGCTGTTCGGCCTGTTCAGCGCCAAGGCGGTGCGCAACCTGGGCGAGATGTCGTACAGCATCTACCTGCTGCATGGGCTCTTGCTGTACGTCGCTTTCGTGCTGGTCATCGGCCCCGCGCGTACGGCCACGCTGAGCCCGCTGCAGCACTGGGGCGTCGTGACGCTGCTGGCGCCGCTGCTGGTGCTGCTGTGCGCCTTCAGCTTCCAGCGCATCGAGCGCCCCGGCATGGCGATGGCGGGCCGGCTCGCCGCCTGGCTCGAAGGCTTGCGCGCTCAGCGCCTGTGCAGCGCCTCGACCAGCCCCGCCGCCGCCCGCTCGAACGGGCCCGGCCGGTAGCGGCGCAGGTAATCCGCCTGCTCGCCGGCCAGCTCGGGCGGCGAGAGCGGCGCGAAGCGCGTGCTCGGCGTGAAGCTGGCGCCCTCGCGGCCGGCGCGCTGGATCAGCAGCGACAGCTCGTTGAGGTGCATGTGGAAGTCCGGCGACATCGGCTGCGGCCGGCCCTGCTGCAGCGCGCGGGCCATCTCGGCGATGCCCAGCAGCTTGTCCTGTGCATAGATCTCGCGCCGGCGCAGCCAGCTGACGAAGCGGTGTTTCAGCGAATGGCCAACGCCCTTCTCCACCTCCACCGCATGCGACTTCCAGCGCCGCACCAGCGGCAACCGCCGCCCGCCGATGCCGAACAGGCGGCCGAACAGCGGCTGCGTGCGCAGCGTGTAGGCCTTGCGCGCGGCCAGGCCCACGCGCGAGAAGCGCTCCAGGTGCACGGCGGCCTGGTCGTGGAAGGCGTTGTCCACGGTGATCTCGCCGGCCTCGCCGATGATGCGCATCTGGTGGTCGCGCGGCGAAACCCAGGTGCAGGTGATGCGCGCCGCCACGCCGTTGGCGAAGTGCAGGCAGGCGACCGAGAAGTCCGGCGTGTCGGCCGGGTTCAGCGGCGTGGCCGTCTTGTGCGGCACCAATTGGCTGGAGAAGGCGGTGACCTTCAGCGCCGGGCCGAACATCGCGCAGAGCCACACCAGGTGATAACTGACATGTTCGACGGTGCAGCCTTCCTGGAACTCCTCGGCATACGGGAAGGGCGCGCCGGTGGGGCTCTGCACCTTCTCGAGCTGCATCAGGTGGGCAGGGTTGTCGTCCATCTCCGCATAGACCAGCACCGGCCGGCCGATGGCGCCGTCGCGAACCGCCTTCCACATCGTGGCGATCGCGTCGCAGTAGAGGTTGGATGGCGCGCCGCTGAGCACCAGGCCGCGCTCGCGGGCCAGGTCGAAGAGCGCCTGAGTGCGCGCGAAATCGGTGGTGAAGGGCTTCTCGGAGTAGACGTGCTTGCCGGCCTCCAGCGCCGCCCGCGTCACCTCGTCATGCGAGCGGATGCTGGTGAGGTTGATGACGGCCTCGACGTCACCGTCGGCCAGCAGCGCCTGCAGGCTCGGGTAGACGTGGAAGCTGTAGTGGCGTGCGACGACCGCCGAGCGCGCGGTGTCGATGTCGTAGACGCCGCGGATATCCAGTTCCTCGTGCGCCCAGCGGGTGCGCATGTAGATGTCGAATACGTAACCGCATCCGACGAAGGCAATCTTCATCGCGTCCCCGCGTGGTTTCACACGGAGAGTTGACTGGCAATATGCGTGCCAGTGCGGCGATCAGCGGATCGCCACGCCCCAGGGCAGCTTGCCGACGGCCACATCGGTGATCTTGACGTTCCGATCGGTATCGATGACCGATACCGCGCCGGAACGACCGCAGGCCACGTACAGCTTCTTGCCGTCCGGCGTCAGCGCCATGTTCCAGGGCCGCTGGCCGACGCCGATGGTGGCGACGATCGCGTTGGTGGCCGCATCGAGCACCGAGACCGTGGCATCGCCGCCGTTCGACACGAACACCCGCTTCCCATCCGGGTGCACCGCGATGCCGTTGCTGCGCGGGCCGGCCTTGATCTTGGCGAGCACCGCGTAACTGCTCGTATCGATCACGTAGACCTCGCTGGAGTTCTCCGCCGCCACGTAGGCGCGGCTGCCGTCCGGCGCGAAGCCGATGCCGCGCGGCCGCGCGCCGACCGGCACCTGCGCCACTTCCACGCGCTTGGCCACGTCGATGATGTCCACCGCCTCGCCCTCCTCGGCGCTGACGAAGACCAGCCGGCCGTCGGGGCTGAAGATCGCGTGCTCGGGGTTCTTGCCCTTCACCTGCACCGCGAAGGCCTTCTTGTTCGTGGACGCGTCCACGAAGACCACGTCGTTCGATTCCTCGATGGCGACGGCGATCCACTTGCCGTCGGCCGAGATGCCAACGCCCTCGGGCGACTCGCCCAGCGCGATCGTGCCGGCCGGCGCGCGCTTGACCAGGTCCACCATCACCAGCCGGTTGTTGGGCTGGTCGCTGATGTAGGCGGTCTTGCCGTCGGCGCCGATCACGGTGCCGCGCGGCTTCTTGCCGGCAGGCACCTCGGCGACGACCTTGTCGGTCTCGGTATCGATGATGCTCAACGTGCCCGAGCCCTCGTTGGGCACGTAGGCGAAAGGCGCGGCGGCCGCGAGCAGCGGCAGGAGGAGGGCGGCGGTGGCGAACAGGCGTCGGGTCATCGTGGTCAGTCCTTGTCGGAGGCGAGCGAGATGCGGTGCAGCGTGCCGTCGCGGGCCATCATGTGCTGGATCGCGGCGAGGATGTGGCCTGCGATCAGCGCCGCGAAGACGAACGCGGTCACGACATGCACGCCGTTGAAGAATTTGTAGACTGTGGGCAGGTCGGGGCCCCAGGGCGGCAGCGGCGTGCCAAAGAACTTGATGCCGTGCTTGCTGAAGTTGGAGCCGACATAGCCGGACAGCGGCATCACCAGCATGCACACGTACAGGCCGATGTGGCCCCAGTGCGCGGCCAGCTGCTGCCAGCGCGGCAGCGCGGCCGGCCAGGCGGGCGGGCTGTGGCGCAGCCGCCAGTACAGGCGCCACAGGATCAGCAGGCCCAGCACGATGCCGAAGGACTTGTGGTTGTTGATCACGCCGGCCCGCGCGGGCGTGTTGCGCGGCGCGATCTCGTCCATGCAGAAGCCGAAGACGATCTGCACGATCAGCAGCGTGCCGATCAGCCAGTGCAGGCGGCGGGCGACCTTGTCATAACGTGCTTGTTCCACTGACTGTCCTTGTGCTCTCAAGCAAATGTTGCTTGGCCACTTTGCTTGACCCCCTCGGGGGGCCTGACGCGAAGCGGCAGGTTTGGGGGCGCTCAGAAACGCATCGTGGCCGCCGTGCCGATCAGCCACGAGCGCCCCGGCGCCGGCTCGAAGAAGCGGCTGTTGCCCTCGTTGACGATGACCGAGCCGGCGTACTTCTTGTCGGTGAGGTTGTCGCCGCGCAGGAAGCCGCTCAGCTCCCAGCGCTCGCTGCTGTAGACGTAGCCGATGTTGGCGCTGGCGACGGTGAAGCCGGCGGCCGCATCGGTGTTGGCATCGTTGACCGGCACGGCCGTCAGCCGGCGCAGCTCCACGCCACCGCGCCAGCCGGCCACCGGCATCCACGCGAGCGAGGCGAAGGCCGAGCCCTTGGCGATGCCGGGAATGCGGTTGCCCGCCGCGATGGCCACGTTCGGCGCGGTGCAGGGCGTGGCGGTGCAGGTGAGAAAACCGTCGGTGTAGGTGGCGTTGAGCAGCGTGGCGGCCACCTGCGCCTTCAGCGATTGCCACCAGCTGCCTGACCAGGCCAGCTCCAGCCCGGTGCGCTTCGTGCCGCCGGCGTTCTGGAAGGTCGAACGGCCGCCGGAGTTGGTCTGGGTGACGATCTCGTGCTGGGTGCGGGTCTCGAAGGCGGCCGCGCTCAGCTCGCCCCAGCCCGGCAGTCGCGCCTTCACGCCCAGCTCCACGCTGTTGCTGGTGGCCGCCTGCAGGCCGAAGTTCAGGCCGGTCTGGCCGCCCGAGCGGTAGGCCAGTTCGTTGAGCGTCGGCGTCTCGAAGCCGCGACCGGCGCTGGCGTACAGGTGCAGGTTCTCGTTGACCGCGTAGAGCACGCCCAGCACCGGCATCGTGTCCCCATAGTCGGTGCTGCCGCTGTCGTCGGGGTTGCCGGCGACGATGTAGTGGTCGCGCGACTTGAAGCTGACCTTGCTGTGGCGCAGGCCGGCGTTGACGCTGAAGCTCGGCGTGACGGACCAGTTCGCCTGCAGGTACTGGTCGAAGCTGTTGACGTGGTTGCTCTCGTTGCGGCGCAGCGCGCCGATCACGCCCAGCGTGTTGCCGATGAAGTTCTGGTAGCCCTGGCGCTGCTCGTCCAGCACGTCGTAGGCGATGCCGGCGACCAGCGTGAAGGGCGAGCCGGCCAGCGCGGTCTTCATCGTCCAGCGGGCGTCCAGGCCGTTGTAGTCGCGCGCCAGGTCGATCACGCCGCCCGGGTGCAGCGGGCTGCCCTGCGAGGCCTTCGGGATCGACTGCATCTGCTCGGTGCCGCGGTGGCCGCCGTAGGCCGTCAGCTGGATGCTGTGGGCGGCCGAGAGGCGGCGCTCGTAGACCAGGCCGGCCTGCGCCTGGTTGACGGTCTTGGCGGTGTTGTAGTCCAGCGCCGATTGGTCGACGCCGCGCGGGTTGGCCTCGTACTGCGCGCGCGACAGGCCCAGCGGATCCTGCGCCTCGGGCAGGTAGACGCTGTTGAGCACCAGCGTGAGCTTGCTGTCCTCGTCCGGGTGCAGCGTGAACTTGGCGTTGGCGAGCTGGCGGTCGGCGGCGCTGTGGTCGCGGTAGCCGTCGGTGTGGAAGCGGCTGCCGCTGATCACGTAGCCGAGGCCGCCGGTGACGCCCACCGCCTTGGCGCCCACGCGCAGCACGCCGTTGCTGCCGCTGGCCGCCTCGAAGCCCAGCCGCGGCGAGCTTGAACCCTCCTCGGTGAACACGTTGATGACGCCGCCGGAGGAGTTGCCGTACAGCGCCGAGAAGGGTCCGCGCAGCACCTCGATGCGGCCCACCGAGCCGAGCTCGACGTTGGTGATCTGGCCCTGGCCGTCGGGCAGCGTGGCGGGGATGCCGTCCACATACAGGCGCACGCCGCGGATGCCGAAGGTGGAGCGGGCGCCGAAGCCGCGCACGCTGATCTGCACGTCCTGCGCGTAGTTCTGGCGGTCGCGGGCGAGCAGCCCGGGCACGGCGGCGAGGTCCTCGGAGATGTTGACCAGGCTGTGCGCATTGCGGATCTCCTCGCTGCCGATGCGGCTGATCGAGGCGGGCGTGTCGAAGGCCGGGACGGCGGTGCGGGTGGCGGTCACGACCACCTGGGGCAGGGCTTCGGTGGATGCGGAATCCTGGGCCATGGCGGACAGCGCCAGGCAGGACGTGCCCGCAAGAACCGCAAGGGAACAACAGCTGCTGCTGCGCATGAAGTCTCCGTCGTTGTTTTGATCGTCATCGTCGAACGGCGCCGGGCCATCCTATCGGAGCTTCTTTTCGCAAGGGCTGTGCCACGCGGACGCTGTCGGCTCAACGAAACAGCTCGGCCTCCAGTTCGCGCCAGACGCGCTGGACGTTGAGCGGATGCAGCTCGGCATAGCCGGGCAGCGTGGCGAACTCGGGCAGCGGCAGTACCTGCTCGACGCGGCCGGCGGCCAGCGAGGCATTCACCGCGGCGCGCAGGGCGACGAGGTAGCGCCGCTGCTGTTCGATGCCCTCGTGCCCGGCCGACGGACCCTGCTGGCCCAGCACCGGCGCATCGCCGGCGAAGCGCTGCAGCGCGTCGAGCGCGTCCAGCATCAGCGCGCTGTCGGTGCCGTGCAGGTCCGGAATCGCTCCGGCCCACAGCAGGCCCTGGGCGATGACGAGGCCGCTGCGGCGGTCCCGCAGCAGCAGCGTCGGCTCGCCCTGCTGGCGGGGCAGGGCCAGGGTGTCGAAGGGCCCCAGCGGCTGGCCGGCCCGCACGGCATGGGCCGGCACCCGGATGTCGTCCATCGCGAGCGCTGCCCCGGTCTGCTCTTTCAGGCTGCTCAGGCACTGGCCGCAGCGCTGCTGCATCGCCGCGATCACCTCGGGCAGCGCCCACAGCCGGGCGCGCGGGAAGGCGCTGTTGCCCAGCGACAGCTCGGGCGCCACATGGGTGTTGACCACATCGGTGACGGCGCGCCCGCTCGCTTCGCGCAGCGCACAGGCCAGCGCGCGGCCCAGCGCGGGCGTGGGCCCGCTGCCGACCAGCCAGAGCCGCTGCCCGTCGCGCACCGCGACCGGCGTGA
>NZ_LYVQ01000138.1 GCF_001984095.1 Pelomonas sp. KK5
CTCAGACCGCCGGTGCCGCCCCGGGCGCCACCGGCAGCGAGGCCGCCACCTTGGCCGTCACTTCCTTGCGGAAGCGGTTCAGCTCCTGCACCGAGGCGAAGCTGCGCTCCATCAGCAGGCTCATGTTGTGCAGGATGCGCTCGACGACCTTGGTTTCCCAGACGGCGTCGAACTGGATCTGCTTGTCCAGCCAGTGCTCCAGCCATTGCGGGTCGGGCAGGCGGCTCTGGATCGTGTCGCGCGGGAACAGCTTGGCGTTGACGTGCAGGTTGGTCGGGTGCAGTGCCTGCGCGGTGCGGCGGGCGCTGGCCATCAGCACGCCGACCTTGGCGAAGGCGGCGCGCGCCTCGTCGCCGAACTTGCTCATCGCGCGCTTCATGTAGCGCAGGTAGGCGCCGCCGTGGCGGGCCTCGTCGCGCGACAGGGTCTCGTAGATGGACTTGATCACCGGCTCGGTGTGCCACTCGGCGGCGCGGCGATACCAGTGGTTCAGGCGGATCTCGCCGCAGAAATGCAGCATCAGCGTTTCCAGCGCCGGCGCCGGGTCGAACTCGAAGCGCACCTCGTGCAGCTCGGCCTCGGTGGGCACCATGTCGGGCCGGAAGCGGCGCAGGTACTCCATCAGCACCAGCGAATGCTTCTGCTCCTCGAAGAACCAGACGCTCATGAAGGCCGAGAAGTCGCTGTCGTCGCGGTTGTCGCGCAGGAACATCTCGGTGGCCGGCAGCGCGGACCATTCGGTGATCGCGTTCATCTTGATCGTGCGGGCCTGGTCGTCCGTCAGCAGGCTGGCATCGAACTTGTCCCACGGGATATCCGTGTCCATGTTCCAGCGCACGGCTTCCAGCTGCTTGAAGAGTTCGGGGTAAAGCATGGTGGTCCTAGGTTGAGCCGGGCGCATTTTATGACGGGGCGGTGACGCCGCCCGGGCGACTGGTGGCCGGTCGTTCTTGAAAAGACGGATTCAATCCCTAGACTCGAAAACAGTAGAACTGCGCCCACATTTGTCGCATCAAGTTGCTTCAAACGGTGAGCAAGTTCACGGATTTCGCCGCAAAGCCCACGCAAAAGGGTCAAGATCTGGTCATCGATAGTCGAGCGTGGGGCCCAGGATTGATTTCGGGGCTTGCGCATCCACCTTACGATGAACTCAATTTCAGTCGCAGGATCTCCCCGATCACGGGGTTGAAATCTCGGAGCCTTTTTCCTCCTCCTCCCTCCCTCCCTCGTTGGCACCGAGGCGTTCTGCGACTACTTTTCTTCCCAGGGCTTCCGTCGCAAGGCGGAAGCCCTTCTTCATGGTCGGCTGGGGGGAGGAGGCGGCTGGGCCGCAGGGCGCGTGGCCACGTCCGGCCACTTCCAGCATTCCAACATGCCCCCGGCGATCTGCCAACTCCGTCACCGATTGGGCCTCGAACCCGATCGGCATTGCGCTTGCCAGCCCCGAACTTAGGGAGCAAACTGGGTTCGTCACATTCCCACCGCTACCTTCAATCCCCGCTACCAGACAGACCCCTCCCCCTCGTTCTTTGGTTCCGCTTCCCCGCGATGACTGCGGAGACTTTCTCGACACAACCCCCTGTGAAAGGAGGCTCTAATGAACCTGACGATCAGTGGCCACCATCTTGAAGTGACGCCAGCCCTGCGTGAGTACGTGCTTACCAAGCTGGATCGGGTCACCCGCCATTTCGACCAGGTCGTTGATATCAACGTCCTGCTGACCGTGGAAAAGCAGAAGGAAAAGGAACGGCGCCAACGCGCTGAAGTGACGGTCCACGTGAAGGGCCGCGACATCTTCGTCGAGCAGTCCCACGAAGACCTCTATGCAGCGATCGACCAACTGATGGACAAGCTGGACCGCCAGGTCTGCCGTCACAAGGATCGCGTGCAGCAACACCACCACGCCTCCGCCAAGCGCCTGGACATGCCGGCGCCCTGAAGCAGACGGACGACGTCACCAACACGCGGGTGGCGGCCCCAAGCGGCCGCCCTACCCAGCAGGAGCGGCCCCAGTGGCCGCTTTTTGCTGTTCGCACGGACGGGTGCCTGTATTTCACAATGCGGGAAGCTTCGTTGCTGCGCCGCCGCAATTTTCACGATGCCTGGATTGCGGGGTGACATGCGGCCACCACGGGGATCATGAGCTTTCTATAATTTGCCCCTCAGATATCGAATAAGCGTCCTGCCCAAGGCTTGAGGGAACACCGACCCGGGCCGTAGACGGCGCTCGTGACCCATGAACCGTCTCGCCGCCATCCTGCCCACCAGCAACGTGCTGGTGAACGTGGACGCATCCAGCAAGAAACGTGTCTTCGAGCAGGCGGGCCTGCTGTTCGAGAACAACCACACCATCTCCCGCGCCCTGGTGACGGACAACCTGTTCGCCCGCGAGCGCCTGGGTTCCACCGGCCTGGGCCACGGCGTGGCGATCCCGCACGGTCGCATCAAGGGCCTGAAGAATCCGCTCGCGGCGGTGCTGCGCGTGCAGCAGCCGATCGGCTTCGACGCGCCGGACGATGAACCGGTGAGCCTGCTGATCTTCCTGCTGGTGCCGGAGGCGGCCACGCAGCGCCACCTGGAAATCCTCTCCGAGATCGCCGAGATGCTGTCCGACCGCGAACTGCGTGAACGACTGAAGACCGAGCCCGAGGCCGCCGGCGTGCACCGCCTGATCGCGGCCTGGGAACCGCTGAAGTCGGTCGCTTGAAGCCCACCTCCATCAGCGCGGACCGGCTCTTCGAGGAGCACCGCGAAGCGCTCCACTGGGAGTGGATCGCCGGCCACGCCAACACCGAACGCCGCTTCGACGAAGCTGCCGTGCGCGATGCGCAATCGGCGGCCGACCTGGTCGGCTACCTGAACTACATCCATCCCTACCGCGTGCAGATCGTCGGCCGCCGCGAGGTGGCCTACCTGAGCCAGGCCTCTGGCGACGTGCTGGACCGTCGCATTGCCCGCATCGTCACGCTGGAGCCGCCGGTGATCATCGTCGCCGACGACCAGGCCCCGCCGGACCGCCTGGTGGCCATGTGCGATCGGGCCGAGATCCCGCTGTTCGTCACCCGCGAATCGGCCGGCCATGTGATCGACGTCGTGCGCGTCTACCTGGCCCATCTGTTCGCCAATCGCACAACGCGCCACGGCGTGTTCATGGACATCCTGGGCCTCGGCGTGCTGCTGACCGGCGAATCGGGCCTGGGCAAGAGCGAACTGGGCCTGGAACTGATCTCCCGCGGCCACGGCCTGGTGGCCGACGACGCGGTGGATCTCTACCGCATCTCTCAGACCGCCATCGACGGCCGCTGCCCCGAGCTGCTGCTGAACCTGCTGGAAGTGCGCGGCATCGGCCTGCTGGACATCAAGGCGATCTTTGGCGAGACGGCGGTGCGCCGCAAGATGCGACTGAAGCTGATCGTCCACCTGGTGCGCAAGGAGACGATGGAGCGGGACTTCGAGCGCCTGCCCTACGAGCCGCTGTATGAAGACGTGCTGGGCATCCCGATGCGCAAGGTCGTGATCGCGGTGGACGCCGGCCGCAACCTGGCCGTGCTGGTGGAAGCCGCGGTGCGCAACACGATCCTGCAGCTGCGCGGCATCGACACCTACCGCGAGTTCGTGGAGCGCCACCAGCGCGCCATCGAGGCCGGCGGCCTCTCAGACGACTGACCGCGCTCAGCGGTTGGGGCAGTCTTTCTTGATGCAGTTGGCGTAGAGCGCCAGCGAGTGCTCCTGCAGCTGGAAGCCGCGCTCCTGCGCGATCTTGTGCTGCCGGTCCTCGATCTCCGGGTCGAAGAACTCCTCGACCTTGCCGCAGGTGAGGCACACGAGATGGTCGTGGTGCCGGCCCTCGTTCAGCTCGAACACCGCCTTGCCCGACTCGAAGTGGTTGCGCGACAGCAGCCCCGCCTGCTCGAACTGCGTCAGCACCCGGTAGACGGTGGCCAGGCCGATGTCGGCGTCTTCCTCGAGCAAAGCCTTGTAAACATCTTCCGCCGTCATGTGACGTTGGGTGGCCTTCTGGAAGATTTCCAGGATCTTGATGCGGGGCAGGGTGGCCTTGAGGCCGCTGTTCTTGATTTCTTCGGTACGGTTCATGATCGGTGGCGCTCGGGCGTGTGAGGCGCGGCGGCGGCCGCGGGAAGGGCTGCCGCTAGAATCGTTCGATCATAGCCAGCTATGGCCCCGCCGCGGCGCCATAACCTTCCAAGCCCACGTCATGCGCCCGATCCCCCGTTCACCTCTGCCGCTGCGCCCGCTGGCCGGCGCGATGACCCTGGCCGCGCTGGCCGTCCTGTCCGGCTGCTCGAGCATGCCCTCGCTGAGCTCGATCGCCTCGGTGTCGGGCGACAAGGTGCTGGGCTTCGTGACGCCCTACCGCATCGAGATCGTGCAGGGCAATGTGCTGACCAAGGAGCAGGTCGCCAAGGTCAAGCCCGGCATGAGCCGCGCCCAGGTGCGTGACCTGCTCGGCTCGCCGCTGCTGACCGACATGTTCCACGACAACCGCTGGGACTACGCCTTCAGCATTCGCCGCCAGGGCGCGCCCTACCAGCAGCGCCTGGTCGTGGCCTGGTTCGACGGCGACGCGCTGAAGTCGCTCGACGGCGCCGAGGACCTGCCCACCGAGAACGAATTCGTCGCCGCCGTGAACACCTTCAAGCCCAGCGGCAGCCTGCCCAAGCTGGAGCTGAGCGAGGCCGAGCGCAAGGCCCTGCCGGTGCCGGCGCGCGTCGCGGAGCCTACGCCCGAGCAGGTCGGCCCGCAGCGCAGCTACCCGCCGCTGGAGCCCCGTTCGTGAGCGGCGGCGCAAGTAACAAGGCCGAGCCGTTGCGCGTCGCCATCGCCGGCAGCTCCGGCCGCATGGGCCGCATGCTGATCGAGACGGTCGTCAACTCGCCCGACTGCCGCCTCGCCGGCGCGCTGGACCAGCCCGCCAGCCCGGCCCTGGGGCAGGACGCCTCGGCCTTCCTCGGCAAGACCAGCGGCGTGCTGATCACCGCCGACCTGCGCGCCGGCCTGGCCGATGCCGACGTGCTGATCGACTTCACCCGCCCCGAGGGCACGCTGGCCCACCTGGCCGTCTGCGAGGAACTGGGCGTCAAGGCCGTGATCGGCACGACCGGCTTCGACGCCGCGCAGAAGGCCGCGATCGGCGCCCATGCCCGGAAGATCGGCGTCATGATGGCGCCGAACATGAGCGTCGGCGTCAACGTGGTCCTGCGCCTGCTGGACCTGGCCGCCCGTTCGCTCAGCGAGGGCTACGACATCGAGATCATCGAGGCCCATCACCGCCACAAGGTCGACGCGCCCAGCGGCACCGCGCTGCAGATGGGCGAGGTGGTGGCCCAGGCGCTGGGCCGCGACCTGCAGCAGTGCGCGGTCTACGGCCGCGAGGGCGTCACCGGCGCCCGCGATCCGTCGACGATCGGCTTCGCCACCGTGCGCGGCGGCGACATCGTCGGCGACCACACGGTGATGTTCGCCGGCCCCGGCGAGCGCATCGAGATCACGCACAAGTCCAGCACGCGCGTCCACTATGCCGAGGGCTCGCTGCGAGCGGCGCGCTTCCTGGCGGGCCGCGGCCCCGGTCTCTACGACATGGCCGATGTGCTCGGCCTGAGCCGATAAGTGACCGGCTTCGCGGCGTTCTGGGAACAGGGCGATGCGATCGGCCGGGCGGTGGCGCTGCTGCTGCTGGCCATGTCGGTCAGCGCCTGGATGCTGATCCTCTGGAAGTCCTGGACCCTGGCGCGCGCCCGCCGGGGCATCGCCCGCGCGGTGCCCGCCTTCTGGGCCGCGGCTGACATCGGTGCCGGCCGCCACGCGCTGCAGAGCTTCGACGGCGAGGAACTGCTGCTGCCGCTGCTGGAAGCCGCCGTGGCGCCCACCGAGGGCCGCACGCTCGAAGCCTCCGGCCGCACCGAATCGCGCCTCACCCGCCGGCTGCGCGACGCGCTGCACGGCGTGCTTGCCCGGCTCCAGTTCGGCCAGGTGCTGCTCGCCTCGATCGGCGCCACCGCGCCCTTCGTCGGCCTGTTCGGCACCGTCTGGGGCATCTACCACGCGCTGGCCGGCATCGCCGCCGGCGGCAACGTGACGATCGAGAAGATCGCCGGCCCGGTCGGCGAGGCGTTGATCATGACGGCCGCCGGCCTGGCCGTGGCGATCCCCGCGGTCCTCGCCTACAACGTGTTCGGCAAGCAGGTGGCCGCCTGCGAGGGCGAGCTGGAAGGCTTCGCGCACGACCTGCGCGAGATGCTGGCCACGGAAGAACACTGAGATGGCCGGCTTCGGCAAGCTCGAACGCAGCGCGCCGTCCCGGCCGATGGCCGACATCAACATGACGCCGTTGATCGACGTCATGCTGGTGCTGCTGGTGATCTTCATGATCGCCGCGCCGCTGCTGACTTCCTCGCTGCGCCTGGACCTGCCCAAGGCCGAATCGGCCACGCCGTCGGACGCGCCGAAGTTCATCACCGTGGCCATGAACGCCGACGGCGGCCTCTACCTCGGCGAGGAGCGGCTGGACGCCGCCCGCTTCCAGGACCGCATCAAGGCCCTGGCCCAGGGCAACCCGCAGCTCGAGGTGCAATTGCGCGCCGACAAGGCCGTGCCCTACGGCAGCGTGGCCGAACTGATCGGCTGGGTCCAGGGCGCCGGCTTGAGCCGCATCGCCTTCGTCGCGGAGCCCGCTGCCAGCCGATAGTCACCCAGGGGCGCCGCCTACAATCCGCGCCCATGAACGACAAGTACGCCCCCAACGAGATCGAAGCCGCTGCCCGCGCGCACTGGAACGAGCGCGACGCCTACCGGGTCACGGAAGACAAGAGCAAGCCCAAGTTCTACGCCTGCTCGATGCTGCCCTACCCCAGCGGCAAGCTGCACATGGGCCACGTGCGCAACTACACGATCAACGACATGCTGACGCGCCAGCTCCGCATGAAGGGCTACAACGTGCTGATGCCGATGGGCTGGGACGCCTTCGGCCTGCCGGCGGAAAACGCCGCGATGAAGAACAAGGTGCCGCCCGCCAAGTGGACCTACGACAACATCGCCTACATGAAGGGCCAGATGCAGGCGATGGGCCTGGCGATCGACTGGTCGCGGGAAATCGCCACCTGCACGCCCGAGTACTACAAGTGGAACCAGTGGCTGTTCCTGAAGATGCTGGAAGCCGGCATCGCCGAGCGCCGCACGCAGGTCGTCAACTGGGACCCGGTCGACCAGACCGTGCTGGCCAACGAGCAGGTGGTCGACGGCAAGGGCTGGCGCTCGGGCGCGCCGGTCGAGAAGCGCGAGATCCCCGGCTACTACCTGAACATCGTCAAGTACGCCGATGAATTGCTGGCCGCGGTCGCGGACCCGAGCAGCCCGCAGTACCTGCACGGCTGGCCCGAGCGTGTGCGCCTGATGCAGGAGAACTGGATCGGCAAGAGCGAGGGCGTGCGCTTCGCCTTCCCGCACGAGATCAAGGATGCGAGCGGCCAGCTGATCCAGGACGGCAAGCTCTACGTCTTCACGACTCGCGCCGACACGATCATGGGCGTGACCTTCTGCGCCGTCGCGCCGGAGCATCCGCTCGCCACGCACGCCGCTGACGGCAATCCCGAGCTGACCGACTTCATCGCCGAATGCAAGAGCGGCGGCACCACCGAGGCCGAGCTGGCCACGCAGGAGAAGAAGGGCAAGCCCACGGGCCTGTTCGTCACGCATCCGCTGACCGGCGACAAGGTCGAGGTCTGGATCGGCAATTACGTGCTGATGTCCTACGGTGACGGCGCGGTGATGGGCGTTCCCGCGCACGATGAGCGCGATTTCGAGTTCGCCAACAAGTACGGCCTGCCGATCAAGCAGGTCGTCGCCGTCGAAGGCGAGAGCTACGACGACAAGCGCTGGGCCGACTGGTACGGCGACAAGCAGCGCGGCGTCTGCATCGACTCCGGCGTGCTCAACGGCCTGGGCTACAAGGCTGCCGTCGACAAGGTCGCCGAACTGGTCGGCGCCAAGGACCTCGGCGCCAAGAAAACCACCTGGCGCCTGCGCGACTGGGGCATCAGCCGCCAGCGCTACTGGGGCACGCCGATCCCGATCATCCATTGCGACGACTGCGGCTCCGTGCCCGTGCCGGAGAAGGACCTGCCCGTCGTCCTGCCGGAAGACTGCATCCCCGACGGCAGCGGCAACCCGCTGAACAAGCGCGCCGACTTCCTGAACTGCGCCTGCCCGAAGTGCGGCAAGCCCGCCCAGCGCGAGACGGACACGATGGACACCTTCGTGGACAGCTCGTGGTACTTCATGCGCTATTGCGACGCGAAGAACGCCGACGCGATGGTGGCCGGCGGCACCGACTACTGGATGCCGATGGACCAGTACATCGGCGGCATCGAGCACGCGATCCTGCACTTGCTCTACGCCCGCTTCTGGACCAAGGTGATGCGCGACCTGGGCCTGGTCAAGGCCGACGAGCCCTTCACCAAGCTGCTGACGCAAGGCATGGTGCTGAACCACATCTACTCGCGCCGCGGCGAGAAGGGCGGCATCGAGTACTTCTGGCCGCACGACGTGGAAGACATCCACGACGAAAGCGGCAAGATCGTCGGCGCCAAGCTCAAGAGCGACGGCTCGGCCGTGGACTACGAGGGCGTGGGCACCATGTCCAAGTCCAAGAACAACGGCGTGGACCCGCAGCAGCTGATCGACCAGTACGGCGCCGACACCGCCCGCTTGTTCGTGATGTTCGCCTCCCCGCCGGAGCAGACGCTGGAGTGGAACGACGCCGGCGTCGAGGGTGCGCACCGCTTCCTCAAGCGCGTCTGGGGCTTCGGCGCGAAGAACGCTGCAGGCATCAAGGCCGCAGGCAAGGATTTCGCCGCCCTGTCCGGCGAGGGCAAGGCACTGCGCCGCGAGGTGCACCTGGTGCTCAAGCAGGTCTCCTACGACTACGAGCGCATGCAGTACAACACCGTCGTCTCCGGCGGCATGAAGCTGCTGAACGCGCTGGAAGGCTTCAAGGCCGCCGGCCAGGATGCGGCGCTGCGCGAGGGCTTCTCGGTGCTGCTGCGCGTGCTCTACCCGGCCTGCCCGCACATCGCCCACCAGCTCTGGACCGACCTCGGCTATGCCGCCGAGCTGGGCGAGCTGCTGGACGCGCCCTGGCCCGTCGTCGACGAGGCCGCGCTGGTGCAGGACGAGATCGAGCTGGTGCTGCAGGTCAACGGCAAGCTGCGCGGCGCGATCAAGGTGCCGGCCGGCGCCGACAAGGCCGTTATCGAGGCGGCTGCGCTGGCCAACGAGGAAGCGCAGAAGTTCATGGAAGGCCGGCCGGCGAAGAAGGTCGTGATCGTCCCGGGCCGCCTCGTCAATATCGTCGCCTGATGATGAACCGTCGCATGGCCCTGCTCGGCCTCGCAGCCCTCGCCGGCTGCGGTTTCGAGCTGCGCAAGGAGCCCGAGTTCCTGTTCCATACGGTGGGCCTGGCGGGCTTCCGCGACGACTCGCAGCTCGCCGTCGAACTGCGCCGCCAGATCGGCCGCACCAAGCTGACGCTGCAGCCGGACTTCAACCGCGCAGAGGTCGTGGTCGAGTCGCTGAAGGACCAGCGCGACAAGATCGTCGTCGTGTCCACCAGCGTCGGCCAGGTGCGCGAATGGCAGCTGAAGCTGGACGTCGACTACCTGCTGCGCACCGCGCAGGGCGAGCTGCTGCTGCCCCGCACCGAGCTGCGCCTGACCCGCGAGCTGACCTACACCGAGACCCAGGCGCTGGGCAAGGAACAGGAAGAGGCGCAGCTCTACCGCGCGATGCAGTCCGACGCGGTGGCGCTGATCATGCGCCGCCTGGCGGCAGTGAAGCTCCCGTCCTGATCCGATGCAGCTCCGCGCCGACGCCTTGCCCGCCCAGCTCGCCAAGGGCCTGAAGCCGATCTACACCGTCTACGGCGACGAGCCCCTGCTCGCCCAGGAAGCCGCCGACACGATCCGCGCTGCCGCTCGGGCTCAGGGTTATGCCGAGCGCAAGGTCTTCACCGTCGCCGGCTCCTACTTCGACTGGGGCCCGGTGCTCGGTGCCGCCCAGGCGCTGAGCCTGTTCGCCGAGCGGCAGTTCATCGAGATCCGCATTCCCAACGGCAAGCCCGGCAAGGACGGCTCCGAGCAGTTGCAGCGTTATTGCCAGCTGCTGCCCGAGGACGTGATCACGCTGGTGACGCTGCCGCGCCTGGACAAGACGCAGATGAACAGCGCCTGGTTCACCGCGCTGGACGGCGCCGGCGTCACCGTCCGCGTGGACCCGGTGGACCGCCGCGCGCTGCCGCAATGGATCGCCCAGCGCCTGGCCGCCCAGGGCCAGCGCGTGGAGGACGGCGAGGCCGGCCAGCGCACGCTCGCCTTCTTCGCCGACCGGGTGGAGGGAAACCTGCTCGCCGCCCACCAGGAGCTGCAGAAGCTCGCGCTGCTCCATCCCGCCGGCACGCTCGGCTTCGAGCAGATCGAGGCGGCCGTGCTGGACGTGGCCCGCTTCGACGTCTTCAAGCTCAGCGAGGCGGTGCTGGCCCACCAGCTCGGCCGCGTGCTGCGCATGCTGGACGGCCTGGAGGCCGAGGGCGAGGCGGCCGTGCTGGTGCACTGGACGCTGGCGGAGGACATCCGCAACCTCAAGCGCGCGCGCGATGCGGTGGACGGTGGCAAGCCGCTGCCGATGGCGCTGCGCGAGGCGCGGGTCTGGGGGCCGAAGGAAAAGCTGTTCGAGCGGGTGATCCCGGGGCTGCGCAGTTCTGACCTGGCCCCGCTGGTCGAGGCCGCCCAGGTCTGCGACGGCCTGGTCAAGGGCCTGCGCCATCCCGGCTGGCCGGCCGAGCCCTGGGCCGCATTGCGCAAGCTGGCGCTGATGATGGTCGAGGCCTGCGCCGGCAAGGGCGGGCTGGTGCTGCACCCGTAACTCCTTACTTCCACTGACACCGTCGCCGCCATGAAACTGAAAGCCCTGCTGCTCGCCGCAGCGCTGGCCGGCCCCGCGCTGGCCGCAACCACGCCCGACCAGCAGCTCGACGCCCTCTCCGAGCGCGCCATGCAGAACTGGTTCGCCGCCAGCCCCAGCTTCGCCACCTTCATCGGCGCCCACCGCTACGACGCGCAGCTGGACGACCTGGGCGCCCCCGCCCGCGCCAGGGCCCTGACCGCGGACCGCGCGGTGCTGAAGTCGCTCGACGCGATCGACGCCGCGAAGCTGGACCGCCAGCACCAGGTCGACGCGCTGATCCTGCGCAACCAGCTGCAGCAGAACCTCTGGACCGCCGAGACGCTGCAGGACTGGGCCTGGGATCCGCAGCTCTACAGCCAACTGGTCGGCAATGCGCTGTACACGCTGATGGCGCGCGACTACGCGCCGCTGCCGCAGCGCCTGCGCGCGGCCACGAAGCGCCTGGAGCTGCTGCCCCGTGTCTACGCCCAGATGCGCGCCAACCTCGACCCGGCGCGCGTGCCCAAGGTGCACGCGGAGACGGTGGCGAAGCAGAACAGCGGCGTCAAGGAACTGATCGCCACCTTCATCACGCCGCACGTCAAGGAGCTCAAGGGCGCCGAGCGCGCGCGCCTGCAGGCCGCGATCCGCAGCGCCGACAAGGCGGTGGACGAGCAGCAGCGCTGGCTGGACCAGACCCTGGTGCCGAACGCCAGGGGCGACTTCCGCCTCGGCGCCGCGCTGTACGACCAGAAGCTCAGGTTCGCGCTGATGTCCTCGCTGTCCCGCGAGGAGATCGCCGCGCGCGCCCGCGCCGAGCTGAAGCGGGTGCGCGGCGAGATGTATGCGATCGCCCGCCAGCTGATCAAGCACCGCGACCTGCCCGAACAGCCCGTCGGCCCCGAGATGGAGCAGCAGGCCATCGAGATGGCGCTGGAGCTGGCCTACGGCGATCACTCGGCCCGCGAGTCGCTGATGGCCGACGCCACCGCCGCGCTCGGCCAGGCGCGCCAGTTCGTCATCGACAGGCACATCGTGACCGTGCCCGAGACGCCGGTGCGCATCATCCCGATGCCCGAGTTCCAGCAGGGCGTGGCGGTGGCCTACTGCGACTCGCCGGGCCCGCTGGACAAGAACCAGCCCACCTTCTACGCGATCTCGCCGATCCCGAAGGACTGGAGCGACAGCCAGGTCGAGTCCTTCCTGCGCGAATACAACGGCCGCATGGTCCACCTGCTGTCCATCCACGAGGGCATGCCGGGCCACTACCTGGAAGGCGCCCACTCGGCCGAGCATTCGCCGTCGAAGCTGCGCTCGGTGCTGCGCTCGGGCCTGTTCGCCGAGGGCTGGGCGGTCTACATGGAGCGGGTGATGCGCGAGGCCGGCTACATGGACAGCGACCCGCTGTTCCACCTCGTGCAGCTGAAGTTCTACCTGCGCACGATCGGCAACTCGCTGCTGGACCAGGGCGTGCACGTCGAGGGCTGGACCCGCGAGCAGGCGATGGACTTCATGGTCAAGCAGACCTTCCAGCAGGAGCGCGAGGCGGCCGGCAAGTGGGTCCGCGCGCAGCTCTCGTCGGCGCAGCTGCCGACCTATTTCGTCGGCCTGCAGGAGCAGCTGGACATGCGCCGCGCGGTCGAGGCTGCGTGGGGGCCGCAGCGCTTCCAGACGCTGCAGGCCTACCACGACCAGGTGCTCAGCTACGGCGCCCCGCCGACGCGCTTCGTCCGCGAGCTGATGCTGGACGAGCCGATCCGTTGACTGGAACTCAGAACTGCACCTGCAGCGACACGTAGCTGCTGCGCTGCCCCGGCTGGCCGGCGATGGTGCCGAGATCCAGCCAGGCGGCGGTGAGGCTCACATGGCGCTGCGGCCACCACGCGACGAACAGGTCCGCCGCGTGGCTTTCCGGTGCCGAGGCGAGGCCGTCCGGCTTGGCGCGGTACTCGACGCCGATCGCCAGGTTGTCGCGCGGCAGCACCGCCACGGCCAGCTCTGGCGTCAGCTTCCTCGAGCCGTTGAAGCCCAGCAGCCCGAACTGGCTGGCGCGGGTGCTGCGCACGGTGAGGTTGGTGAACAGGTTCCAGCCGCCGGCGGCGCCCAGCCACAGCTTGGCGGCCGAGACATAGGGCTCGGTGTCGCTGCCGCGCTCGGCGCCCAGCAGCGTGGGGATCGTCATGTCGCGGTTGCGCTTGCGCTGCAGGCCGATGGTCACCTGCGGCATCCAGTTGTCGGCGTCGAACACCGCATCGCCGAAGACGCGCCACTTCAGGCCCAGCACGTCCATCTTCAGCGACTGCCCCGGCACCAGGTCGCCGAGGCCGAAGCGCCAGCGCGCGGCCGACAGCTCCACCGTGTCGAAAAGCCCGACGGCCGCGCCCGCGCTGTCCAGCACGAAGCCGCTGCGGGTGTGGATGCGGGTGGCGAAGGCCGAGGCGCCGACCTGGTCGCGGCTGCCCTGGCCGGCGATCAGCGCCCAGGGGCTCAGGCCGCCGCCGGCCGCGCCCTCCACCTGGCTGACGCCCGAGGCGCCGAGCAGGCGCTCGCCGCCCCAGGCGGGTAGCGCTGCGATTGCCGGAGCAAGCGCGAGGGCAGCGTGAACAATCTGTCTTGAACGGATTCGCATGGCGTCGACCTATATGGTTATCTGGACGGCATGGGGGATACAGTCGGCCGAACCATGAAAAGCCTCAGCCTGCCCCTGATCTCCCTGTCGCTGGTGCTCGCCGCTTGCGCGGCGCCCGGCCCTACCTTGTACCAGCGCCTGGGCGGAGCGCCCGTGGTGCAGATCGTGGTGGATCGCACGCTCGAGCGCGCGGCCGTCGACGAACGCACCCGCCGCAGCTTCGACGGCATCAAGCTGGGGGCGGTCAAGGAGAGCCTGGCCGCGCAGATCTGCTCGATCTCGGGCGGCGGCTGCCGCTACGAGGGCGAGACCATGGCCAAGGCCCACAAGGACTCGAAGATCCAGCCGCGCGAGTTCGACGCCATGGTGGACATGCTGCGCCAGGAGCTGGACCGCGCCGGGGTGGATGCCGGCCCGAAGAACGAACTGCTGAAGCTGTTGGCGCCGATGAAACGCGATATCGTCACGTCAAGCCGCTGAAGCTTCCCGATGCGCAAGACGATCCGATCCGCAGCCCTCGTGTTGCCCGCCCTCTGTGCGCTGAACGCACAAGCGCTGCCGTGGACCGTGCAGGTGCGCAACGCGGCCGGCCAGCCGCTGGCCGACGCGGTGGTGGCCGTGGAGGTGGGCGGCAAGCCGCAGCGCGCAGGTGCCGGCGTCAAGGCCGAGATGGGCCAGCGCGACAAGCAGTTCACGCCGCAGCTGCTGGTGATCCAGACCGGCACCTCGGTCAATTTTCCTAACTTCGATACCGTGCGGCATCACGTCTACTCGTTCTCGCCGATCAAGGTCTTCGAGACCAAGCTCTACTCGGGCACGCCGGCCGAGCCGATCGTGTTCGACAAGCCCGGCGTCGCCACGCTGGGCTGCAACATCCACGACCGCATGAGCGCCCACATCATCGTGGTGGACACTCCGGTGTTCGCCCGCACCGATGCCGCCGGCAATGCCCGCCTGGACCTGCCGGCCGGCGAGCACACGCTGCGGCTGTGGCACGGCAGCATGAAGAAGGACCTGCTGCAGAGCCAGTCCCTCGCCGTGGCGCCCGCGGGCGGCGGCCAGAGCGTCGTCGTCACGCTGGCCGACTGAGCGACGGACGCCGAGTTCTCGCATGGACCTGCGGCCGACCTTCCTGGACCTGCGCCGCCTTGAGGGGCGCATCGTCGTGCTGTTCATGGGCCTGCTGCTGGTCGTGCAGCTGGCCAGTTTCGGGCTGATCCAGAACAGCATCCGGGGCAATGCCGAGACCTCGATCGCCGCCGAGCTGAAGACCGGCGACCGCGTGTTCCGCCGCCTGCTGCGCCAGGAGGCCGAGAAGCGCAGCGATGCGGCCGCCCTGCTGGCCCAGGACTACGGCTTCAAGACCGCGATCAGCCTCTCGCTGGACGAGGCCGCCAACGTCGAGACGGTGCAGGACGCGCTGATCAACCAGGGCGAGCGCATCGGCGCCAGCGTCGTCGCGTATTTCGACAACGAGCTGAAGCTGGTGGCCGCGAGCCGGCCCGATGCCCAGCGCTTCCATGACCTGCTGGCGCAGAAGGTGGCGCAGAAGGGCCTGCAGAAGCAGGCTCCGTCCAGGGCCGCGGGCGGCAATGACGACGTGGAGCTGGCGCTGCTGGACGGCAAGGCCTACCAGGTGGTGGCGGTGCAGGTGCGCACGCCGGCGCCGGTGGGCTGGATCCTGATGGGCTTCCTGCTCGACAGCGCGGCGCTGCAGGACCTCAGAACCCTGTC
Organism: Pelomonas sp. KK5; assembly: GCF_001984095.1. Classification (GTDB taxonomy): domain Bacteria; phylum Pseudomonadota; class Gammaproteobacteria; order Burkholderiales; family Burkholderiaceae_C; genus KK5. The sequence goes on from NZ_LYVQ01000138.1 coordinate 15,320, forward strand.
GGAACTGCAGGGCGTGGTCGTCGTGCGCACCGACGGCCAGGGCCGCAACTGGACCTCGCTGGCCAGCAGCCTCGACGCGGCCGCCACCCGCGGCGTCACGGACCGGGTGCCCGCCGCCTCGGGTCTGTTCTCCACCGAAGTCGGCGGCGAGCAATGGCGCGGCCAGCTGGCGGCGCTGGAGCCCGGCGCCCAATACCGGCTCGGCGTCGTCCTGCTGCGCTCCTTCGACGCGGCGGTGGCGCCCTACCGGCAGCTGCAGCTGCTGCTGCTGGCGCTGACGCTGATCGGCCTGGCGGTGTCCGCGCTGGCCTCGGTGCTGCTGGCGCGGCGCATCAGCGGGCCGATCCACGCGCTCAGCCAGGCGGCGGCGCGGCTGGGCTCCGGCGATTACGAGACGCCGATCGACGTGCCCGCCTCCACCGAGGAGGTCGGCGGCCTGGCCGCCGCTTTCGAGGCGATGCGCCAGGGCATCCGCACGCAGACGGCCAAGGCCGAGCGCCAGGCCTACTGGGACGAGCTGACCGGCCTGCCCAACCGCGCCCGCTTCCGCGGCCTGCTGGAGGCCGAGCTGGCGCTGGAGGCGCCCTTCGCCGTGCTGATGCTGGACATGGACCGCTTCAAGCATGTCAACGACGTGCTGGGCCACGACGTCGGCGACGAACTGCTCAAGAGCGTGGGCCTGCGCCTGCTCGCGCTGGCAGACGCGAGCGGTGCCGATCTGGCGCGCCTGGCCGGCGACGAGTTCGCGCTGCTGCTGCGCCACGGCGACGAGGCCGCCGCGCTGCACCTGGCGCAGACCATCCTGCAGGATTTCAAGCGCCCGCTGCACATCGGCGACCACCTGATCGACATCGGCGCGGGCATCGGCATCGCGCTGTCGCCGGTGCACGGCAGGGACGCGATGCAGCTGCTGTCGCACGTGGAGCTGGCCATGTACGCCGCCAAGCAGCGCCAGAGCGGCAGCATGGTCTACGACGCGGCGCTGGACGCCGGCAGCCAGCAGTCGCTGTCGCTGCTGTCGGAGCTGCGCCGCGCGATCGAGGGCAACGAGCTGCGCCTGTACCTGCAGCCCAAGCTGGACTTCAAGACCGGCCAGGTCGCCAGCGCCGAGGCCCTGGTGCGCTGGCTGCATCCGCAGCGGGGGCTGGTGCCGCCGATGCAGTTCATCCCCTTCGCCGAGCAGACCGGCTTCATCGGCGAGCTGACCCGCTGGGTCACGGCCGAGGCCGCACGGGCGGTGCGCGAGGCGGCCGACGCGGGCATCGCGCTCAAGCTCAGCGTCAACCTGTCCACCCGCGACCTGCTCGGCCCCGACCTCCCCGCGCGCATCGCGGCGCAGCTGGCCGAGCAAGGCGTGCAGCCGGCCTCGATCTGCCTGGAGATCACCGAAAGCGCGATCATGGACGACCCGCAGCGCGCGCTGGCCACGCTGGACCAGCTCAGCAGCATGGGCTTCAAGCTGTCCATCGACGACTTCGGCACCGGCTACTCCTCGCTGGCCTACCTGAAGCGCCTGCCGGTGGACGAGCTGAAGATCGACAAGAGCTTCGTGATGGCGATGGAGCGCGACCTGGACGACGCCAAGATCGTCCGCTCGACGATCGAGCTGGCGCACAACCTGGGCCTGTCGGTCGTCGCCGAGGGGGTCGAGACAAGCAAGGCGCTGCAGCTGCTGGAAGCGCTGGGCTGCGACCAGGCGCAGGGCTACTTCATCGGCAAGCCGATGCCCAGCAGCGAGTTCGGCGACTGGCTGTCGCGCTGGGCGACGCCCGAGCGCGGCGAGGCGCCGAACAGCGTGCTCGCCGGGCTTCAGTAGCCCTTCGCGCGATCGACCAGGTGGCGCAGCGGCTGGCCCGCGCGCAGCGCCCGCAGATTGCCCACCACCACCTCCAGCGCGCTGCGCGGGTCCGTCTGCGCGGCGCAGTGCGGCAGCACGGTGACGCGGGGATGGGTCCAGAACGGATGGCCCGCCGGCAGCGGTTCGGTCTCGAACACGTCCAGCACCGCATGGCCCAGCCGGCCGGCATCGAGCGCGGCCAGCAAGTCGGCCTCCACCACATGGCCGCCGCGGGCCAGGTTGACGAGCGTCGCGCCGGGCTTCATCTGCGCCAGGCGGGCGGCGTCGAAGAAGCCGCGGGTCTGCAGCGTCAGCGGCATCAGGTTGACGACCGTATCGGCCTCGGCCAATGGCGGCTCGCCGCCGGTCGACGCGCCCCGGCCGTGCACCGCATAAC
>NZ_LYVQ01000139.1 GCF_001984095.1 Pelomonas sp. KK5
ACTGAGCCTGCAAGTATACACCGATTTTCGCAGTTAGGTCAAAGTCCGACGCGCTGCAGCGAACTGCCGAAGGTCGCCACGTCCTGGAAGCCGATCACGCGGTCAGGCAACTCCTGACCCTTGGCATCGAAGAAGATCGTGCCCGGCGGGCCGAAGAGCTTGAAGCGCTTCAGTAGTTCGCGGTCGGCGGGGCCGTTGGCAGTCACGTCGGCACGCAGCAGCAGCGCATGGTTCAGGCGCTCGCGCACGGCGGGCTCGGTGAAGGTGTCACGGTCCATCTCCTTGCAGGAGACGCACCAGTCGGCATAGAAGTCGAGCATCACCGGCTTGCCCGCGGCGGCGACGGCGGCATCCAACTCGGCGACGCTGGCGACCTTCTGCCATTTCAGCTCACCGCTCGCGGCCTCCGTGCTGGCATGGGGCGCGGCAACGCCCTGCCCCAGGCCAGCCAGCGGCTTCAGCGGGTCGGTGCCGCCCTGTGCGGCGCCGATCAGCTGCGCCGCACCGAACACGACGGCAACGACCGCCAGGCTCTTGCGCAGCCAGGCCAGCGGGCTCGCAGCAGGCGCGCTCTCGAACAGGCCGAACATCGCCGCGGTGCCGACCAGCAGCGCGCCCCACAGCAACTGGGCCACCGCCGCCGGCAGCACCGGCTGCACCGTGTAGATGGCCACGGCCAGCAGCAGCAGGCCGAAGGCGTGCTTGACGTTTTCCATCCACATGCCGGCGCGCGGCAGCAGCTCCCCGGCGGAGGCGCCAGCCAGCAGCAGCGGCACGCTCATGCCGCAGGCCATCGCGAACAGCGCGCTGCCGCCGAGCACCACGTCGCGGCTCTGGCTGATGTAGAGCAGCGTGCCGGCCAGCGGGCCGGTGACGCAGGGGCTCACCAGCAGCGCCGAGATCGCACCCATGACGAAGACGCCGATGCCGCGGCCGCCCGGCAGCTTCTGCGAGGCTTCGGTCAGCCGGCCGCTGAGGCTGGTCGGCAACTGCAGCTCATAGGCGCCCAGCATCGACAGCGCGAACAGCACCAGGGCGACGGCAAAGGTGCCCAGCACGGCCGGCTTCTGCAGCTGCGCCGCCAGGCCCTCACCGGCGAGACCGGCGGCAACGCCCAGCAGCGTGTAGACCAGCGCCATGCCCAGCGAGTAGGCAATCGCCAGCGACAGGCCGCGACCGCGGGTCGTCGCGCCGCCGCTACCGACGATGATGCTCGACAGGATGGGCACCATCGGCAACACGCAGGGCGTCAGCGACAGGCCCAGGCCCAGCAGCAGGAACAGGCCGATGACGGGCCAGAACTTGCCGGCCTTCAGCGTGGCGGCGACCTGGTCGTCGCCCGCCGCGGCAACGGGTGCCTGGGTGCTCTTCTCGGCCGGTGGCGCCAGAGCTGCGGCTGGATCGACGGCTCCCAAGGCCTTCACCACCCCCTTGGCGAGATCCACCTCCCACAAGGTCGTCATCGGCGGGTAGCACAGGCCCTTCACCGCACAGCCCTGGCCGACCAGAGTCAGCTTGAACGGGCCGTTAGCGCCATCGAGGGGCAAGCGCACCGCGAGCTTGTCGTGATAGATCTCGACCTCCTTCTGGAAGGTCTCGTCGAACTTGCGGTCGCCGGCGGGAATCACGGGCTCGCCCAAGGTCGCGCCTTCGGCGCTCGCCTTGAACTGCTCGCGGTACATGTAGTAGCCGTTGGCGATGGTCCAGGCTGCCTCGACGGTCTTGGCGTCTACCGCATGAACCTCGAGCTTGAAAGCCTGCTCAGGTTCCAGGAAGTCGTCGGCAGCGCGAGCCTGAGGCAGCAGTGCGCCGAGCAGCAGGAAGAAGGAGAAAAGGATTCGCGTCATCGTTTTCTTGGGACGAAAAAAAGCCAGCTCGAAAGCTGGCCTTTGCTTGGTGCCGAGTGCTTACGCTTCGGCAGTGGCGGTCTCGGCAGCCTCTTCGGTGCGCTCGACCAGTTCGACGTAGGCCATCGGCGCATTGTCGCCAACGCGGAAGCCCATCTTCAAGATGCGGGTGTAGCCGCCCGGGCGAGCTGCGAAGCGCGGGCCCAGCACGTCGAACAGCTTGACGACCATGTCACGGTCGCGCAGGCGGTCGAAAGCCAGACGGCGGTTGGCGACGGTCGGGACCTTGGCCAGGGTGATCAGCGGCTCGACGACGCGGCGCAGTTCCTTGGCCTTGGGCAGGGTGGTCTTGATGGCTTCGTGCTGCAGCAGCGAGTTGCACATATTGCGCAGCATCGCCTTGCGGTGTTCGCTGGTGCGGTTGAGCTTACGGAGGCCGTTACGGTGACGCATGGTGCTGTTTCCTTTCCTTGAATATTCCCAGCAGCCGTATCAGGTACTGCCCGGGTGCACCGGGTGGCCCGAAGGCCACCCACTTCTAAAAATCAATTAACGCTTGTCCAGACCTTGGGGAGGCCAGTTCTCGAGACGAGCACCGAGGGTGAGGCCGCGCGAAGCGAGGACTTCCTTGATCTCGTTGAGCGACTTGCGACCCAGGTTCGGGGTCTTCAGCAGCTCGGTCTCGGTACGCTGGATCAGGTCGCCGATGTAGTAGATGTTTTCGGCCTTCAGGCAGTTGGCCGAACGCACGGTCAGTTCCAGTTCGTCAACCGGACGCAGCAGGATCGGGTCGAAGCTGCTGGAGCGCTGGGCCGGCTGGTCGAAGGCGTCGACCAGGTCGGTGCCTTGCAGCTGGGCGAAGACAGCAAGCTGCTCGACCAGGATCTTGGCCGAGGCACGGATCGCTTCCTCGGGCGAGATGGCGCCGTTGGTCTCGATTTCCATGACCAGCTTGTCCAGGTCGGTACGCTGCTCGACGCGGGCGTTCTCGACGGCATAGCTGACGCGCTTGACCGGGGAGAACGAGGCATCGAGGACGATGCGGCCGATGCTCTTGGTCGGCTCGTCGCCGAAGCGGCGCATCGTGCCGGGGACGTAGCCACGGCCCTTCTCGACCTTGATCTGCATGTCCAGCTTGCCGCCTTGCGACAGGTGGGCGATGACGTGATCGGGGTTGATGATCTCGACGTCGTGCGGGGTCTGGATGTCGGCCGCGGTGACGGGGCCTTCGCCTTCCTTGCGCAGGACCAGGGTCACTTCTTCACGGTTGTGAAGACGGAACACCACGCCCTTGAGGTTCAGCATGATGTGAACCACGTCCTCTTGCACACCGTCGATCGCCGAGTACTCGTGCAGCACGCCCGCGATCGTCACTTCCGTCGGCGCATAACCCACCATCGAGCTCAGCAGCACACGGCGCAGGGCGTTGCCCAGCGTGTGGCCATAGCCGCGTTCGAACGGCTCCAGCGTCACCTTGGCGCGATGACCGCCCAGAGGCTCCACATTGATGGATTTGGGTTTGAGCAGATTTGTTTGCATGAGGTCTTTCTTTCAATACCCTCGGTTCGTTACACCGATAAGGCTGAGGGACCAGTCGGAGCCGGCCGTACTGGCCCAGCCCAGACGAGGGAAGGCCGGCGGCCCTGCGAGGGCACCGCCGGCTGCAGCGAATCGATCAGCGCGAGTACAACTCGACGATCAGCGATTCGTTGATCTCTGCACCGAACTCGTCGCGGTCCGGGGTCTTCTTGAAGACGCCTTCCAGCTTGGTGCCGTCGACCGACACCCAGGCCGGCAGGCCGATGGACTCGGCCAGCTTGAACGCGTCGATGATGCGCAGCTGCTTCTTGGCCTTTTCGCGCACGGCGACGGTGTCACCGACCTTGACCAGGTAGGAGGCGATGTTCACGACTTCACCGTTCACGGTGATGCCCTTGTGCGAGACCAGCTGGCGAGCTTCAGCGCGGGTGGAGCCGAAGCCCATGCGGTAGACGACGTTGTCCAGGCGCGATTCCAGCAGCGTCAGCAGGTTGACGCCGGTCGAGCCCTTGCGGCGCTCGGCTTCGGCGAAGTAGCGGCGGAACTGGCGCTCCAGCACGCCGTACATGCGCTTGACCTTCTGCTTCTCGCGCAGCTGCAGACCGAAGTCGGAGGTGCGCTGGCCGGAGGTGCGGCCGTGCTGGCCGGGCTTGCTGTCGAACTTGGCCTTGTCGCTGATCGAGCGGCGGGCGCTCTTCAGGAACAGGTCGGTGCCTTCACGGCGGGAAAGTTTGGCCTTCGGGCCGAGGTAACGTGCCACTTTGCGTGTCCTTGATCAATCTGACGCAAGCCTTTGGAGAAAGGTCCTGCGCGAGTCCGGCCAATGTTGTTATCGGGCTCGGACGGTGGGCTTATTGAAGTCCTGGCAATCCACTAGGGAATTGCATCGGCTTCAGCAAAACGGCCGGCTGGCGCTTGCGCACCAGCCGGCTTACGGAAATCAATCCGCGATTATTGCACTAAATTCGCCAGCGAGGGGAATTAGATGCGACGACGCTTTTGCGGACGGCAACCGTTGTGCGGCACCGGCGTCACGTCGGAGATCGAGTTGATCCGGATGCCCAGGGCAGCCAGAGCGCGAACCGACGACTCACGGCCAGGGCCCGGGCCCTTGATCCGCACGTCCAGGTTCTTGATGCCCTGTTCCTGAGCAGCACGGCCGGCCACTTCGGCCGCCACCTGGGCTGCGAAGGGGGTCGACTTGCGCGAGCCCTTGAAGCCCTGGCCACCCGACGAAGCCCAGCTCAGGGCGCCGCCTTGGCGGTCGGTGATCGTGATGATCGTGTTGTTGAACGAAGCGTGCACGTGAGCGATACCGTCGGCGACGTTCTTGCGAACCTTCTTGCGGACGCGCTGGGCAGCAGAGTTGTTGGGTGCTTTAGCCATGTTTGTCTTTCAGTGCTTGCCGCTAAGAATCACTTCTTGCCGGTCGCGGCCGACTTGCGCGGACCCTTGCGGGTGCGAGCGTTCGTGCGGGTGCGCTGGCCGCGCATCGGCAGGCCACGGCGATGACGGAAGCCGCGGTAGCAGCCCAGGTCCATCAGTCGCTTGATGTTGATCGACATTTCGCGGCGCAGATCGCCCTCGATGGTCATGCGGCCCACTTCTTCACGGATCTTTTCCAGATCGGAGTCAGTGAGGTCCTTGACCTTCTTGTCGAACGGGATGCCGCAAGCGGTGCAGATCTTCTGCGCGGTCGTGCGACCGATGCCGTAGATCGACGTCAGGCCGATCTCGGTGTGCTTTTGCGGCGGAATGTTGATACCAGCAATACGTGCCATGTGCGTCCTCTAATTCGCTCGTGTCGTGCAGCAATCAGCCTTGGCGCTGCTTGTGGCGGGGATCGGTACAGATCACTCGCACCACGCCCTTGCGGCGGATGACTTTGCAATTGCGGCACATTGCCTTGACGGATGCCGAAACTTTCATTGCCTGCTCCTTGACCTACTCTATGCGCTCTCAGTTTGCGCGTTACCGGGACTGTGTAAAAAGCTCACTTCGCCCGGAACACGATGCGAGCACGACTCAAATCGTACGGGGTCAGTTCGACGGTCACCTTGTCGCCCGGGAGGATGCGGATGTAGTGCATCCGCATCTTTCCGGAGATGTGACCGAGAACCACGTGCCCGTTCTCCAGCTTCACACGAAACGTTGCATTCGGAAGATTCTCCAGAATCTCGCCCTGCATCTGAATGACGTCGTCTTTCGCCATGCCTTCGTTTCAGTCTTCAGTTGGATGGTTTATTGGTTTGCGGTCCGGCTTTTCAGCCGGCCTTGAAATTAGCCTTCTTCAGCAGCGACTCGTACTGCTGACTCATCACGTAGCTTTGCACCTGGGCCCAGAAGTCCATTGTGACGACCACGATGATCAGCAGCGACGTGCCACCGAAATAGAACGGGACGTTGAACTTCAGGTTCAGGAACTCGGGCAACAGGCAGACGCCGGTAATGTAGATCGCACCAACCAGCGTCAGGCGGGACAGGATCTTGTCAATATGCCTCGCGGTCTGCTCACCCGGACGGATGCCCGGAATAAACGCGCCGCTCTTCTTCAAGTTGTCTGCGGTCTCACGGCTGTTGAACACCAGGGCCGTGTAGAAGAAGCAGAAGAAGACGATGGCAGCAGCGTAGAGCAGCACGTAGATCGGCTGACCGGGGCGCAGCTTGTCGGCAATGTCCTTGAGCCAGTGCAGGCTGTCACCGGTCGCGAACCAGCTGACCACCGTGGTCGGCAGCAGGATGATCGACGACGCGAAGATCGGCGGGATCACGCCCGACATGTTCAGCTTCAAGGGCAGGTGCGACGACTGGCCGCCATAAACCTTGTTGCCGACCTGACGCTTGGCGTAGTTCACCAGGATCTTGCGCTGACCGCGTTCGACGAACACGACCAGGTAGGTCACCGCGGCGATGACGGCCAGGATGAACAGCATCGTCACCGGGCCCATCGAGTTGCTCTGCACCATGGTCAGCATGCCGCCGATCGCGCCGGGCAGTCCCGCGGCGATACCGCCGAAGATCAGGATCGAGATCCCGTTGCCCAGACCACGCTCGGTGATCTGCTCACCCAGCCACATCAGGAACATCGTGCCGGCGACCAGGCTGGACACCGCCGTCAGGCGGAAGCCGAAGCCGGGGCTGATCACCAGGCCGGGCGAACTTTCGAGCGCGAGCGCGATGCTCAGGCTCTGGAAGATCGCCAGGCCCAGCGTGCCATAGCGCGTGTACTGCGTGATCTTGCGACGCCCTGCTTCGCCTTCCTTCTTCAGCGCTTCCAGGCTCGGAACGACATACGCCATCAGCTGCATGACGATCGAGGCCGAGATGTAGGGCGTGATGCCCAGCGCGAAGACGGTGAAGCGCGACAGCGCACCGCCCGAGAACATATTGAACAGGCTGAGGATGCCACCTTCCTGGCGCTTGAAGAACTGCTGCAGCTGGGCCGGGTCGATGCCGGGCACGGGGATATGCGCCCCGATGCGGTAGACGACCAGGGCCAGCAGCAGGAACACAAGCCGGCGACGCAGGTCGCCGAACTTGCCGCTCTTGGCCAGTTGGTTTGCGTTGGTGGTAGCCACTGCGACCTGTTCCTAAGCTCTTAAGCTTCGACGACGGAGCCGCCGGCAGCCTCGATGGCAGCCTTAGCACCCTTGGTCGCGCTCACGCCCTTGAGCGTGATCTTGCGGCTGATCGAGCCCGACAGGATCACCTTGACCGACTTGGCCAGCTCGGGGACCAGGCCCGTCGCCTTCAGCGTCAGCACGTCGATCTCGTCGCCGGCCAGCGCTTGCAGGTCGTCGAGGTTGATCTCGGCGTTGAACTTCAGGGTCTGCGACTTGAAGCCACGCTTGGGCAGGCGACGCTGCAGCGGCATCTGGCCGCCTTCGAAGCCCACCTTGTGGTAGCCACCGGCGCGCGACTTCTGGCCCTTGTGACCACGGCCAGCCGTCTTGCCCAGGCCGGAGCCAATGCCACGGCCGACGCGACGCTTGGCGTGCTTGGCGCCCGCTGCGGGCTTGATGGTATTGAGTTGCATCTGTTGTCCTTCGTTCGTCCGGCGCTTACAGCACCTGGACGAGGTAGGCGATCTTGTTGATCATGCCGCGCACAGCCGGGGTGTCTTCCAGCGTGCTCGTGCTGTTCAGCTTGCGCAGGCCCAGGCCGACCACGGTGGCGCGGTGCGAGGCCTTGGTTCCGATCGGGCTGCGGACCAGCTTGACCGTAACGGTTTTCTTGTCAGACATGTTCGTCTCTCCAGAGGGGCGATCAGCCGAGAATTTCTTCGACCGACTTGCCACGCTTGGCGGCGACTTCCGCGGGGGTCGTCGAACGCTTCAGAGCGTCCAGCGTCGCGCGGACCATGTTGTACGGGTTGGTCGAACCGTGGCTCTTGGACACGATGTCGGTCACACCCATCACTTCGAAGACGGCGCGCATCGGGCCGCCGGCGATGACGCCGGTACCGATCGGAGCCGGAGCCAGCATGACGCGCGAAGCGCCGTGTTCGCCGATGACGTTGTGGAAGACCGTGCCGTTCTTCAGCGCGACCTTGACCATGTTGCGGCGAGCCGCTTCCATGGCCTTCTGCACGGCGACCGGAACTTCCTTCGCCTTGCCCTTGCCCATGCCGATACGGCCATCGCCGTCGCCGACCACCGTCAGGGCGGCGAAGGACAGCGTGCGGCCGCCCTTCACAACCTTCGTGACGCGGTTGACCGCGATCATCTTTTCCTTCAGACCGTCGTCGTTGCCTTCAGTCTGAGCGCGGGGTTGAAACTTTGCCATTTCGTATTCCTTTGTGCGTCAGAACTGCAGGCCGGCTTCGCGGGCTGCTTCGGCCAGGGCCTTGACGCGGCCGTGATAGGCGAAGCCAGCACGGTCGAAGGCGACCTTCTCGATACCGGCGGCCTTGGCCTTCTCGGCAATGCGCTTGCCGATCAGCGTGGCAGCGGCGACGTTGCCGCCCTTGCCAGCCAGCTCGGCGCGGACTTCCTTCTCGGCGGTCGACGCGCTGGCCAGCACCTTGGTGCCGCAGTCGGAAATGACGGAGGCGTAGATGTGCAGGTTGGAGCGGAACACCGACAGGCGAGCCACGCGCTGGATGGCGATCCGAGCGCGGGTCTGACGCGAGCGACGCAGGCGCTGTTCTTTCTTGTTCAACATGGCGCTGTTCCTTACTTCTTCTTGGTCTCTTTGATCGTGACCTTCTCATCCGCATAGCGGATGCCCTTGCCCTTGTAGGGCTCGGGCGGGCGGAAGGCGCGCACTTCGGCGGCGATCTGACCAACGACTTGACGATCCGCACCCTTGATCAGGATTTCCGTCGGCGTGGCGCACGTCACCGTGATGCCAGCCGGCATGTCCTTCACCACCGGGTGAGAGAAACCAATTTGCAGGTTCAGCTTCTGACCCTGGGCTTGGGCACGGAAGCCCACGCCGACCAGGTTCAGCTTCTTCTCGAAGCCCTTGCTGACGCCGGTGACCATGTTGGCCACCAGGGCACGCATGGTGCCGCTCAGCGCGTCGGCATCGGAAGAGTCGTTCGCCGGGGCGAACGTCAGCTTGCCGGCTTCGTTCTTGATGACGACCTGCGGGTTGGCCGCACGGGCCAGGGTGCCCTGGGCGCCCTTGACGCTGATCTTGTCAGCGGTGATCGAGACGTCCACGCCAGCGGGGACGGCGATCGGCATTTTTCCTACGCGGGACATTGCTTAGATCTCCTTGCGCTTAGGCGACGTAGCAGAGCACTTCGCCGCCGATACCGGCTTGACGTGCCTTGCGGTCGGTCATCACGCCTTGCGGGGTGGTGACGATGGCAACACCCAGGCCATTCATGACCTGAGGAATGTCGTGACGGCCCTTGTACACGCGCAGGCCGGGACGGCTGACGCGCTCGATGCGCTCGATCACCGGACGGCCGGCGTAGTACTTCAGCGAGATCTCGAGTTCCGGACGGGCGGCATCGCCCTTGATCTCGAAACTGTCGATATAGCCTTCGTCCTTCAGGACCTTCGCGATCGCGACCTTCAGCTTGCTCGAAGGCATGACCACGCTGGTCTTCTCAACGGCTTGCGCGTTGCGAATGCGGGTCAGCATATCGGCGATAGGATCACTCATGCTCATTTGCGATTTCTCCTAATCGAGCCGATTACCAGCTGGCCTTGACGACACCGGGGATGTCGCCCTTGAAGGCCAGCTCGCGAATCTTGTTACGGGCCAGGCCGAACTTGCGGAACGTGCCGCGCGGACGACCGGTCAACTCGCAGCGGTTGCGCAGGCGAGTCGGGTAGGCATTACGGGGGAGCTTCTGCAGCTCCAGGCGAGCGATGTAACGCTCTTCGTCGGACTTCTTGGCGTCGTCGATGATCGCCTTCAGTTCCGCGTACTTCTTGGCGAACTTGGCGACGAGAGCCTCGCGCTTCTGTTCGCGCTGAATCAGGGAAGTTTTAGCCACGAGTCACCTCAGTTCTTGAACGGGAACTTGAACTGAGCCAGGAGAGCCTTGGCTTCGTCGTCGTTCTTGGCGGTCGTCGTGATGCTGATGTTCAGACCACGCAGAGCATCCACCTTGTCGTAATCGATTTCGGGGAAGATGATCTGTTCTTTGATGCCGATGTTGTAGTTGCCACGGCCGTCGAACGAACGACCGGAGATACCACGGAAGTCGCGCACGCGCGGCAGGGCGATCGTCACGAAGCGGTCCAGGAATTCATACATCTGGACGCCACGCAGCGTGACCATGCAGCCGATGGGCACTTGCTCGCGGATCTTGAAGCCGGCGATGGCCTTCTTCGACTTGGTGACCACGGGCTTCTGGCCGGCGATCTTGGTCAGGTCGCCCACGGCGTGGTCCATGACCTTCTTGTCGGCGACCGCCTCGCTCACGCCCATGTTCAGCGTGATCTTGGTGATGCGCGGGACTTCCATCGTCGACTTGTAGCCGAACTTTTCAGTCAGGCTGGGGACGACCTTCTCGCGATAAAACTCTTGCAGACGAGCCATGTCGAACCTCTTATGCCTTGATCTGTTCGCCGGTCGACTTGAAAACGCGCACCTTCTTGCCGTCGTCGAGCAGCTTGATGCCCACGCGATCGGCCTTGCCGGATGCGGCGTTGAAAATCGCCACGTTGGATTGATGGATCGGCATCGTCTTGTCGACCACGCCGCCGGTGGTGCCCTTCATCGGGTTGGGCTTGACGTGCTTCTTGACGACGTTGATGCCGTCGACCACCACGTGGTCAGCGTCGACTCGCTGCGACACGACGCCGCGCTTGCCCTTGTCGCGACCGGTCAGCACGATGACCTCGTCGCCTTTGAGAATCTTGTTCATGGCAATACCTCTGTGCTGTGCTTCAGAGCACTTCCGGGGCCAGCGACACGATCTTCATGAAGCGCTCGGTACGCAGTTCACGCGTCACGGGGCCGAAGATGCGGGTGCCGATCGGCTCCAGCTTGGCGTTCAGCAGGACGGCAGCATTGCCGTCGAACTTGACCAGCGAGCCGTCCTGGCGGCGCACGCCCTTGGCGGTGCGAACCACCACGGCGCTGTAGACCTCGCCCTTCTTGACGCGGGCGCGCGGAGCAGCTTCCTTGATGCTGACCTTGATGACGTCGCCGATATGGGCATAGCGACGCTTGGAGCCACCAAGCACCTTGATGCACATGACGGATTTGGCGCCAGTGTTATCCGCGACGTCGAGTCGCGATTGCATTTGAATCATGTCTGTCCCCAACTTATCCCGAATCCATCACCATCGCTGGCAACTTCATCAAGCAGTCTTGGGCCCGTAAGCTGAATTCCAGTCGCATTGCACGACCAAAACCCAGTGGTTGAGGGGCGAATCCGAGGCCAGACACACCACGAGATGGGTCCGGCTTATCGGCGAAGCTGCGATTATGCAGTAAAACCCTAAGCAGGGTCAAGCGGCCAATCGCAGAAAGTCTTGATGGATCAGGCCTTTGCCTGGGCCAGCATCGTGTCGGCGCCGCTGACTTCGAACTTGCCGGGGGCTTCGATGTTCAGCGTCTTGACCACGCCGTCCTCGACCAGCATCGAGTAGCGCTGCGAGCGCACGCCCATGCCGCGGGCGGTCAGGTCCAGCGACAGGCCGGTGGCGTTGGTGAAGGCGGCGCTGCCGTCGGCCATCATGCGGACCTTGCCGGCGGTCTTCTGATCGCGGCCCCAGGCGCCCATGACGAAGGCGTCGTTGACCGACAGGCACCAGATCTCGTCGACACCGGCAGCCTTCAGCGCCTCGGCCTGGGCCACATAGCCCGGCACGTGCTGGGCCGAGCAGGTCGGGGTGAAGGCGCCGGGCAGCGCGAAGATCGCGATCTTCTTGCCGGCGGTGGCCTTCTCCACGTCGAAGGCGTTGGGGCCCAGCGAGCAGCCCCCGCCCTCGACCTCGATGAACTCCATCAGCGTGCCCGCGGGCAGCTTGTCTCCAACTTTCAGCATCTCGTTTTCTCCTCGGGAATGAAAAAAGGCCGGCTGACCGGTTACCCGGCCTGCCAGCCCTCGAGCCAAGCGGAGACGAACTCCGCCAGCATGATCAGACCGCTTGTGCCTTCTCGACCAGGCGGGTCACGACCCAGCTCTTGGTCTTGGACAGCGGACGGCCTTCGGCGATCTCGACGATGTCACCCATCTTGTACTCGCCCTTTTCATCGTGGGCGTGGTACTTGCGCGAGTGAGCGACGATCTTGCCGTACAGCTCGTGCTTGGAACGACGCTCGATCAGGACCGTGACGGTCTTAGAACGCTTGTCGCTGACCACGCGGCCGATCAGGGTGCGCGTGTTCTTGGTGGCTTGAGCTTCGGTCATTACGCAGCTCCCTTCTTCTTCTCGTTCAAGATGGTCTTGGCACGAGCGATGTCGCGACGGGTCTTGCCGAGCACCGTGTGGTTGGTCAGCTGTTGGGTCGCCTTTTGCATGCGCAGGCCGAAATGGGCCTTGAGCAGATCGGTCACTTCCTTCTCGAGGGCAGCGACGTCCTTGCCACGCAGTTCAGATGCTTTCATGGTGTCTTTCCTCTTCAGGTGCCGACCTGGCGCGTGACGAAGGTGCAGCTCAGCGGCAGCTTTGCAGCAGCCAGAGTGAACGCTTCGCGGGCCAGGGCTTCCGGCACACCGTTGACTTCGTAGAGCACCTTGCCCGGCTGGATCTCAGCCACGTAGTACTCCGGGTTGCCCTTGCCGTTACCCATCCGGACTTCGGCAGGCTTCTGCGAGATCGGCTTGTCCGGGAAGATGCGGATGAAGATGCGGCCGCCGCGCTTGATGTGGCGCGAGATCGCACGACGTGCAGCTTCGATCTGACGAGCCGTCAGACGACCACGCTCGGTGGCCTTCAGGCCGAAGTCACCGAAGGACACGGCAGCACCACGCGTGGCGACGCCGGTGTTACGACCCTTCTGCTCCTTGCGGTATTTGCGACGATTCGGTTGCAGCATTCTTATTCTCCTTTGGCCTCGCCACCGGCTGCCGGGGCAGCTGCGGTCGCGGCGGGCTTGCGGACGACGCGCTTGGCCGGAGCACCGGCGTCAGCGGCCGGAGCACCGTCACGCGGGCCACGGTCGCCACCCGGGCGGCCACGGCCACCGGGAGCGCCAGGGCGCGCGTTGCGACGCGGACGACGGTCATCTTCAGCGCCAGCCGGCGTGTTGATCACCGGAGCCTCGCCATTGGCCAGGCGGTCACCGCGGTAGACCCACACCTTCACGCCGATCTGACCGTAGGTCGTCGACGCTTCGGAGAAGCCGTAGTCGATGTCGGCCTTCAGCGTGTGAAGGGGCACGCGACCTTCGCGATACCACTCGCAGCGAGCGATTTCGATGCCGTTCAGACGGCCCGACGACATGATCTTGATGCCCTGGGCGCCCAGGCGCATCGCGTTCTGCATCGCACGCTTCATGGCGCGACGGAACATGATGCGCTTTTCCAGCTGCTGGGTGATCGAGTCGGCGATCAGCTGAGCATCGATTTCGGGCTTGCGCACTTCCTCGATGTTCACGGCCACCGGCACGCCCAGACGCTTGGTCAGTTCGGCCTTCAGGTTTTCGATGTCTTCGCCCTTCTTGCCGATCACGACGCCCGGGCGAGCCGAGAAGATCGTGATGCGTGCATTCTTGGCGGGGCGCTCGATCAGGATGCGCGAGACGGCGGCATTCTTCAGCTTGGCCTTGAGGTATTCGCGAACCTTCAGGTCTTCGGCCAGCATCGTGGCGAAGTTGGTGTTCGACGCGTACCAGCGCGACGCCCAGTTACGGGTGACGGGCAGGCGGAAGCCGGTTGGGTGGATTTTCTGTCCCATTAGTCTTCCTTGGCTGTTAGTTGCCGACCGACACGAAGATGTGGCAAGTGGGCTTGCTGATGCGGTTGCCACGGCCCTTTGCGCGGGCCGAGAAACGCTTCAGCGTGGCGCCTTGCTCCACATAGATCGACGTGACCTTCAGATCATCGATGTCAGCGCCGTCGTTGTGCTCGGCGTTGGCGATGGCGCTTTCCAGCGCCTTCTTGATGATGACGGCAGCCTTCTTCTGGGTGAATTCCAGGATGTTCAGCGCGTGATCGACCTTCTTGCCGCGGATCAGGTCAGCCACCAGGCGGCCCTTGTCGCAGGAGAGGCGGACGCCGCGAACGATTGCTTTGGTTTCCATCGTTGCCATCCTTACTTCTTCCCGGCCTTCTTGTCGGCCGGGTGGCCCTTGAAGGTGCGGGTCAGTGCGAATTCGCCCAGCTTGTGGCCGACCATCTGGTCAGACACATAGACCGGCACGTGCTGCTTGCCGTTGTGAACAGCGATCGTCAGACCGATGAACTCGGGCAGGATCGTCGAACGACGCGACCAGGTCTTGATGGGCTTCTTGTCCTTGGCGGCAACAGCCTTCTCGACCTTCGCCTGCAGGTGATGGTCGACGAAGGGGCCCTTCTTCAGAGAACGAGTCATGGCCTACCCTTTTACTTCTTGCGACGCGAAACGATGAACGTCTGCGTGCGCTTGTTGTTACGAGTGCGGTAGCCCTTCGTGAGGGTGTTCCACGGCGAGACCGGGGCTTGACCTTCACCAGTGCGACCTTCACCACCACCGTGTGGGTGGTCGACCGGGTTCATCGCGGTACCACGGACGGTCGGGCGGATGCCCTTCCAACGGATCGCACCGGCCTTGCCGTACTGGCGCAGCTGATGTTCTTCGTTCGACACTTCGCCGATGGTGGCGCGGCAGTCGATGTGGATGCGGCGGACTTCACCCGAGCGCAGGCGCAGCTGGGCGTAGACGCCTTCGCGAGCCATCAGCACGACGGAGACACCAGCCGAACGAGCGATCTGGGCACCCTTGCCCGGCAGCATTTCCACGCAGTGGATCGTCGAACCCACGGGGATGTTGCGGATGGGCAGCGTGTTGCCAGCCTTGATCGGGGCTTCAGCGCCGCTCAGGATGGTCGAACCGACTTCCAGGCCACGCGGAGCGATGATGTAGCGACGCTCGCCGTCGGCATAGCACACCAGAGCGATGTGGGCCGTACGGTTCGGGTCGTACTCGATACGCTCGACCTTCGCGGGGATGCCGTCCTTGTTGCGAACGAAGTCGACAACGCGGTAGTGGTGCTTGTGGCCACCACCCTTGTGACGCATCGTGATGTGGCCGTTGTTGTTACGGCCGGAGTTCTGCTTCTGGGGTTCCAGCAGCGAAGCTTCCGGAGCGCCCTTGTGCAGGTGCTTGTGGACAACCTTGACGACGCCGCGGCGGCCGGGCGAAGTAGGCTTGACTTTGACGACGGCCATTTACGCAGCCTCCCCGGAGAAGTTCAGCTCTTGTCCGGCCTTCAGCGAGACATAAGCCTTCTTGACGTGGTCGCGACGACCGGCACGACCGCCGAAGCGCTTGGTCTTGCCCTTGACGTTGACGACGTTCACGTCGATGACTTCGACCTTGAACATCAGTTCAACAGCGGCCTTGATCTCGAGCTTGGTCGCGTCGCGCATGACCTTGAACAGCACTTGGTTGTGCTTCTCGGCAACAGCCGTGGCCTTTTCGGACACGATCGGAGCCAGCAGCACCGAGGCCAGACGGCCTTCAGAATATTTCACCGTGCTCATGCCAGCATCTCCTGCAGTTGCTCGATGGCCGCCTTGGTCACCAGCACCTTCTTGAAGTGCACCAGGGACAGCGGATCGGCGTAGCGCGGCTCGCAGACCAGCACGTTGTGCAGGTTGCGCGAGGCCAGGGCCAGGTTGTCGTCGACGTTGTCGGCGATCAGCATGACCGACTCCAGGCCCATGGCCTTGAGCTTGGCAGCCAGCAGCTTGGTCTTGGGGGCTTCGAGCGAGATCGACTCGACGACTTGCAGGCGGCCTTCACGGGCGAGCTGCGAGAGGATGGCGGCCATACCGGCGCGGTACATCTTCTTGTTCAGCTTGTGGGTGAAGTTCTCGTCCGGCATGTTCGGGAAGATCCGGCCGCCGCCACGCCACAGCGGCGAGGAGGTCATACCGGCACGGGCGCGGCCCGTACCCTTTTGACGGAAAGGCTTCTTCGTCGAGTGATGGACTTGTTCGCGGTCCTTCTGGGCACGGGTGCCTTGGCGGGCGTTGGCTTGATAAGCCACGACCACCTGGTGCACCAGGGCTTCGTTGTATTCGCGAGCGAAGACGGTGTCAGCGGCGTCAACCTTGGACGTGGCTTGACCCTGTTCGTTCAGGAGCTCGAGCTGCATCAGTTGGCTCCCTTCTTGACCTTGACCTTGACAGCCGGGCGAACGACGACGTGGCCGTTCTTGGCACCCGGGACGGCGCCACGGACCAGCAGCAGCTGGCGGGCTTCGTCAACGCGGACGATGTCCAGGTTCTGCACCGAGACGGTTTCGTCGCCCAGGTGGCCGGACATCTTCTTGCCCGGGAACACGCGGCCCGGATCCTGCGCCATCGAGATGGAGCCAGGAACGTTGTGCGAGCGGCTGTTACCGTGCGAGGCGCGCTGCGAACCGAAGTTGTGGCGCTTGATCGTGCCTTCGAAGCCCTTGCCGATGGACGTACCCTGCACGTCGACCAGCTGGCCGGCGGCGAACAGCGTCACGGGCACGGCAGCGCCGGCCTTGTATTCGGCGGCGACGGCGGCATCGACACGGAATTCCTTGAGGATTCGACCAGCTTCGACACCTGCCTTGGCGAGGTGGCCAGCTTCCGGCTTGGTCACGCGCGAAGCTTTGCGCGTACCGAACGCCACTTGAATGGCGCTGTAGCCGTCGGTCTCTTCGGTCTTGACCTGGGTCACGCGGTTGTTGGACACGTCCAGCACGGTCACGGGGATGGCGTCGCCGTCGTCCGTGAAGATGCGCATCATGCCAACCTTGCGGCCCAGCAATCCGAGACGATTGCTAAGACTCATGGTTTTTTCTCCATATGCCTGACATCGATTGGCCAGGCTGACTAGTGCACCGCCCCGGGTAAAGGCTCGAGACGATGCGTTAACACCACCCAGGGAGACACCCCGGGCGGCAAAGACGGCGAGTATAGCGTGAACCCTAAGTTATGCACAAGGGCTCAAAGCTATCCACAAGCAAAAAGGGCGGCCCTTGCGGACCGCCCCCTTTGCATCTGACAGACATCGAGCCGTCATCACTGACGGTTCAAATGGCTCAGATCACTGCAGCTTGATTTCCACGTCGACGCCGGCGGGCAGGTCGAGCTTCATCAGCGCGTCGACCGTCTTGTCGGTCGGGTCGACGATGTCCATCAGGCGCTGGTGGGTGCGGATCTCGAACTGGTCACGCGACGACTTGTTGACGTGCGGCGAACGCAGGATGTCGAAACGCTGCATGCGGGTCGGCAGGGGCACCGGGCCCTTGACGATCGCGCCGGTGCGCTTGGCGGTTTCCACGATTTCCAGAGCCGACTGGTCGATCAGCTTGTAGTCGAACGCCTTCAGGCGGATGCGGATCTTTTGCTTTTGCATGGTTTTTCCTTCAAAGAACGACAGGTGAGGCCCAGGCGCTGAGCCCGGGCCACTCACGCAAAAGACTT
>NZ_LYVQ01000140.1 GCF_001984095.1 Pelomonas sp. KK5
CGGCAGCAGCACCGGCCGATGCGGAGCGAGCCGATTTGGCCGCCTGGCGCACTCGGCAAGACCTGACCCTCGACGCCGCCCGCCCCGAGGCCATCGCCCGCCGCCACGCGCTGGGCCTGCGCAGCGCCCGCGAGAACCTGGCCGATCTCTGCGACCCCGGCAGCTTCGTCGAATACGGCGCCCTGGCCTTCGCCGCCCAGACCCGCCGCCGCGACGCCGACGAGCTGCGCGCCCAGACCCCGGCCGACGGCATCGTCTGCGGCACCGCCCGCATCGCCGGCATCGAGGCGGCGATGCTGGCCTACGACGCCACCGTGCTGGCCGGCACGCAGGGGTTTCGCAGCCACCAGAAGACGGACCGCATGCTCGAACTGGCGCTGCGCCGGCGCCTGCCCGTCGTGCTGTTCGCCGAGGGCGGCGGTGGCCGGCCGGGCGATACGGACATGCCCATCGTCGCCGGCCTGCACGTGCCCACCTTCGCGGCCTTCGCGCGGCTGGCCGGCCAGGTGCCGCTGATCGGCATCGCGGCCGGCCGCTGCTTCGCCGGCAATGCCGCGCTGCTGGCCTGCTGCGACCTGATCGTGGCCGTGCGCGGCAGCAATATCGGCATGGGCGGGCCAGCGATGATCGAGGGCGGCGGCCTGGGCCTGTTCCCGCCCGAGGCGATCGGGCCGGCCGAGCAGCAGGCGGCGCAGGGCGGCGTGGACCTGCTGGTGGAGGACGAGGCCGCGGCCGTGCGCGCCGCGCGGCACTACCTGGCCCTGGTGAGCGGCGTGGTGCAAGCGGGCGCCGACCCCGATCCGCTGCCGCTGCGCCACCGCATCCCCGAGAACCGCCTGCGCACCTACGACGTGCGCCCGCTGCTGGCCGACATCGTCGACTCCGGCTCGCTGCTGGAACTGCGCGCCGGCGACGGCACGGCGGTCGTCACCGCGCTGGCCCGCCTCGCAGGCCGCCCGGTGGCGCTGCTGGCCAGCGATTGCGCCATCAACGGCGGCGCCATCGATGCGGCCACCGCCCTGAAGGTCGCCGCCTGGATGGAGCGCTGCCAGACCGCCGGCCTGCCGCTGTTGAGCCTGATCGACACGCCGGGCTTCATGGTCGGCCCCGAGGCCGAGTCGCGAGGTCAGGTGCGCGCCAGCGGGGCGCTGTTCCGCGCGGCGGCGCGCCTGAGCGTGCCGCTGGTGGCCGTCGTGCTGCGCCGTGCCTACGGCCTGGGCGCGATGGCGCTGGCCGGCGGCAGCCTGCATGCGCCGCTGGCCTGCCTGGCCTGGCCCAGCGGCGAGTTCGGCGCGATGGGGCTGGAAGGCGCGGTGCGCCTGGGTTATCGCAAGGAACTGGCGGCGGCGCCCGACGAGGCGGCGCGCGCGGCGCTGTTCCAGCAGCTGCTGGCGCGCCAGGTCGAGGCCGGCCGGGCCGTCCACATGGCCGAGACGCTGGAGATCGATGCGGTGATCGACCCGGCCGAGACACGCCAGGTGCTGGCCACGTTGCTGGCGTGACATATTCGCCGCCCCGGCCTGGTGCGCGTAACGGCGGGGTTCGACGGACTCCTAGAATCGCCGCTCATGCTGCCCTCACGCTTGCCTGGCGCTGAATGACACTCGACGTCCCGACCCTCTTCGTCGTCGTGACGACGGTCACGCTGCTGATGGCGTTCTGGATCAGCATGATGGCCTGGGGGCAGCCGCGTGGGGATGCGCTGTGGGCGCTGGCGCTCTCGCTGATCGCCTATGCGTCGAGCAATGTGCTGTTCGCGCTCCGCCAGCTGCTGCCGGAGCACCTGATGGTGCTGGCCGGGAACATGGCCTACGTCGGCTCGCTGTCGCTGATGCTGGTGGCGCTGCGGCGCTTCCGCAATGCGCCGGTGGGGCGCTGGCGGGCGAGCCTGCCGGTGCTGCTGGTGCCGGTGCTGATCAGCCCGCTGATCCCCGATCCGCGCATCAGCTCGGTCTCGGTCAACCTGCTGTGCGTCCTGCAGTGCGGGATGATGCTCTCGGCGCTGTACGACCGGCGCTATCCGATGCAGGGCCGCGGCCGGATCATCCTGTTCGCGGCCTACAGCGGCATGGCCGGCGTGCTGCTGTTGCGCGCCGGCGCCGTCTACACCGGCATGATCGGCGTGGGCACCTCGGCCGGCGGCGAGCGCTGGCTGGCGCTGGTCTTCCTGCTGGCGATGTGCGCGGTGCTGAGCATCGCGCTGGGCTTCGTCTACATGACGATGGAGCGCGCCGAGCGGCTGAACTACGAGATGGCGATGAAGGACATGCTGACCGGCCTGTCCAACCGCCGCGCGATCAGCGAGGAGCTGGCCCATGCGGTGGCCCGCGCGCAGCGCCAGGGCGCGCTGCTGAGCCTGCTGCTGATCGACATCGACCATTTCAAGCGGGTCAACGACGAATACGGCCACCCTGCCGGCGACGCGGTGCTGCAGTCGGTGGCGCACACGCTGGCCGAGCGGCTGCGCGCGCAGGACCAGATCGGCCGCTTCGGCGGCGAGGAGTTCATCGTCGTGCTGCCAGACACCGGGCTGGACGGCGCCCGCATCCTGGCCGAGGCGCTGCGCGAGGCGATCGAGGCGACGCCGGCCACCTGGGGCGCGCACGGCATCGCGGTGACCATCAGCGTGGGCGTGCGCGGCGGTCTGATCGTCGGTGGCGACACGCGGGAGAGCCTGGTCGCCGCGGCCGACGCGGCGCTGTACCGCGCCAAGCAGGGCGGGCGCAACCGTGTGGAGATGGCCGGCGCGCCGGTGGAGCCCGACGCCGCGGCCGAGCCCGTTACAAAGGCGGCGAGGGCGTGAAATAGCTGGCCTTTGCGCGCTTCGGTTATGCGCTGAACCTGCGAGTTAGCGGCCCATGCCGCCTATGATTTCCGGCATCGGAGTCCAGGCCGCCGATGGCCCCGGACGCCACGCCGGAGCACCACCCCCCATGACCACCACCCAGATCCTGCAGCAGCTCGTGCACGAGTTGCCCGACGCCTGCGAGCGCCTGGGCTACGTGCGCAAGATGACAGAGGAGGCCGCCACCACGGTGCTGGGCCTGGTCGAGCGTGCGCAGGACGAGTCCCAGCAGGTGGCCCGCCAGGGCACCGACCTGTCCGAGATGCTGAGCCGCCAGGCCACCTCGGCGGACCTGAGCCTGGAGCGCGCCCGTTCGATGCTGAAGCTGTGCGCCGCCTATGCCGCCACCGCCGCCCGCTTCGCCGAGCGCGAGCGC
The DNA here is from genome assembly GCF_001984095.1 of Pelomonas sp. KK5. Classification (GTDB taxonomy): domain Bacteria; phylum Pseudomonadota; class Gammaproteobacteria; order Burkholderiales; family Burkholderiaceae_C; genus KK5. Next base: position 3,222 of record NZ_LYVQ01000140.1, read on the forward strand.
GGCCTGCACACCGAGCTGATGATGGCCCAGGGCTTCCAGGACCTGTCGGGCCAGGTGATCAACAAGGTCATCAAGATGCTCGAGCGCAGCGAGCAGCCGCTGGTGGAGATGCTGGCCGGCCTGCCGGCCGCGTCCGAGGCCGCTGCACCGGCCGAGGCCGCCGAGCTGCAGGGCGTGCAGACGCCCGACAAGGCCCTCAAGCAGGACGACGTGGACGACCTGCTCGCCTCGCTGGGGTTCTAGTTCCAGGCGAGCGGATCGACCCGGTAGTAGCGCTTGAGCTGCTCGTACAGCGCCGGGTGCTGCCAGGCCAACTCGGCCCCGCGCTCGAAGAACACCTCGCTGGCCACGGCGAAGAACTCCGCCGGATCGGTGGCGCCGTACGGGTCCAGCAGACCCGGCTCGCCGCTGGCGGCGCGGCGCTGCAGCGCGTCGTACTCGTGGCGCATCGCCAGTGACCACTCACGATAGGCGGCCCGGCTCGTCAGCAGCGGCGCGCCGTTGGCGAAGCCCTTGGCCTGGTCGAGCTGGTGGGCGAACTCGTGGATGACGACGTTGTGCCCGTCGTCCGGGTCGGCGGCGCCGGCGGCCACGTCGGCCCAGGACAGCAATACCTGACCCTGCACCCAGCTTTCGCCGGCCAGCGCGCGGCGCTGGTCCATCTGCACGCCGCCGGGGCCCGGCGCCGGCCGGTCGACGACGAAGGCGCCCGGATACAGCAGCACCTGCTTCAGCTCGGGATAGAAGCCGCGGGCGGTGCCCAGCAGCGGCAGGCAGGCCTGGGCGGCGATGGTGACGCGCATCTCGTCGGTCACCACCAGCCCGGCGCAGCCGATGATCGGCTTCTCGGCCAGGAAGACCTGGATCAGCGCCTTCAGCCGCAGCTGCAGGTCGGCCGGCAGCCGCGCGGCCATCGGCACGCGGCGGCGCAGGATGCGGCGCCAGGCCTGCGGGAAAGGCTGGCGGGCGATACGCGCCCGGCGGCGGCGCCGCAGCCAGGGTTGCCCGGCGAAGCCGAGCGCCAGCAGCAGCGAGAGCAGGGCGACGGCGAGCATGGCGGCGAGATCGGGGCGCATCGTCAGGAGTTGGGTGCGCGACAGCGGAAAACAAGCCCATCGCTTACCCTTGCCGGCCATGGACGAGCCCATCGTTAGCAAAGCCGCGGCAGTACCTCTGCAGGCCTGGCAGGTCATCGCCGGCGGCATCAGCGCGCTGATCCTGACGATCGGCCTCGCCCGCTTCGTCTACACACCGCTGCTGCCGCAGATGCACGCGCAGGCCGGCCTGTCCGATACCGCCGGCGGCTGGCTGGCCGCGATCAACTATGCCGGCTACATGAGCGGCGCGCTGCTGGCCGCCTGGCTGGACGAGCCGCGGCTGCGCCACCGGCTCTACAGCATCGGCCTGTGGCTGAGCCTGCTGATCACGATGCTGATGGGCATGAGCCAGAACCTCTGGGTCTGGGCCCTGTCGCGCTACCTCGGCGGCCTCTGCGGTGCGGCGGGCATGCTGCTGGGCTCGGGCCTGGTGCTGAACTGGCTGATGCGCCAGGGCCGCCGGCCGGAGCTGGGCGTGTATTTCATGGGCATCGCCGGCGGCATCGTGATCTCGGCGCTGGGTGCGATGGTGATGAGCCGCCTCGGGCTCGACTGGGCCCGCCAATGGCAGGGCTTCGCCTTCCTGGGCCTGCTGTTCCTGGTGCCGGCCTGGGCCTGGCGGCCGCCGGTGCCACCGGCGCTAACGGCCAGTTCAAGCGGCAGGCCGGACGCGGCATCGCCGAGCCGGCGCTGGATGCTGCTCATGTTCTGCGCCTACTTCTGCGCCGGCTGGGGCTTCGTCATCAACGGCACCTTCACCGTGGCCATCGTCGAGCGGCAGCCGTTGCTGGCCGGGCAGGGGCCCTGGGCCTGGCTGCTGGTGGGCCTGGCCTCGACGCCGGCAGTGTTCCTGTGGGACCGCGCAGCCCGGCGCATCGGCGACCTGCAGTCGCTGCTGGCGGCCTTCGGGCTGCAGGCGATCGGCGTGGTGCTGCCGGCGCTGTCGCCGGGGCTGGCCGCGGCGCTGGTCGGGGCGCTGATGTACGGCGCCACCTCGATCGGCATCGTCAGCCTGACGCTGGCGCTGGTCGGCCGCCGCTCGCCGGGCAACCCGGGCAAGGCGATGGCGCGGCTGACGCTGGGCTACGGCCTGGCGCAGATCACCGCGCCGGCGCTGGCCGGCTACATGGTGCATGCCAGCGGCAGCTACGACAGCTCGCTGTGGCTGACCGCGCTCGTGCTGGTGGCGGGCATGGGATTCCTCGCGGTGCTGCTGCGGCGCCCCGACTGAAGCCGCGGTCCATGCTTCGCTTGACGCTGCGATGTAACTTCGCCGCGATGCCTTGCGCCACAATCGCGCCAGCTTCACCCTTGCGCCCTCCACCATGAGCACCACTGCCCGCCTGCTGGCCGATGTCGGCGGCACCAATGCCCGCTTCGCCTGGCAGGCCGAGCGCGGCGCGCCGATCGGCGATGTCGTGATCCTGCCCTGCGCCGACTACGCCACCATCGCCGACGCGATCGCCGCCTACCTGCAGCGCGTCGGCCGCCCGGCGCCGCCGGCCTGCGCCATCGCGATCGCCAACCCGATCGTCGGCGACCAGGTCAAGATGACCAACCATCACTGGACCTTCTCGATCTCTGCGCTGAAGGCGCACTTCGGCTTCCAGCTGCTGCGCATGCTCAACGACTTCACCGCGCTGGCGCTGGCCCTGCCGGACCTGAAGGCCGAGGAGCTGCGCCAGGTGGGCGGCGGCCTCGCCCGGCCCGATGCGGCGATCGCGCTGATCGGCGCCGGCACGGGCCTGGGCGTGTCGGGCCTGCTGCCGGACGGCCGCGGCGGCTGGGTGCCGCTGGAAGGCGAGGGCGGCCACGTCACGCTGGCCGGCTGCACACCCAGGGAGCAGGCCGTGATCGACATCATCGGCAGCCACTACGGCCACATGTCGGCCGAGCGGGCCTGCCGCGGCCAGGGCCTGGTGGACATCCACGCGGCGCTGCAGAAGCTCGACCGTCCCGGCAGCGACGCGATGCCGCTCGACGCGGCGGCGATCACCGCCGCGGCGCTGGAGCGGCGCGACCCGCTGTGCGAGGAAACGGTGGACCTGTTCTGCGCCTTCCTCGGCACGGCCGCGGGCAACCTGGCGCTGACGCTGGGCGCCCACGGCGGCGTCTATATCGGCGGGGGCATCGTGCCACGGCTGGGCACCCGTTTCGACAGCTCGCCGTTCCGCGAGCGCTTCGAGAACAAGGGCCGCTTCAAGGACTACCTGTCCACCATGCCGGCCTTCGTGATCCTGGCCCGGCAGTCGCCTGCGCTGTTCGGCGCCGCCCGCGCGATCGAGGGTTTCGGGGCCTGAGCCCGAGGCACACAATCGGCGCGTGAGCGCCCTCGCCCTTGCCCGTCGTCTGCCCTGGCTCCTGTGCCTGCTGCTGGCCGGCATCGGCTGCTGCTGCCGGGCCGGCCCGATCCTGGAACTGGCCGCCCTCGAGAACCCGCCGATGACGGCGCTCGCCAGCGCCGTGCTGCAGCCGGCCTATGCGCGCCTGGGCATGGCCTTCCACGTGCAGCCGCTGCCGATGCGGCGCGGCCTGCAGCAGGCCGATGCCGGCGAGGTCGACGGCGACCTCTCCCGCACCGAGGTCTCGCTGGCCGACACCCACCACCTGATCCGGCTGAAGGTGCCGGTGGCGCAGGTACGCTTCATGGCCTACCGGCTGGGGCGCGACTGCCCGGCCCGGGTCTCCCTGCAGGAGCTGCAGAGTGGCCGCGTGGCCTACCAGCGCGGCATCCGGCCGATCGAGGGCCTGCTGCCGCCGGCCGCGCTGCTGGCCTCCAGCAACCAGTGGGACGCGCTGCGCGCCCTGCGCCGCGGGCTGACCGCCTATGCGGTGCTGGGCCAGCTGGAGGCCGACACGCTGCTGGCCCAGCATGGCATCGTGGACGTGTGCAAGGTGCCCGAGCCGGTGCTGGTGCAGCCGCTGTTCCATTCGCTGCACGAGCGCCATGCCGAACTGGCCGCCCGGCTGGAAGCGGTGCTGCAGGAGATGCAGCGCAAGGGCGAGATCGCCCGGCTGTGGGCCGAGCACCAGGCCCGCGCCGCAGGCAGCGCTCAGCGCATGCGCTGATAGTTCACCGGCACATAGGTCCAGCCCGCGCCGTTGGCGCGCAGCCGGCCCATGCCGGGGAACTGCAGGTGGGCGGCGGCGATGATGGTGCCGTCGGCCGCGGCGGTCTTGAACACCTTGTCGCGCTGCGCCGCGGCGGCGCTGCTGTCCGCGTCGAAGGTGATGGTCACGGCCGGGTCGTCCATCTGCACCGCCGCGACGTGGATCAGGTCGCCGAGGATGATCAGCTTCTGGCCGCCGCTCTCCACCACGTAGCTGGTGTGGCCGGCCGTGTGGCCGTGCGTCGCCCAGGCGCGCACGCCGGGCACGATCTCGCCGTCGGCCTCGATCGGCGCCAGCTTCTTCGCCGCCGCATAGGGCGCCAGCGTGGCCTTGGCGCTGTCGGCCTCGGCATCGGCCTTGCCGATGTGGACGGTGGCGTTCGGGAACACCGGCACGCCGTCCTTGGTGGTCAGGCCGCCGAGGTGGTCACCGTGGTTGTGGGTGATGCAGATCGCGTCGATCTGCTCGGGCTTGTAGCCGGCGGCGGCCAGGTTGGCCAGCAGCACGCCGGCCGAGGCGGCAGCCTTGCCGCCGGTGCCGGTGTCCACCAGCACCAGCTTGGAGCCGGTGTTGATCAGGAAGGCATTCACCGAGGTCTCGACCGGCACCTTCTGGAAATACTTCGCCAGCGCGGCCTCGGTCTTCTCGGGCGGCTGCTTCAGCAGCTTGTCCACCGGCAGGTCGAAGAAGCCGTCGTTCAGTGCGGTGATCTCGAAGCTGCCCAGCTGCAGGCGGTAGAAGCCCGGCGCCTGGGTCTTGGCCATCGGCGCGGCGGCCAGGGCCGCGGTGGGCGCCAGCGTGGCGGTGGTGGAGAAGACGGCCATGGCGACGGCCGCGGCGCAGAGGAGGATCTTGCTGTTCTTCATCGGTCGTTCCCTTCTGGTGTGGGTGGATCGCAGCGGCCGACTTTAGCCGCCGCTGCACAACCCTGCACACCGTCGAGGTAACGCGTTACCGCAACTGAAGGCGCAGCCTTGCTCAGTCTCGATCGGGCGCGCCGAGCGGGAAGTAGTGGCGGTACCTGCGCGCCTCGTCCACCGCGCGGGCGAAGGACGGCCGAGCCAGCAGGCGGCGGCGGTAGGCGTGGACGTTCTCGAACTGCGCGCCGATCCGATGGGTCCAGTCGGCGTAGAAGAGGAAAGGCGCGGCGCCGCAGTCGGCCAGCGTGAAGGCGCTGCCGCAGGCCCATTCGCGGCCGTCGGCCAGCCTGGCGTCCAGCCAGGCGTAGGAGGTCTCCAGCATCTTGCGGGCTTCCGCGACGCCATAGGCATCGCGGTCCGCCTCGGGCCGGATCGCGTCGAAGATGACCTTCTGCTGCGGCGTGGCCACGTAGTTGTCGAAGAAGCGGTCCAGCATGCGCACTTCGAGCGCGGCCTGCCGGTCGGCCGGGATCAGCTGCGGCGCCACCTGCTCGATGATGCAGGTGGCCTCCAGCACCGTGCGCTGGCCGTCCACGAGCAGCGGGAAACGCCGCATCGGCCACAGGGCCGCCAGTTCCTGCATCGGCGGGCCGTCGGGCGGGCCGTCGATGTTCAGGCCCTCGAAGGGAATGTCGAACTCGTAGAAGGCGACCAGTGCCTTCTGGCAGTAGGACGAGAACGGGTGGTAGTAGAGCTTCTTCATCGGCTTGTGCCTCCTTGTCGTCCACGACGAACGGCGTGCGCCGATATCGACAGGCTCAGCCGAAGATTCTTGCCAGGCCGTAGATCGAGAAGCCGGCGCTGACCAGCAGGAACACGTTCTTGACCCGGCTGTCGGCGGTCCAGGCGCCGATCGCGCTGCACAGCAGGATCGCGCCGAAGATGAAGGCGGTCTTCACTTGTAGAAGGCCTCCACCCGACCCTTCAGCTTGATCGTCAGCGCATTGCCCTTGCGGTCGAACTTCTTGGGCACCGGCACCTTGATCCAGCCTTCGCTGATGCAGTATTCCTCGACGTCGTTGCGCTCCTTGTCATTGAAGCGGATGCCGATGTCGTGCTCGAAGACGGCAGCGTCATGGAAGGGGCTGCGCGGGTCGACGGACAGGTGGTCGGGGATGGCGGGCTTGTTGGCGGTGGCGTCGGTCATGGATGGATCTGAGAGCGGGCAAGGATGCAGGCCGGCATTTTCCACCAGCTTGGCGCCGTGAAATGTGCCCACCGCACCACGCGCCGGCGCCAACACAATGGCAGCACTTCGACCCGCGACAGATATCGCGGGCGTCCAGGGAGGTTCATGAAACTGCGATTGCTTCTTCTCGCCATCCCCGCGCTCCTGGCGGCGGGGTCCTGCGCCCTTGCGCAGACGGCTGTCTATCGTTGCACCGATGCCGGCGGCAAGGTGGCCTACCAGGCACAGCCCTGCGCCGATGCCGGCTCGCGGGTCGACTTGCCGTCCAGCCCGGCGGCGCCGCGCGCCGAGCGCCCCGCGGTCAGGCAACGATCGGCCGGGGCGCAGGCCTGGTCGCTGCCCTTCGACGTGCCCGATGACCGCCGCGGCGCCGCACCCGCGCCCGCGCCCGCCGCCACGCCAGCGCCCCCGCCGGGCGTGGCTGTCCGGCCGCCACCGGGCGTCACTGTCGTTGCGCCGCGGGAACTGGCGCCTGCATCCACGCCGGCAGGTGCTGAGCGCTGGGGGCGAGATGCCGATGTGATCGTCGTCTCTGCCTACGAGTTCTCGGCCGGCGAGACCAAGGTTCACCTCAACCATCCGGCGCGTCCGGTGCTGCTGGTGCTCACGTCCTACCAGAACACCCGTTGGAAGGTGCTGCCCGCACCGGGAACGCGCTTGCGCGGCATCGTCGTGGCTTCCAATGAGAACAGCTCGACGGTGCTTGCGCCGCCGGAAGTGCCCGTTGCCAACGACCAGTTGCCTTACGCGATCGAGACCGGCAACCTGAACTTCCGCGAACTGCTCGGCAAGCTGCATGCGCGCTATGGCATCAGCGGGGTGACAGGCTTCCGCGGGGGTTATCGATTGCCGGAACTGGTGCCGGTGAGCGATCCCTTCGTGCCGGATGCGAACCTGTCGCTGGAAGGCATACGCCCCGAGGTGGCCCGCGTGAAGATGGCCTTCGACCTGATCAGCACCGACGGCCGGCGCCTGCCCTGGACTAACAGCGGTCCGAAGGACGGCAAGCGCTACACCGGCATCGTGCGCGGCACCGGCATGCTGGCCGGCGCGGCGGTCGTGCGCGAGGATGGCGGTGAAGCCTATGCCCTGGAGGGCAACGGCAGCACCCTCAAGTGGTTTCCGCGCGGCTTGGGTGGCCCGTCCGAAAAGGTGCCGATGGACAAGGATCTGCCCGAGCTGTCCTGGGGCTCGGGCATGGCCTGGGATGCGCGCAGCGGCGTGCTGGCGCTCGTCTCCTTTGGCGGCGAGGGGTATTTCTATCGCTATGACACGCGCAAGCACCAATGGCTGGGTGCCCGCTCATTGCAGAATCGCGACCTCTTCGGCCTCGCGCTGAATGCGGCAACCGGCGGCTATGTCTCGGTGTCCGAGCGTGCTGAACTGGTGCTGTTCAATGCGCGCGGCGAACTCGAGGAAGTGCATCCGCTGATGGACCTGCTGCCCGACCTTGGCAGCACCTACGACCGCGGCAATGGCCGCCTTGCGGGGCTCACCGTGGCGGCCCAGGGCGACGTGGTCGCCCTCGTGAATGTGCGCAACGCGACCGTCACGCACATCTGGACCTATGAGCTTGGCCGCCGCAAGGCGCAGCTGACCTACAAGGTCGTGGACTGAGTGGCCGTCGCCCCGCGATAGGCCCAGAAGCGCGGCAGCAGCGCGCCGGTGGTGAGCACGCCTGCCAGGCAGATGGCGCCGCCGAGCCATATCGCCGCCGGCACGCCCCAGGCGTCGGCCATGAAGCCGGCGCGGGTGTTGCCGATCAGCGGGCCGGTCAGGTAGCTGATCATCTCGATGCCGGCCAGGCGCCCGCGCAGCGCGTTGGGGATCGTCTGGTTCCAGATCGTGCCGCGGAACACGCCGCTGACCATGTCGGCCGCACCGGCCACGGCCAGGCAGGCGAGGCCCGCCATCAGCGACGGCGCGAAGCCCAGCGCGATGACGCCCAGCGCCCAGATCGCCGCCGCGATGACCACCGCCCGTCCGTGGCGCAGCACCCTGCCGGTCCAGCCGCTGAATATCCCGATGATCAGCGCGCCCACCGCCATCGCCGACAGCAGCCAGCCGACCGCCTCGGTGCGCCCGTCCGCCGCGGCCATCGCCGGGAACAGCGCTACCGGGAAGGCGAAGGCCATCGCCGCGATGTCGACGATGTAGGTGCCCATCAGCTCCGGACGCGAGCCGGCGAAGCGCAGGCCCTCGCGCAGGTCGGCCAGCAGATGCGGGCGCTCGTGGGGCGCATCGGCCGTGCCGATGGCCGAGCGCGGGATGCGCGCCAGGAAGAACAGAGCCGCCAGGAAGGTGCCCAGGTCGAACAGATAGGCGCCCACCGCGCCCCAGCGCGCCAGCAGCAGGCCGGCCAGCGCCGGCCCGGCCACCATGCCCACGGTGCCGCGCACCGAGGACAGCGCGGCGACGGCCGCGAACTCCTCGGGCCGCGCGAGCTTCTGCGTCAGCGCCTCCAGCGCTGGGCGATGGAAGCCGCTGGCGCCCTGCAGCACGGCCACCAGCGCATAGATGGCGAGCACGCTCGGCGCGCCGCTCGCCGCATTGGCCAGCAGCCCAGCGAGACACAGCGCCATCAACGCCTCGGAACCGATCAGCAGCCGCTTGCGGTCCACCCGGTCGGCCACCGCGCCGCCCAGCAAGCCGCAGGCCAGCACCGGCAGCAACTGCACCAGGCCGAGCAGCCCGACCTTGGCATTGGAATGGGTCAGTTCGTAGAGCTGCCAGGGCACGGCCACATAGCTGACCATGGTGCCGAGGCCGGAGATGAACTGGCTGAGGAAGAGGTGGCGGAAGGCGAGGTTTCGGCGCAGCGGGCCGATGTCGAGCAGCATGATGGCCGCGAGTATCGCGGCATCAGCGCGATGCCCTGTCGAGCAGCTGCGCCCGCATCGTCTCGTTGATCAGCCGCAGCTCGGCCAGCGTGGCGTCGATGTGGGCGCGCTTCATCTCCAACTCGGCGATGGCCGCGTCGGTGCGTTCCAGCGTCCACTGCATCTGCTTGGTGCGGCCTTCGCCGTGGGCGCCGTAGAGGTCGAGGAAGTGCTTGATCTCGTCCAGCGTGGAGCCGATCGCCTTGGCGCGCAGGATGATGCGCAGCCGCGCATGCTCGCGCTGCGTGTAGACGCGGGCGCCGTTGACGCGGCGCGGCTGCAGCAGGCCCTTGTCCTCGTAGAAGCGGATCGCGCGGGGCGAGATCTCGAACTCGCGGCACAGCTCGGTGATGCCGTAGAGCCGCTCCTGCGGCGCGCTGCGGCTGCTGGCCAGCAGTTCGCGGGCGGCGGCTTTCGCGTTCAATGGAGCCCCTCGGCTTGCGGGTACGCAAGCCGATCCCCCGAGGGGATGTGAGCTTGCTTGGGGCGGCCCGGCGCTGCGCTCACGGCCTCATCCGGTGAAGCGCGAGAGCTTCATCGCCACGCCCATGTCGCCGTCGATCCTGATCTTGCCGGTCATGAAGCCGTTCATCGGATTGAGCGTGCCGGCCAGCAGCGCGGCGAGGTTGTCGCGGCTGATCTTGACCGTGCAGTCGGCAGGGCGGTCGACGTTGTCCACGGCGTTGGGCGTGGCGTTCCCGTCGAGGTAGACGATGCCCTCGTCCCCGCAGTCGAACTTCAGCGTGGCGTCGAGGCTGCTGGAACTGGCGGCGGCCTTGGCGGCCAGGGCGGCGGTGATTGCTTGCATGTCCATGGCCGGCAGCTTAGGCCAGCGCCGCGGGCTCGCCATGCACGTAATCACCGATATGAAAGCAGGGTGACGTTAACGGAAGCTAGATGACATGCAATACCGCTCCGTCTTCCGTCCCGATCTCTTCGCCGGCAAGACCGTCTGGGTCACCGGCGGCGGCTCCGGCATCGGCCGCTGCGTGGCGCACGAGCTCGCCGCGCTGGGCGCCACCGTGCTGATCTCGGGCCGCAAGGCCGAGAAGCTGGAGCGAGTGGCGGCCGAGATCGCCGAGGACGGCGGCCGCTGCCGGTGGCGCGCCTTCGACATCCGCGACGAGGACGCGGTGAAGGCCAACGTGGCCGCCGCCGTCGCCGAGCTGGGCCCGATCGCCGGCCTGGTCAACAACGCGGGCGGCCAGTTCCCGAGCCCGCTGCTGGCGATCGGCAAGAAGGGCTTCGACGCGGTCGTGGCGAACAACCTGACCGGCGGCTTCCTGATGATGCGCGAGCTCTTCCTGCAGTCGATGCAGGAGCACGGCGGCGCCATCGTCAACATGACCGCCGACTTCCGCAACGGCATGCCCGGCATGGCGCACAGCGGCGCGGCCCGCGCCGGCATGAGCAACCTGACGATGAGCGCGGCGGTCGAATGGGCGCATGCCGGGGTGCGGGTGAACGCCGTGGCGCCCGGCTGGGTGGCCTCCAGTGGCATGGATCGCTACGGCGAGGAGATGAAGCCGCTGATCCGCCAGTTGAAGGCCCATGTGCCGCTGCAGCGCCTGGCGGTGGAGGCGGAGATCAGCGCGGCCATCGTCTTCCTGCTGTCGCCGGCGGCGGCCTTCGTCACCGGCATCACCTTGCAGATCGATGGCGGCGCTTCGCTGGGCAGCGCGGTGTTTCCGACGATCGAGCATCAGGCCTCGCAGCCCTTCGATGGATTCCACCGCGCGGTGACGCCCGAGGTGCTGAAGCCATGACGGTGCTGGGCAGCCTGCTGAATCCGGCATCTTCGGCCTTCCAGGCCAACGCGAAGCGCATGGCCGAGCGGCTGGCCGAGGTGCGTGCGCTGGAGGCCAAGGTGGTCGCCGAATCCGGGAGCCGTCGCGAGCGCTTCGAGGCCCGCGGCCAGCTGCTGCCGCGCGAGCGCGTGGCGCGGCTGCTGGACCGCACGAGCGGCTTCATCGAACTGTCCTCGCTGGCCGGCCTCGGCATGCACGACGACGACGGCAGCAAGTCGGTGATGGGCGGCGGCGCCATCGTCGGCATCGGCACGGTGGCCGGCCGGCGGGTGATGATCTCCGCCAGCGACAGCGGCATCAAGGGCGGCACCGTGCCGCCGATGGGCTTGAAGAAGGCGCTGCGCATGCAGCAGATCGCGCTGGAGAACCGGCTGCCCATCGTCTATCTGGTCGAGAGCGGCGGCGCCAACCTGCTGTACCAGGCCGAGATGTTCGTGGACGGCGGCCGCAGCTTCGCCAACCAGGCGCGGCTGTCGGCGGCCGGGATTCCGCAGATCGCCGTCGTGCATGGCTCGTCCACCGCCGGCGGCGCCTACCTGCCGGGCCTGTCCGACTACGTGGTGCTGGTGCGCGACCGCTCCAGCATCTACCTCGCCGGCCCGCCGCTGGTGAAGGCCGCCATCGGCGAGGACGCCAGCGACGAGGAGCTGGGCGGCGCCGCGCTGCACGCCGGCACCACGGGCCTCGGCGAATACCTGGCCGAGGACGATGCCCATGCGATTGCGCTGGCTCGCGAGCTGCTGGACAAGCTGCGTCGCGAACCTGCTGCTGAAGTAACGCGTCAGGTCGACGCACCGCTGTTTGCCGAAGAAGAGCTGCTGGGCATCGTCCCCGCCGACGAGCGCGAGCCCTACGACGTGCACGAGGTGATCGCCCGCCTGGTCGACGGCTCCGACTTCCTCGCCTTCAAGCCGGGCTACGGGGCCGATACCGTCTGCGGCCATGCCCGCATCGAGGGCCAGCCGGTCGGTATCCTCGGCAACAACGGCCCGATCCAGCCCCAGGGCTCCACCAAGGCCGCGCAGTTCATCCAGCTCTGCGACCAGGCCGGCATCCCGCTGCTGTTCCTGCAGAACACCAGCGGCTACATGGTGGGCCGCGAGGCGGAGGCCGCCGGCGCGATCAAGCACGGCGCCAAGATGATCCAGGCGGTGGCCAACGCGCGCGTGCCGAAGTTCACCGTCGTGCTGGGCGGCTCGTTCGGCGCCGGCAACTACGGCATGTGCGGCCGCGGCTTCGATCCGCGCTTCATCTTCGCCTGGCCCAGCGCGCGCACCGCGGTGATGGGCGGGGCGCAGGCCGCGCAGGTGATGGACATCGTCAACCGCGCCAAGCTGGAGCGTGCCGGCACGCCGGTCGACGACGCCGCGCTCAAGGCCATGAGCGAGCAACTGCGCCGGCGCATCGAGCGCGAGTCCGACGTGCTCTACGGCACGGCACGGCTGTGGGACGACGGGATCATCGACCCGCGCGACACGCGCCGCATCGTCGGCCAGTGCCTGGCGATGGCGCGCGAGGCGGAACAGGCGGTGCTGCGGCCGAACACCTTCGGCGTGGCGCGATTCTGAGAACGAGGAGACGAGAAGCATGAACTTCACCCCCGAGCATCGCGCGCTGGCCGACACCGTCGCCCGCTTCGTCAGCAAGGAGCTGGACCCCTTCGTGCCCGAGTGGGAGAAGGCCGAGCAGTTCCCCGCCCACGAGGTCTTCGGCAAGCTCGGCGCCCTGGGCCTGCTGGGCCTGAAGTATCCGGAGGAATACGGCGGCAGCGGGCTGGACTTCAGCTACTCGATGGTGATGGCCGAGGCCCTGGGCGCCTGCTTCTGCGCCGGCGTGCCGATGGCCATCGGCGTGCAGACGGACATGTGCACACCGGCGCTGGCCCGCTTCGGCAGCGACGAGCTGCGCCGCGAGTTCCTGTCACCCAGCATCGCGGGCGAGTACGTCGGCTGCGTCGGCGTCTCCGAGCCCGGTGGCGGCTCCGACGTGGCGGCGCTGAAGACCACGGCCCGCAAGGACGGCGGCGACTGGGTGATCAACGGCTCCAAGATGTGGATCACCAACGGCATGCAGGCCGACTGGTGCTGCCTGCTGGCCAACACCGGCGAGGGGCCGGTGCACCGCAACAAGAGCCTGATCATGGTGCCGCTGGATGCGCCGGGTGTCAGCCGCCAGAAGATCCACAAGATCGGCATGGACGCCTCCGACACCGCCCAGCTCTTCTTCGACAACGTGCGTGTGCCGCAGCGCCACCTGATCGGCCAGGAGGGCATGGGCTTCGCGTACCAGATGATGCAGTTCCAGGAGGAGCGGCTCTGGTGCGCGGCGTCGACGCTGAAGAACATGGACCGGCTGATCGACCTCACCATCGACTACACCGGCCAGCGCCACGCCTTCGGCAAGCCGCTGCTGGACAACCAGGTGATCCACTTCCGCCTGGCCGAGCTGCGCACCGAGGTCGAGGCGCTGCGCTCGCTGACCTGGCGCGCGGTGGACGAGTACGTGGCCGGTGGCGACGTGCTGAAGCTCGCCTCGATGGCCAAGCTGAAGGCCGGGCGGCTGAGCCGCGAGGTGGCCGACAGCTGCCTGCAGTACTGGGGCGGCATGGGCTTCACGCGCGACAACCCGATCAGCCAGGCCTATCGCGACGGCCGGCTGGTCTCGATCGGCGGCGGCGCGGACGAGGTGATGCTGGGCATCATCTGCAAGCTCGAGGGGACCCTGCCGAAGGGGGCGCATTGAGCGTGATGTTCTCGACCGTCCTGATCGCGAACCGGGGCGAGATCGCCTGCCGGGTCATCCGCACCGCGCGGCGGCTCGGTTACCGGACGGTCGCGGTCTACAGCGATGCGGACGCGCAGGCTCTCCATGTGCGCGAGGCCGACATGGCGCTGCGCATCGGGCCCGCGCCGGCGGCGGATTCGTATCTGAACATCGCGGCGATCCTCGCCGCGGCCCGGGCGAGCGGCGCCGATGCCATCCATCCGGGCTACGGCTTCCTGTCCGAGCGGGCCGACTTCGCGCAGGCCTGCCTCGACGCCGGCCTCGTGTTCATCGGCCCGCCGCCGTCGGCCATCGCGGCGATGGGCGACAAGGCCCGCGCCAAGCAGCTGATGGCCCAGGCCGGCGTGCCCTGCTTGCCGGGCAGCGAGGACGAGCGG
>NZ_LYVQ01000141.1 GCF_001984095.1 Pelomonas sp. KK5
CTGCCGCAACTGCTTCAGCTTCAGCAGCAGCCCGACGGATGGAAGCCGCTGCCGCCCTGGCCCGGCGGCGGCAGGCCGGTGGCGCTGGTCGCGCAGACCGGCGCGCTGTTCCTCGCCACCGACGACGGCCGCCTGCTGCGCTGGTCCGCCGCCAAGGGCTGGAGCGGGCAGGGCGCGCTGCCCGGCCCGGTGCAGGCCCTGCGCCCGCTGGGGCAGGCCCATGTGCTGGCCCTGATCGGCGGCAGCCCCGTGCGCCTGATGACCTTCCAGACGATCACCGGCGCCTGGGCCACGCTGCCCACCTCCACCGGGGCCACGCCGCCGTCCGATGCGCATGACATCGTGCCCTACGGCAACGGCTTCCTCTGGCTCACCGCCACCAAGGCCCTCGGCGGCGCCGAGGTGCAGGCCGGCCAGCAGCTGCTGAAGTGGCTGGACTGGGTCGTCATCGTCGTCTACGTGGCCACGATGCTGGGCATGGGCGCCTACTTCTACCTGCGCGAGAAGCGCAACTCCACGTCGGACTTCTTCGTTGGCGGACGCTCGATCCCGTTCTGGGCCGCGGGCGTGAGCCTCTACGCCGCCAACACCAGCTCGATCAGCTACATCGCCATCCCGGCCAAGGCCTTCGAGACCAACTGGCAGTACCTGACCAACAACATGGTCGCGGTGCTGGGCCTGATGTTCGTCGCCGTGTGGATCGTGCCGCTGCTGCGCCGGCTCGATCTGATGAGCGTGTTCTCGTACCTCGAGAAGCGCTTCCATCCGGCCATCCGCATGATGTCCAGCGGCCTGTGCATCCTGGTGCAGCTGGGCAGCCGGATGAGCGTGATCCTCTACCTGCCGTCCCTCGCCATCGCCACCATCACCGGCATCCCGGTGACCTGGAGCATCGTGCTGATGGGCGGGCTGACGATTGCCTACACGGCGCTCGGCGGCATGAAGGCGGTGGTGTGGACCGACGTGGTGCAGCTGGTCGTCAAGATGGGCGGCGCGCTGTTCGCGATCGGCTTCATGATCTGGAAGCTCAAGGGCGGCTTCGGCGAGTTTATGGACGTGGCCCGCACGTACGACAAGACGAAGATGTTCGACTTCAGCTTCGACCTGACCAAGGCCACCGTCTGGGGCTTCGTCTTCCTGGTGCTGTTCGACGTGGTGCTGACCTTCCCGAAGGACCAGGTGCTGATGCAGCGCACGCTGTCCACGAAGAACGACCGCGAGGCCGGCCGCTCGATCTGGGCCTTCGCCGCGATCATGATCCCCGGCGGCTTCGTGTTCTACACGATCGGCACCGCGCTGTTCACCTTCTACAAGGCCAACCCGGAGCGGATGAACCCGCTGCTGACGATCGACGCCACCTTCCCGATGTTCATCGCCGCCGAGCTCCCGATGGGCGTCACCGGCCTGATCATCGCCGGCATCTTCGCCGCGGCCATGGCCACGCTGTCCAGCATCATGAACAGCGTCGCCACGCTGGCCTCGGTGGACTTCTACGAGAAGATCGTGACGAACAAGGACCAGAAGAAGAGCGTCTTCTTCGCCGAGCTGATGACGGTGCTGGCCGGCCTGATCGGCATCGCCTTCGCGCTGGTGCTGTCGCGCTTCGACATCCACTCGCTGTTCGACGTGTCGATCGAACTGGCCGGCCTGCTGGGCGGCGGCTTCGCCGGCGCCTACACGCTGGGCATGTTCACGCGCCGGGCCAACACGGCGGGCGTGGTGATCGGCGTGGCGTCGAGCATCACGCTGACGACGATCGCGTGGAGCATGAAGCTGGTCCACCCGTATTTCTATCTGGCGATCTCGATCCTCTTGTGCATCGTGATCGGCTATGCGGCGAGCTGGTTGTTCCCGCCGCCGAAGCAGTCCCTCGAAGGACTGACAATCTACCGGGACTCCTAGCCAGGTGGCATACTCCATGAACATTCATGGAGAATTCCAATGACATGGCATGTCGCTGAACCGCGCCCCGTCTACCAGGTGCAGGCCCTGGGCCCGGCCTTGATCGACGCCCGCGCGCTGGCCCTGCTCGACAACGCGGCGCTGCGCCGCCAGCTCGGCAAGCTGGAGAAGGTCGAGCTGGCCAGCGTCTGGCGGCTGACCGAGCAGGCGCTGGCCCGCCAGCCCGCCACGCTGCCGCCGCTGGACCCGATCGCGCTGCATCAGCGCCTGCTCGACGGCCTGGCCGGCGAGACGCTGCTGGTGGCCTCGGCGATGTTCCTCGGCAGCCTGGCCGAGGCCGAGCAGTTCTTCGGCATGAGCTTCAAGACGATCAAGGCGCGGCTCGGCGGCAGCCTGGATACGGCGGCCAGCGAGCGGGTGCTGCGGGTGGCGCGTGTGTTCCTGGGCGCCGCCGACATGCTGGGCAGCTTCGAGGCGGCGCGTGCCTATATGCATGCGCGCAACTTCGCGCTCGGCGGCGCCACGCCGGCCGAGCTGATCCGCACCGGCGACGGCGAGCGCATCGCGCTTGACGAGTTGCAGGCCCAGGCCGAAGGCGCCCCGCTCTGACCATGAAGGTCTTCCGCGCCAGCCGCCGTCCTCGCGCGGCATTCGACCCGCTGGACTCCAGCGCCTCGGTGGCGCGCCGCGGCTGGCGCTACAACGATGCGCGCAGCGAGATCCTCTATGCCGCCGAGCGCGAGGCGCTAGCGATCCTCGAAGTCGCCGCCCGGCCGGGCTGGGACACCGTGGGCGAGCTGATGGTGGCCGTCATCGAGGTGCCCGACGGCAGTGTCCGCGACCTGGATGAACTCGGCATCAGCCTGCCCAGCAACTGGAACGCGCGGCCCGCGGCGCCCAACGCGCAGCGCATCGCCGGCGAGTTCCTCGCCGCCGTCGATCGGGAGGCCGCTGCGCGCCGGCGCGTCTGCGGCGTGCGCGTGCCCTCGGTGATCAGCTCGACCGACCATACGGTGCTGCTCGATCCGCGCCAGAAGGCGGCTTATGCCGTCAGCGCCTGGCAGCGCATTCCCTTCGACTGGCTGCTTGGGACGGCCACCTGAGATGACACCTCGACGCATAGAACCGTTCGCCCTGAGCCTGTCGAAGGGCTGCTTCGACAAGCCGCAGGCTTCGACAGGCTCAGCCCGAACGGATCGTGTGGCGCAACGCGCCATGGACAAACTCATCAAAGCCAGAACGCAAGGATCGCAAAGGCCAACAGGCAAGTGCGCAAAGATGCGTGGACGCTTTGCGCCCTTTGCGTTCCGGATCTGAGTTCCTGACATGGACACCCAATTCCTCAACACCTTCGTCGCCGTCGTCGACCAGGGCTCGATGGCCGCCGCCGCGCGCCTGCTGAACATCACCCCCGCCGCCGTCGCCCAGCAGATCCGCACGCTGGAGCGCGAGATCGGCGCGCCCTTGATCGCCCGCGTGGGCCGTACCGTCAACGTCACCGAAGCCGGCGCCCGCATCCTGCCGCGCGCCCGCGAGCTGCTGCGCAACGTGGCCGACCTGCGCACCGTGGCCAACGACGACCCCAGCGCCGGCGAGCTGCGCCTGGGCGCCGGCACCAATGCGCTGACCGGCATGCTGCCCGACATCCTGGCCCGCATGGTGGGCCGCTTCCCGGGCATCCAGGTCTTCATCAAGCCGGGCTTCTCGCCCGAGCTGCACCGCGCGGTGGACAGCGGCGAGCTGGACGCCGCCATCGTGCTGCAGGCGCCGTTCGCGCTGCCCAAGACCTGCGACTTCGAGCTGCTGCGCGAGGAGCCGCTGGTGGTGCTGGCCCCCGCCCGCATGGCCCACCGCGACCCGCACGAGTTGCTCGCCAGCGAGCCGCTGATCCGCTACGACCGCAGCCAGTGGGGCGGCCGGCAGGCCGACCAGTACCTGCGCAGCGCCGGCATCGTGCCGCGCGAGCGCTTCGAGCTGAACGCGCTGAACGCGATCGCGGTGATGGTGGACCGGGGCCTCGGCGTCTCGCTGGTGCCCGACTGGGCGCGGCCCTGGCCCGAGGGCCTGCAACTGGTGCGGCTGCCGCTGCCCAAGCCCTTCGAGCCGCGGCGCATCGGCATCGTCTGGTCGCGCTCGACCATACGCATCCGGCTGGTCCAGGCCTTCCTGCAGGAGAGCCGCGCGGCGATGGCTGCGGCGGCGCTGCGCGATGACGGGCATTGATCGCCGGGCGCTGCTGCTCTTGGCGGCCGCGCTGGCCACGGCGCTGCCGGCGCGGGCGGCAGGCTCGCTGGAGACGCTGAGCATCGCCGTGCCGATGCTGCCCGAGCCGATCCGCTGCAAGGTCTACCTGCCGGCCGGCTATGCGGACGAGCCCTCGCGCCGCTATCCCTTCGCGCTGCTGCTGCACGGCCGCGGCGACCGCATGGACGCCTGGTCCCACGTCATCCCGCTGCTGGACCGCATGATCGCGGCCGGCGAGCTGCCGCCGCTGATCGCGGCGATGCCCGATGCGCCCTGGAGCCGCCGCGGCGGCTACTACGTCGATTCGGCGCACGAGCAGGGCAGCCCCGTCGAGAGCGCCTTGCTGGACGGCCTGCTGCCCGCACTCGAAGCCCGCTACCGCACGATCGCCCGCCGCGAGGGCCGGGCGGTGGGCGGCTACTCGATGGGCGGCTACGGCGCATTGCACTACGCGCTGGCCCGGCCGGAGCTGTTCGGCGCCGCGCTGGTGATGAGCCCGGCCGTCTACACGCCGCTGCCGCCGGCCGGCTCCAGCACGCGCGAGTTCGGCGGCTTCGGCCGCGGCAAGGAGCTCTTCGTCGACGAGATCTACCGCCGCCACAACTACCCGGCGCTGCTCGACAAACGGGCAGGCAAGGGTCAGGTCTTGCGCCTCTTCATCGCCGCCGGCGACGACGAGTACAAGAACCCCGACCCCGCCGAGGCGATGAACGACATCGACATGGAAGCCCACCTGTTGTTCAGCCGCCTCAGTCGTGCGCCCGGCGTACGCACGGAGCTGCGCATCCTGGACGGCGGCCACGACTGGCCCGTCTGGGGCCCTGCCTTCTCGGAAGGCCTGCGCTGGATCGCCCGAGAGCTTGCCTGGTAGCGTTCAACAAGCTACAAAAACTGTCTTCTGAACATAGAAACAGGCTGTTCCTGTTTGTTTTGGCTTGACTGAGACTGCGGCGCAGCCTCGATCCGATCGTTCGGCCCCTCTAACTCCTACAAGCAGAGACAAGACCATGAGACACGTCGTTCCGCTCACGCTTTCCACGCTCGCCCTGGCCATCTCGGCCGCCCACGCGCAGGACGCGGCCTCGCCGCCGGCCGGTGCCGCCAGCGATGCGCAGCCCCAGCAGCTGGAACGCACGATCATCACCGGCACCCGCACCGCCAAGTCCATCGACAAGATCCCCGGCGCGATCAACGTGATCGGCAAGACCGAGCTGGCGCAGACGCTGGCCGTCACCGAAGACGCCACCGCCGTGCTGGCCCGCTCGGTGCCCGGCTACAGCGAGTCCTCGCAGGCGATGAGCAATACCGGCGAAACGCTGCGCGGCCGCATTCCGCTGCGCCTGTTCGACGGCGTGCCGCAGGGCTCGCCGCTGCGAGAAGGCACGCGCAACGGCACCTTCACCGACATGGGCCTGATCGGCCGCATCGAGGTCATCAACGGACCCTCGGCCGCGGAAGGCATCGGCGCCGCCGGCGGCATCATCAACTACATCTCCAAGGTGCCCACCAAGATGGACGACGAGTTCCAGCTCATCACCCGCATCACCACCGAGGGCAAGGACGACAGCACCGGCTACAAGGTCGGCCTGAACTGGCTGCGCAAGACCGAGGACTACGACCTGCTGGTGGCCGGCTCGCACATCGAGCGCGGCATGAGCTACGACGGCCACGGCAACAAGATCGGCCTGAACACCAGCGGCTCGCTGATGGACAGCAAGTCCAACAACCTGTTCGTCAAGCTCGGCTTCGACTTCGGCGCCGACAAGAGCCAGCGCCTGCAGTTCTCGATCAGCGACTTCAAGGTCCAGGGCAACAACCGCTACCACCTGGTCGACGGCGACCGCACGACCGGCGTCACCAACACCTCGGTGCTGGGCGCCATCCCCGGCTCGCGCCCCGAGTTCAACGACTTCAAGCAGTTCAACGCCTCCTACACCCACAACGACCTGGCCGGCGGCACGCTGCAGCTCGATGCCTACTGGGCCCGCCAGGCGATGCGCTACCCCGCCGAGAACGGCGACGACCGCCAGGACCCGCTGATCGCGCCGCTCGGCACGCTGTGGGACCAGTCCGAGATCCTGGCCTTCAAGAAGGGCCTGCGCACCTCCTGGTCGCGCTCGGACATCTTCGCGATCAAGGGCCTGGAGTTCCGCGGCGGCGTCGACCTGACCGAGGACAACGCCCAGCAGCGCCTGGCCCTGACCGACCGCCTGTGGGTGCCGCCGATGATCTACGACAGCGTGGCGCCCTATGTCCAGCTGTCCTGGGACCTCGGCCCGCTGACCGTCTCCGGCGGCGTGCGCCGCGAGGACGGCACGCTCAAGGTGGACAGCTACACCACCACCTACTTCCGCGACCGCATCCCCGTCACCGGCGGCAAGCTCGACTACGCGGCCACGCTGCCCAATATCGGCGCGGTCTGGCGCCTGCCGGCCAACTGGTCGGTGTACGCCTCGCTCAGCAAGGGCTTCACGCTGCCCAACGTCGGCATCCCGCTGCGCAACATCAACAAGAACTCGAAGAACACGACGGTGGAGGGCATCCTCGACCTGCAGGCCATCATCGTGCGCAACAAGGAAGTGGGCGTGAACTGGCGCGGCCGTGAGGCGAGCTTCGGCGCCTCGGTCTACCAGTCGTACTCGAGCCTGGGCGTGTCGCTGTCGATCGACCCGGTCACCAACGACTTCGTCATGAACCGCGCGCCGGTGCAGATCAGCGGCTTCGAGCTGAGCGGCGACTACATGGTCACCCGCGACCTGAAGCTCAACGCGCTGTACTCGCGCATCCTGGGCAAGACCACCTTCGTGGCCGGCGGCCCGCTGACCAAGCGCATGGGCGTCACCGACACCAACCCCGACAAGATCGCCGGCGGCGTGAACTGGAAGTTCATGCCCAAGGCCGACGTGACCCTGGGCTTCACCAAGCTGCTGGACCGCGACCTCAACGTCGGCACCGGCAACGAGGAGCACACCAAGGGCTACACGCTGTTCGACCTGTCCGGCAACTACGACTGGGGCAAGTACGGCAAGACCACGCTGGGCATCGAGAACCTGACCAACAAGTTCTACGTGCTGAGCTGGTCGCAGCTGCCGGGCTTCCGCAACTACTGGTCGGGCCGCGGCCGCGTGTTCTCCCTCACGCAGTCGATCACGTTCTGATAATCGGCGGATGAACAGCACACCCAGCTCCATCCTCGTCGCCGGCTCCGCCAACCTGGACTTCGTCGTCCGCGCCGCCCATGTGCCGGCGCCCGGAGAGACGGTGCTGGGCCGCGACTTCGCCAACTTCCCCGGCGGGAAGGGGGCGAACCAGGCAGTGGCGGCGGCGCGTGCCGGCGGCGCGGCCACGCAGATGCTGCTGGGCCTGGGCGAGGACGATGCGGCGCGGGTGCTGGAAGGCTCGCTGGAAGCCGCGGGCGTGCGCATGCACATCGTGCGCGCGGCCGGCGTCGCCACCGGCGTGGCCTTCGTCTGCCTGTCCGATTCGGCCGAGAACGCGATCACCGTCGCGCCCGGCGCCAATGCCGCATTGAAGGCCGAGCACCTGCCTTCGCTCTCCGGCATCAGCCACCTGCTGATGCAGTTGGAGACGCCGATCGAGACCATCACCGCCTATGCCCGCGCGGCGCGGGCGGCCGGCGTGAAGGTGGTGCTCAACGCGGCGCCGGCCCAGGCGCTGCCGGGCGAACTGCTCGACGCCGTCGACGTGCTGATCGTCAACGAGGGCGAACTGGCGGCGATCGCCGGCGCGGGCAGGGTCGGCGACCTGCTGGCCCGGCTGAAGGTGCCGACCGTGGTCGTCACGCTGGGTTCGCGGGGCTGCTGCGCCCGCGTCGAGGGCAGCGGCTACCGGCTGCAGCCTTCGTTCCCGATCGAGGCGCTGGACACCACGGCGGCCGGCGACACCTTCAGCGGCGTCTTCGTTGCGGCGCTGTCGCAGGGGGCCGAGCTGTCGGCCGCGCTGCGCCGCGCCAGCGCCGCTGCCGCCATCGCCTGCACGCGGCTGGGCGCGCAGAGCAGCATCCCGAGCGTGGCCGAGGTCGACGCCTTCCTCGCCGAGCGCCCGAGCGGCACTTCCGACATCGAGGCGCTGACCGAGCTGGCGACCTGGTGCGGCCTCGCCTCGCCCTGACCCTTCTCCTCTCCATCCATGACCGACCACATCCTGCCGCCTGGTGACGAAGAACGCGGTGCGCTGAAGACCGAGTTCCGCTTCTCGCACGTCACCACCGGCCGCTATCTCCCCACGCCCGGCAAGATGCCCGGCTGGCCCTTCGCCGACATCGGCGCCTGGAAGATGGATGCCAAGGGCACGGCGGACGACTGGCTGCGCGAGCTGAGCGACTGGCGCCGCGAGCACCTGATCCGCATCGGCTACGACGACGCCAACTACCGCCGCCCGGAGCTGCTGTGGTCGCAGCGCAATTTCGTCCACGTCCAGATGATGGTCGAGGACCGCTACTTCTACGACGCGCAGAAGGGCGAGTACACGGTCGACCGCTACCTCGATGATCTCGAGGCCCGCTTCGGCGGGGTCGACTCGGTGCTGATCTGGTACGTCTACCCGAACATCGGCGTGGACGACCGCAACCAGACCGACCTGGCGCACGACCTGCCCGGCGGCCTGGCTGGCCTCAAGGGTGCCGTCGACGCCTTCCACAAGCGCGGCGTCAAGGTCTTCCTGCCCACCAAGCCCTGGGACAACGGCACCCGCCCGCAAGGCCAGCGCGACTGGCATGCGATCGCCGAGATCATCAAGGCCGTCGGCGCCGACGGCATCAACGGCGACACCTACAACGGCGTGCCGCGTGCCTTCTTCGATGCCTGCGACGAACTCGGCTGCCCGGTCGTGCTGCAACCGGAGTCGACCATCTCCTCGGAAGAGCAGCTGATCTGGAACGTGCAGAGCTGGGGCAAGAAGGTGCCCGACTCGCCGATCCCGACCGTGGCCAAGTGGAAGTGGCTCGAGCCGCGCCACATGATCAACTACGAGAACCGCTGGGGCCGCGACCGCACGGCCGACCTGCAGTACATCTTCTTCAACGGCGTCGGCTACAACGCCTGGGAAAACATCTGGGGCATCTGGAACCAGTTCACCCCGCGCGATGCCGAGACGCTGCGGCGCATCGCGGCGCTGTACCGGCAGTTCCCTTCATTGGTGGTCAGCATGGACTGGCGGCCCTATGCGCCGACGCTGCAGGCGGGCGTGTTCGCCAGCCGCTTTCCTGGCGAGGGTCAGGTCTTGTGGACGCTGGTCAACCGCGCCGAATCGACGATCGAGGGCGAGCAGCTTGCCGTCGAGCACGTCGAAGGAACGCGTTACTTCGACGCATGGAACGGCGTGGAACTGGCGCCGCGCATCGTCGGTGGCCAGGCGATCCTGAGCTTCGCGCTGGAGCCGCGTGGCTATGGGGCGGTGCTGGCGGCGCGCGGCGAAGTCTCCGGCTTGAATGACTACCTGGCCCGCGCGGCTGGATGGGCGAAGACCCCGCTGCAAAGCCTCTCGCCCGAATGGCACTCGCTGAAGCAGCGGCTGGTCGAGATCCCGAGCACCGCGCCGCAGGCCGCCGCGCCGGCCGGCATGACGAGCATCCCCGCCATCGACGATTTCGACTTCGTCGTCGGCGGCATCGAGGTCGAAGGCTTCAACTGGGACGGCGTGGACGTCCAGTACCCGTGGGAGAGCAGCCCCCGCCGCGGCCACCGCCGCCGCCTCGCTATCCCGGCCTTCTACATCGACACCCATCCAGTCACCAACGCGCAGTTCAAGCAGTTCGTCGACGCCACCGGCTACACGCCGCGCGACGCCCACAACTTCCTGCGCCACTGGGTGGGCGGCAAGCCGGCCGAGGGCTGGAGCGACAAGCCGGTCACCTGGGTCAGCCTCGAAGACGCCCGCGCCTACGCGCAATGGGCCGGCAAGCGCCTGCCTCGCGAGTGGGAATGGCAATACGCCGCCCAGGGCAGCGACGGCCGCCTCTACCCCTGGGGCAACACCTGGGACGCCCAGGCCGTGCCCGCGCCGGACCGCGGCCGCACGATGCGCGCGCCGGCCGACATCGGCGCCCACCCGCGCGGCGCCAGCCCCTTCGGCGTGCAGGATCTCGTCGGCAACGTCTGGCAATGGACCGACGAGTACGAGGACGAGCACACCCGCGCGGCCATCCTGCGCGGCGGCAGCAGCTACCAGGCCCAGACCTCGCACTGGTACTTCCCGCAGGCCTACCGCAACGACCAGCACGGCAAGTACCTCTTGATGGCGCCGGCCAAGGATCGTTCCGGCACCATCGGCTTCCGCTGCGTCGTGGACGCGTCTGAATGAGCCTGGTCGCCGCCATGGCCGCCGCAAGCATCGTGCTGATCGCCGGCAGCGGCCACGAGGGGCCGGGGCGTCATGAATACGCGGCCGGCGTCGCTCAGATCGCCGGCTGGCTGAAGGAGGCCTTGCCGCAGGTGCCGGTACGCATCAGCCAGGGCTGGCCGGCGGACCTGGGCGACGCATCGACGCTGGTGATCTACACCGATGGTGCGGAAAGCCATCCGCTGAACGACCCGGCACGGCGCCGGGCCTTCGAGGCGGCGATGCGCCGTGGCGTCGGCGTTGTCGCGCTGCACCAGGCTTCGACCGGCGACCCGGCGCTGCGGCCCTGGCTCGGCGCCGTCCGCCCCGGGCTGTTCGACCGCACGACCGAGACGGCGCGCCTGCAACCCGCCCCCGATTCGCCGATCACCCGCGGCCTGCGGACGATCGAGGTGAACGACGAGTTCTACCCGACGCTGGACTTCGCGCCCGGCGCCGTGCCCGTGCTCAGCGCCACCCTGCATCCGCAGTACCGCGAGGGCAAGCCGGTGCTGGCTGATACCGCCGAGTCGCGCACGGTGGCCTGGAGCTACCAGCGGCCCGATGGTGGCCGCGCTTTCGGCTACACCGGCGCGCACTTCCTGGCCTCGCTGGCGCCGCTGCGCTCCGTGCTGGTCAACGCGATCGCCTGGACGGCCGGGCTGGAACTGCCGGCCCGCGCGGATGTCAGCGGCTTCCATCACGACGCCCGGCGCAGCGGCTGGTTCGACCATGAGGCCGCGTTGACGCCGGCGACTGTCGCCGCCGGCTTCGGCCAGCTCTGGGCTTCGCCGCCGCTGGCAGCCTTCGAGGGCCAGGCACCGCGGCTCTATGCCTCGCCGCTGTTTGCGCAGGACCTGCAGCTGACGGCTGGTGAACTGCGCGGACTGAGCGTCGACGCCGTCATCGCCGCCACCAGCAACGGCGATGTCTACGCGATCAATGCCCGCAAGCAGGGCGATCTCGCTCCCGGCCGCATCCTGTGGCGGACCCACCTCGCCGACCCTTGCCTCCTGCAGCCTGCGCCGCTGGACGGTGTGCCGACCGGCATCCTGTCCACGCCGGTGATCGATGCGGCGAAGGGGCGGCTCTACGCCACGGCCTGCGACCCGCGCGAGCGCTGGCAGGCCTATGCGCTGGATCTGTCGAGCGGCGCGGTGCTGCCCGGCTGGCCGGTGCGGCTGGACGAGAAGCGGCTCAACGAGGTGAACACCAATGCCGGCCCGTCGCTGGTGCCGCCGACCCGCAAGCACGACTTCCGCGTCCAGCGCGGCGCGCTGAACCTGAGCCCCGATGGCGAGCGGCTGTACGTCGCCTTCGGCGAGACCGAGACCGGCTGGCTGGCCGCGGTGAACACGCAGCAGCCCCGCGTGGAGCGTGCCTTCGCCGCCGTCGCGATGCCGCACCGCGGCAGTGGCGGGCTCTGGGGCGCCGGTGGGCCTGCCGTCGACATGACGGGTTACGTCTACGCCGTCACCGGCACCGGATTCGACGGTTACAAGGACCAGGCGAACGACTGGACGCAGTCGCTGGTCAAGCTCGACCGTGACTTGAAACTGGCCGGCACCTACACGCCGTTCAACCACTGCGTTACCGCGAAGAACGATATCGACCTGGGCTCGGGCGGACTGGCGCTGCTGCCCGGTTCCTCCTTGCTCGCGATCGGCGGCAAGCAGGGGAATGTCTATCTGCTGGACGGGGATCAGCTGCCGGGCAGGCTGGACCGGCGTCCGGCTTGCAGCGATGACGCGGCCAGCGATGGCTCGCTGCACGGCGACGCCGGCCCGCTGAACGTGTTCGGCCCGTATTCGGACGTCGATGCCGCGCTGGATCTGGCCCGTGCTCGCTCGGTGCCGGCGGCCTTCCGCACGGCCGACGGGCAGACCCACATCGTCGCCAGCGGCACCAGCAAGGCGGCGGCCGGTTCGTCCGAGAGCGTGGCGCCTTCATTGGTTCGCCTGGCCGTCGCGGGCAAGCAATTGAAGCTCGAGGCGAAGGCCATGGACCTGGTCTTCCAGAACCCGGGCTCGCCCATCATCAGCAGCCGGCCGGACGGCAGCGCCGCCATCGCCTGGGTGCTGGACGAGAACGCGCCGCGCTCGGCCCCGCTGACCGGCGCCAACGCGCCCTTGCCTGTCCTGCATGCCGTCGACGCGATCACGATGAAGCCGCTGTGGCGCAGCGCCTCCGGTGAACTGGCCGCCAGCGGCAAATACAACGAGCCGATCGTCGTGCGCGGCCAGGTCATCGTCGGCACCGATCGCATCCAGGCCTTTGGCCTCGGCGGCAGGCGCGGCGAGACGCTGGCGACTTCTCAGAAGGTCGCCAATGCCGCGGTCGACGACGGCCGCCCGGTCGACGGCGCCGCCCTCTACAAGAGCCGCTGCGCCGCCTGCCACGACGCGCCGCAGGGCAGCATTCCTCCCAAGAGCTGCATCGCCGCGCGCGGCCATGCCCGCATCGTCGAGGCGCTGACCCGCGGCGCGATGCAGGTGCAGGCCAGCGGCCTGACGCCGCGCGAGATCGAAGCGGTGGCGGGGTATCTCCAATGAAGTACGACATGATGAAGACCGAACTCGGCGGCATGCTCGGCCGCGCGCTGGAGGCCAATCGCCGCGGCCGCCTCTCCACCTTCATCACCGGCCCCGAGAGCCCCGCCATCGCGATCTTCGATCCGACGCGGGTGATGAACAACCAGGAAGGCGACTGGTACGGCGAGCATGCCGGCAAGTGGCTCGCCGCCGCGGCCCGCGCCTTCGCCCGCACGCAGGACGCGACGCTGGGCGAGAACCTGACGAAGGTCGCGACGGCGCTGATCGAACGCCAGGACGCCGACGGCTACCTCGGCAACTACGCCCCCGCGCGCCGCTTCATGGTGCCGCAGCCGCCGCGGCCCCTGAGCTGGAACGGCGAGCCGGCGCTGCGCACCTGGGACATCTGGACCCATGCCTACCTGATGCTCGGCTTCCTCGAGCTGCACAAGGCAAGACCCGACCCCGCGGTGCTGGACGCCGCCCGCCGCATCGGCGAGCTGTGCTGGCGCACGATCGTGCAGCAGGGCATCGACATCACTTCGCTGGGCAACCACCACGGCATGTCGGCCACGGTGCTGCTGGACCCGGTCGCCGAGCTGTATCTCCTGACCCGCGAGCCGCGCTACCTGGAACTGGCCGAGACCATCCTCGCGCAGGCCGAGGCGCGGCCCGAGCTGAAGCTGCTGTCGAAGGCGCTGGCCGGCACCGACGCCGCCGAGATCGCCACCGGCAAGGCCTACCAGCTGGCCTGGAACCTCGTCGGCCTGGCCAAGCTGCACAAGGCCACCGGCCGCGCGGACCTGCGCCGCGCGATCGAGACGCTGTGGAGCAATATCCGCGAGCACCACCTGAGCCTCGGCGGCGGCCCCTTCGGCGGCGTGGCCAACCGCTCGCGCGAGGTGTTCAACCCGCGCGGCGTGTTCGAACCCAAGGCCTATGTCGAGACCTGCTCGACGCTGGCCTGGATCCAGCTGAACCGCGAGCTGCTGCTGATCACCGGCGAGGCCCGCTACGCCGAGGAGATCGAGCGCAGCGCCTACAACGACCTGCTCGGCGCGCTGGCGCCCAACGGCGAGGACTGGTGCTACTACTCCTTCGCCAACGGCCGGCGCGTCCACACGACCTACTGGCGCTGCTGCAAGAGCAGTGGCGCGATGGCGCTGGAGGAGCTGCCGCCGCTGGCCTACCGCGTTACTTCAGCGGATACCTTGGCGGTGCAGCTCTATGGCGCGTCCAGCGTCGAGGCCACGCTGGCCGGCGCGGGCCGCGTGAAGCTGGAGCAGCACACCCGCTATCCGGGCGCCGGGCTGGTCTGCCTGCGCCTGGTGGACATCGAGCGCGACGGTGGCCGCTTCACGCTGCAGCTGCGCGTGCCGTCCTGGGCCGAGGGCGCACGGCTGAAGCTCAATGGCGAACTGAGCGCGGCCGAATTGAAGCCCGGCCAGAACGCCAGCATCGAGCGCAGCTGGCGCCGCGGTGACGAGCTGTGCCTGGAACTGCCGATGGCCATCCGCACGCACCGCCGCGTCTGCCAGAACACCCAGGAATCCCGCGCGCCCGACGGCTCGCCGGTGGCCCAGCAGGTGCTGCATCACGAATGGCTGGCGCTCACCCGCGGCCCGCTGGTCTATGCGACGACGCTGATCGACGGCTTCAAGACCGAGGAGACGATCCGCCTGCCGCAGGCCCTGAAGGAAGTACCGGCGGCCGCTGGCAGCGAGGACGAGGCGCCCGAGATCGAGATGCAGCTCGGCTACCGCGAGCCGATCCGCTTCACCCCGTACTACCGCGCAGGAGGCCGAGAGGACGGCGCCTGGCGGCTCACCTGGCTGTCCCTGGCCCCACCACAATCATGAGCAACGACGACAAGAGAAAGACCCTGGGCCCGCTGGCCGGCGTGCGCGTGCTGGACCTGAGCGCCTACATCGCCGGCCCCTACGGCTGCACGCTGCTGGCCGACCAGGGCGCGGAGGTCATCAAGATCGAGCCGCCCGACGGCGACAACCTGCGCAACTACCCGAGCACCCTGGTCAACGAGAGCCGGGCCTTTCTCGGCGTCAACCGCAGCAAGCGCGGCCTGGTGCTGGACCTGAAGAAGCCCGAAGGC
This sequence comes from Pelomonas sp. KK5, assembly GCF_001984095.1. Taxonomy (GTDB): domain Bacteria; phylum Pseudomonadota; class Gammaproteobacteria; order Burkholderiales; family Burkholderiaceae_C; genus KK5. The sequence goes on from NZ_LYVQ01000141.1 coordinate 15,127, forward strand.
CTTTCGGTGCTGCTGCGCCTGGTGCGCGAGGCCGACGTGCTGGTCCACAACTTCCGCCCCAGCGTGCCGAAGCGCCTGGGCATCGACTTCGACACGCTGCAGGCCCTCAATCCGCGCCTGATCTACTGCGCCGTCACCGGCTACGGCGAGACCGGCCCGATGAAGGACAAGGCCGGCTACGACCAGGTGCTGCAGACGATGACCGGCATGTGCGCCTTCCAGGGCAAGCATCCGGGCGGCGCGCCGGAGATCCTCTACGGCTCGGTGGTGGACTACTACGCGGCCGCGCTGCTGGCCGGTGGCGTCGCCTCGGCGCTGTACGAGCGCGAGAAGAGCGGCCTGGGCCAGTACGTGGGCATCTCGCTGCTGCGCAGCGCGCTGGCGATGCAGTCGGCGCGGCTTGTGTGGGCCGAGGGCGAGCCGCTGGACATCGGCCGCGACATGCGCAGCGGCGGCGTCACCGGCATCCATCCGACGCGCCAGGGCCACCTCTACATCTCGGCCAACACCGCGCGCTTCTGGACCGCGCTGTGCGAGAAGATCGGCCTGCCCGAACTGGCCACCGACGCGCGCTACGACACGGTGAAGAAGCGCGCGACGCATGCCGCGGAGCTCGTGCCCCGCTTGCATGACGCGTTACTTCAGCGCACCGCGCTGGAATGGGAAGCGCTGTTCGGCGACGAGGTGCCCTGCGCCGCCTCGCGCCGCATCGAGGAGATGTTCGACCACCCGCAGGTGCAGGCCGAGGCGATGATCGCCACGATGCCGCATCCGGTGCTGGGCAGCTACCGCGGCCTCACCCGCGCGGTGACCTTCGGCCGCACGCCGGGGCCCGAGCCCTTCGCGGCGCCGACACCGGGCCAGCATGCCGACGCGCTGCTGGCCGAGCTGGGCTACGACGCGGCCGAGGGTCAGGTCTTGCGGGCGGCCGGCGCGGTGCGCTGAGCGACCAAGGGAAATCCTCACCCCGGCGAGGCCCGCGCCGCGCGGAGACGCGCCGGACAATTCCGGGATGACTCCCGAACGTTTCCAAGACCTCGTCGGCCGCCTCGAAACCATGAGCGCGGCCTCGCCGGGCCGCTACCGCGGCACCGTCTTCGCGCTGACCCTGCTTGGCTTCCTGCTGATCGCTCTGGTCGTCTGCGGCCTGGGCGCCGGGCTGGTCGCGCTGCTGGGCATCGCGGCCTGGGTGGCCCTGCAGGGCTCGGCCGCGCTGATCCTGCTGTTCAAGCTCGGCAAGCTGCTGGTGCTGCTGGCGGTGGGCCTGTGGATGATGCTCAAGACCACGGCCGGCGCGCTGTTCGTGCGCCTGGCGCCGCCGCAGGGCCGCGAGCTGACGCGTGGCGAGGCGCCGGCATTGTTCGCCGCGCTGGACCGCATGCGCGTGCAGATGCGCGGGCCGGCCTTCCACCAGGTGCTGCTGGTCGACGGCGTCAATGCCGCGGTGATGCAGCGCCCGGCCTTCGGCCTGGTCGGCTGGCCGCGCAACTACCTGCTGCTGGGGCTGCCGCTGCTGGAGGGCATGAGCGAGGACGAGGCGCTGGCCGTCGTCGCCCACGAATACGGCCACCTGGCCGGCTCGCACAGCCATTTCGCCGCCTTCGTCTACCGGCTGCGCCTGGCCTGGGCGACGCTGCTGGCCCACCTGGAGCAGCAGACCGGCCGGCTGAGCCTCTGGCTGTCCGCGCCGCTGCTGCGCTTCGTGCCGTACTACAACGCCTACACCTTCGTGCTGGCGCGCAGCGACGAATACGCCGCCGACGCCGCCGCCGCCGCGCTGGTGGGCCGCGACGCGGCCTGCGCGGCGCTGAAGCGCACGCAGATCCTCGGCGCGCGGCATGAACGCTTCATGGGCGAGGTGTTCAACGGCATCGCGCAGGAGCCGGCGCCGCCGGCCGACCTGACGGTGCGCTGGGCCGACAGCCTCGCCCAGGCCCCCGCGCAGGCGGATGTGCAGCTCTGGCTCGGCCAGGCGCTGGACCGCAGTGGCCGCGCGACCGACACGCATCCGACGCTGCGGCTGCGCCTGGCCGCGCTCCGGAGCACGGGCGAAGCGCCCGAAGACGCGCCCGCGCCCTTGTCCGGCGCCAGCGCCGCCCAGGCGTGGCTGGGTGCCAGCCTGCCCGAACTGCGGGCCGCCTTCGCGCGCGACTGGGCCGAACGCGTCCGCGAACCC
>NZ_LYVQ01000142.1 GCF_001984095.1 Pelomonas sp. KK5
GGTAGGCCACGCGGCCCGAGCGCGAGCCGCGCTCCAGCGCCCACACCAGCGCGGGCTGCCGCGCCGCGGCGATGCTCGCCTCGTCCAGGCCGTAGAAGCGCAGCCATTGGGCGGCGATGGCGAGGTACTCCTCCTGGCTGAAGGGGTAGAAGCTGATCCACAGGCCGAAGCGCTCGGACAGCGAGATCTTTTCCTCCACCGCCTCGCCCGGATGCACCTCGCCGTCCGGCATGTGCTTGTAGCCGAGGTTGTCCTTCATCTGCTCGGGCAGCAGGTGGCGGCGGTTGCTGGTGGCATAGATCAGCACGTTATCGCCGGCGACCGAGACGGAACCGTCCAGCATCGACTTCAGCGCCTTGTAGCCCAGCTCGCCCTCGTCGAAGCTGAGGTCGTCGCAGAAGATCACGAAGCGCTCGGGCCGGCCGCTGAACATGTCCACCAGGTCCGGCAGGTCCACCAGGTCGCCCTTGTCCACCTCGACCAGGCGCAGGCCGCGATCGGCATAGGCATTCAGGCAGGCCTTGATCAGCGAGCTCTTGCCCGTGCCCTTGGCGCCGGTCAGCAGCACGTTGTTGGCCGGGCGGCCGGCGACGAACTGCTCGGTGTTGCGCAGCAGCTTGTCCTTCTGCGGCCCCACTTCCTTGATGTCTTCCAGCCGGATCGTGGCCACATGGCGCACCGGCTCCAGCACATGGCGGCCCAGGCGCTTGCGGTAGCGGAAGGCGACCGAGGCATTCCAGTCGGGTTCGGGCAGGCCTTGCTGGGGCAGCACGGCCTCGAGGCGACCGAGCAGCGCTTCGGCGCGGGCGATCAGATGGTCAAGCGGGGCGGAGGACATCCGCCCAGTTTATAGAGCCTCAAAGACCCAGCATTCGCAAGGCGGCATCCAACTGTTCGCTCGGCAGGCGCTTGAAGCCCGAACGGGCATAGCGCTGCAGCCGGCCGATGATGAAGCTCACCAGCACCGAGGCCTTGGCATTGGCCTCCACCGTGGGCGTGGCGGAGCCGCTGGCCTCGGCCTCGGCGCGCAGCACCTGGCGCAGCGAGGATTCGATGCGGTCGAAGAACTGGTTCATCCGCGCGACGAGGCGCTCGTTCTCGTAGACCAGCGCATCGCCGACCATCACCCGCGTCATGCCCGGATTGCGTTCGCCGAACTGCAGCAGCACCGAGACGATCTTCTGCGCCTGCATCGCGCCGCTGCTGCTCTCGCGCTCGACGATCTGGTTGATCAGCGTGAACACGCTGCTCTCGATGAACTCGATCAGGCCCTCGAACATCTGAGCCTTGCTGGCGAAGTGGCGGTACAGCGCGGCTTCCGACACATCGAGCCGCGCCGCCAGCGCCGCCGTGGTCACGCGCTCGGAACCCGGCAGCTCCAGCATGCCGGCCAGCGTCTGCAGGATCTGCACGCGGCGCTCGCCCGGACGCGGCCGCTTGCGCGGGACTGCGGCCGGAGCTGCTTCATCGCTGGTGGCGGGCGGCTCGGACAGAGGGGGTTCGACGGACATCGGCAGCAGGCGGCGCGTGGATGGGCTCGGCCGATTCTGGCACAGGGCGCAGGCCGCCCCGCGGAGGCTTCAATCGCGCAACCAGCCGAGCCGCCGCGCCTCGTAGATCGCCTCCACCTTGGAGCGCACATGCAGCTTGCGGTAGACCCGCTTCACATAGGTCATCACCGTGTGCGGAGAGACCTGCATGAAGCGCGCGATCTCGTCGAAGGTAAAGCCCTTGGCGGCCAGGTGCAGCACGCGCGACTCCTGCTCGGACAGCGCCACCACCTCGTCATCCACCACCAGCGGGATCGCGGGCTGGCTCGACGGCGCCTTCGCCAGCCGCATCAGCAGCCGCCGCGCGATCACCGGGCTGATCGGGCTGCCGCCTGCCCGCAGCGTGCGCAGCTGGGCGGACAGGTCCAGCGCCAACGCGTCCTTCAGCAGGTAGCCGGTGGCGCCGGCCTCGATGCTGCTGAGCACATGGGATTCGTCGCCGAAGACCGAGATCACCATCACGTCGCACTTGGGCCGGGTGCGCGCCGCATGGCGGATCAGCTCGATGCCGCTGCCGCCGGGCAGGTCCAGGTCCACCAGCAGCACGTCGGGCTGGGTCTGGTCGAACATCTGCCGGCCCTGGGGCAGGTCGATGGCGATACCCAGCAGCTGGATGTCTGCCGCGCGGGACAGCGCGTGCTGGAAGGCCTCGCGGAAACGGCTCTGGTCCTCGACGATCAAGACGGAAAAGGTGGACATGGCGACTCCGGCACCCATGGGGGTCGGGTCTTGCCAAGAACAGCCCGGCAATCGACCCGAGGGCTGCGGACGATTCTGAGTGGCGCACCCGGGCCGGGCAATGCAGGCTACGGGCAAACCACAGGCCTAGATCGTGGGATGCACCCCGGCACCGAAGGGTCGCAATTCGGACAGCCGGCCGATGCGGCAGCCCACATAGGCGGGCCGTCGATTGAGATGCGGATGGCCGGCGCCGCGCGACCAGCGCTGCATCCACACCGTCGCGATGCCCAGGGCATGGGCCGACTTCTGGTGCTCCAGCGTGTCCTCGACCAGCACGCAGCGGTGGGCCTGCAGCTTCAACCGCGCCAGCAGGTGGCGGAACATGCGCGCATCGGGCTTGGGCCGCAGCTGGCCGAACATGGCCATCTGCTCGACCGCGACCACGGCCTCGAAGACATGCGTCAGCTTCAGCGCCGCCAGCACGCGGCGGGCATAGAACTCCGGCGCGTTGGTCAGCAGGATCTTGCGGCCGGGCAGGCGGCGCAGCGCGGCCAGGTCGGCCGCGTGGGCATGGACCCACTGCTCCAGTTCGGCGAAATCGTGCGTCTCGCGCAGGAAGTGTTCAGACCTGACCCCGTGGTGGCGCAACAGGCCCAGCAGCGTGTTGCCGTAGCGGCGCGAGTAAAGCTCTCTCAGCCCAGCGGCCTCGGCGGCATCGACGCCGACATGCCGCACGATGTACGCGCCCATCGCCTCCCGCATCTCCGGAAAGATGCGCCGCGAGGCATCGTGCAGCGTGTTGTCGAGGTCGAACAGCCAGACCGTCGACATCAGTGCGAGCGGATCATCGTTCCGTACGCTTCTTCGGAGAGGATCTCCAGCAGCATCGCATGCGGCACGCGGCCGTCGAGGATGTGGACCGCGTTGACGCCGCTCTTGGCCGCGTCGATCGCGCCGGCGATCTTCGGAATCATGCCGCCGCTGATCGTGCCGTCGTCCACCAGCTCGTCGATGCGGCGCGGGGTCAGCTCGGTCAGCAGATTGCCTTCCTTGTCCAGCACGCCCTTGATGTTGGTGAGCATCAGCAGCTTCTCGGCGCGCAGCACCGTGGCCAGCTTGGCCGCGACCACGTCGGCGTTGATGTTGTAGCTCTCGTTGTTCTCGCCGAAGCCGATCGGGCTCACCACCGGGATGAACTGGTCGTCCTGCAGCGCCTTCACGACGCTGGGGTCGATCGAGACGATGTCGCCCACCTGGCCGATGTCGTGTTCCTTGGCCGGGTCGTCCTTGTCCACCATCTTCAGCTTGCGGGCGCGGATCATCCCGCCGTCGCGGCCGGTCAGGCCCACGGCCTTGCCGCCGGCGGCGTTGATCAGGCCCACCACGTCCTGCTGCACCTCGCCGCCCAGCACCCATTCGACGACGCTCATCGTCTCCTCGTCGGTGACGCGCATGCCCTGGATGAAGTGGCCCTTCTTGCCCAGCTTGTTCAGCGCGTCCTCGATCTGCGGGCCGCCGCCGTGCACCACCACCGGATTCATGCCGACCAGCTTCAAGAGCACCACGTCCTCGGCGAAGTCCTGCTGCAGCGCCGGGTCGGTCATCGCATTGCCGCCGTACTTGATGACGATGGTCTTGCCGTGGAACTTGCGGATGTACGGCAGGGCCTGGGCCAGGATCTCGGCCTTCTCGCGCGGGGCGATGTGGGAGACGTCGGTGCTGGTGATGTCGGTGGTCATGGCTTGTGGCGGTCGGGTTTGATGCCGTGGGATTCTAGGGTTAGCGAGAATGCCGGGATGCAAGCGAGTTCGTATCTGAAGTTGTCCGCCGTCGTCGCCGTGGTGACGATCGCGATGAAGACCGCCGCCTGGTGGTGGACCGGCTCGGTCAGCCTGGCCGCGGACGCCCTGGAATCCCTGGTGAACCTGGCCGGCGCGGTGTTCGCGCTGGCGATGCTGACGATCGCCCAGCGCCCGCCCGACGAGGACCACCCCTTCGGCCACCACAAGGCCGAGTATTTCTCGGGCGGCTTCGAGGGCGTGCTGATCGTGATGGCGGGCCTGGGCATCGGCTGGGGCGCCATCCACCGCCTGGCCGCGCCGCAACCGCTGGAAGGCCTGGGCCTGGGCCTGGCGCTGACGGTGCTCAGCTCGGCGCTGAACGGCGGCCTGGCCTGGGCGATGCTGCGCAAGGCGCGCGAGCTGCGCTCGATGGCGCTGGAGGCCGATGCCCGCCACCTGATCACCGACGTCTGGACCTCGGCCGGCGTGGTCGTCGGCCTGATCGGCGTGCTGCTGAGCGGCTGGCTGTGGCTGGATGCCGCGGTGGCCCTGCTGGTGGCGCTGAACGTGCTGCGCGAGGGCGTGCACCTGGTCGCCCGCGCCACCGGCGGCCTGATGGACGAGGCGCTGGACGCCGACTCGCTGGCCACGGTGCAGGCGGTGCTGGATCGTTTCCAGCAGCGCCTCGCCGTGCGCTTCGACCACCTGGCCAGCCGCTGCGCCGGCCAGCGCCGCTTCGTCGACCTGCACATGCACCTGCCTGCGGACTGGAGCCTGGGCCGCGCCGCCGCCGCCCGCGCCGAGGTGGAGCAGGCGCTGGTGGCGGCGCTGCCGGGCCTGCGGGCGACGATCCAGCTGCTGCCCACCGGGGTCGAGCCGGTCACCGAGGAGCAGCTCGGATGATCGCCCTGCTGCAACGGGTGCGCGAGGCGCGGGTGGACGTGGCCGGGCAGACGATCGGCGCGATCGGCCCGGGCCTCTTGATGCTGGTCTGCGCCGAGCCGCAGGACACCGAGCGCACGGCCGAGAAGCTGATCGACAAGACGCTGAAGCTGCGCATCTTCAGCGACGCCGCCGGCAAGATGAACCTCAGCGTGGCCGACGTCGGCGGCGGGCTGCTGATCGTCTCGCAGTTCACGCTGGCCGCCGACACCAGCGCCGGCAACCGGCCCAGCTTCACCGGCGCCGCCCCGGCCGAGAAAGGCCGCGCGCTGTACGAGCACGTATTGCGTTATGCCGGCGGCAGGCATCCGGTGGTCGAACGCGGCGAGTTTGGCGCCGACATGCAGGTGAGCCTGGTCAACGACGGGCCGGTGACGATCCCGCTGCGGATCGCTTCCTAATCGTCGCCGTAGGGCCCGCCCGCCTGGATCAGCGGCGCCCAGCGCCTGATCTCGGAGGCCACGAAGGCCTTGTGGCCCGGCCCGCTCAGGCGGGCGTCGTTGACGATCACCGCGCCGAGCGCCTGCTCGCGCCGCATGAACTCGGGATCGTGCAGCGCCGCGCGCAGCGCCGCATTGAGCCGCTCGACGACGGCCGGCGGCGTGCCCCGCGGCGCATAGAGCCCGTGCCAGATGGACACGTCGAAGCCCTTGAACCCCGCCTCCTCCAGCGTCGGCAAGGTGGATAGCACCGGGCCGGCCAGGCGGACGCGGCTGGTCACCGCATAGGCGCGCACCTTGCCGGCGTTGATCTGGCCGGTGGTGTTGGTGGTCTGGTCGCAGAGCAGGTCCACATTGCCGGCCAGCAGTTCGGCCATCGCCGGCGCCGTGCCCTTGAAGGACACGATGTTCATGTCGATCTTCAGCGCCTTCTGCAGCAGCACGCCGCACAGGTGCGAGGCCGCGCCGGTGCCGGCGTTGGCCAGGTTGATCTTGCCCTTGTTGGCCGCCATCCAGCGGCGCAGCTCGGTGAAGTCGCCGGCGGGCAGGCCGGGGCGGCCGATCAGCGTCATCGGCACCTCGATGATCAGGCCCAGGTACTCGAAATCCTTCAGCGTGTCGTACTGCAGGTTGCGGTACAGCGAGGGCGAGGTGGCCATGCCGATGTGGTGCAGCAGCAGCGTGTAGCCGTCCGGCGCGGCCTTGGCCACCTTGGTGGCGCCCAGCGTGCCGCCGCCGGCGCCGCCGACGTTGTCGACGATCACCTCCGCGCCCAGCGACTTGCGCAGCGCCTCGGCCAGGTCGCGGGCGACGGTGTCGGTAGGGCCGCCGGCCGAGAAGGGCACGACCAGGGTGATCGGATGGTCCGGATAGGCGGCCCGCGCCGGCGCCAGCGCCAGCAGCAGGCCGGCCAAGGTGAGCAGGTGGCGAAGCATCGGCGGATGCTAGCCGCCTTTATGGCCGATTCGTATAAGCATTCTCCGACTCTGTATTGGACCGTTCGCCACTCGATCCATAGAGTGCGAGGCATGATCAAGCGCACCCTGCTCCTGCTGTCCATGCTGGCCTCGATGACCGCCCAGGCCGAGATCCTGGCCGCCCCGGCCGCCGAGGCGGCGCTGGCCCAGGGCGCGCTGGCCTGGGATGTTCGCGAGCAGGCCGCTGCCGGCCTGCCAGGCGCCTTGAAGGTGGATGGTGCGCGGCTGGATGCCTGGCTGCAGTCGCACGACCTGGCCGCGCTGCGCGAGGCCGTGTCGGCCGCGGGCCTGGACCTGTCGCGCGACATCGTCGTCTATGGCGAAGCCGGTGACGCCCGCGCCCAGGCGCTGGTGGAGTCGCTGCAGGCGCTGAGCCCGGGCCGGGTGCACTGGCTGGTGGGCGGCGCCACCGAGTGGGCGATGTCCGGCCGTGAGCTGAAGCCGCTGGCCGCGGCCCGGTTGCCGGTGCCGCAATGGCTGGTCGCGCCGGTGGCCGAGGGCCCGAAGCAGATGGCCGGCGCCGCGCTGCGCACGCCCACCGGCGACGGCCTGCTGCTGCAGACCGCAGCCCGCTAACCCTCAATCCAGACGGCGCCGGTCCTCGATCACGCGCCCGTCATTGGGCAGGCTGCCCGCGGCGACGAATTCCACCTCGCCGCGCAGCTTCGTCACGTCGCGCAGCGCGGCGGCGATGCTGTCCGCCAGGCCGTCCGGCGCTGCCTGGCCCAGCTCCAGCTGCAGGCACATCCGGTCCTGCGCGAGTTCCCCGTTCACCACGAGCCGCGCCCGGCCCAGCCCGGGGAAACGCTTGACCACCTCCGCCACCTGGCCCGCATGGACGAACATGCCGCGCACCTTGGCCGACTGGTCGGCCCGGCCGAGCCAGCCGCGGATGCGACGGTTCGTGCGGCCCGTGGGGCAGGTGCCGGGCAGCACCGCCGAGAGGTCGCCGGTGCCGAAGCGGATCAGCGGGTAGTCGGGGTTCAGCGTGCTGACCACCAGCTCGCCCACCTCGCCGTCGGGCACCGGATCGCCGGTACCGGGTCGCACGATCTCCACCAGCACGCCCTCATCCAGCACCAGGCCCTCGCGCGCCGGCGTCTCGTAGGCGATCAGGCCGATGTCGGCCGTGGCGTAGCACTGGTAGGCGGCGACGCCGCGCGCGGCGAACCAGTCGCGCAGCGCCGCCGGGAAGGCTTCGCCGCTGACCAGGGCCTTGGTGATCGAAGCCAGCTCGCCGCCCGCCGCGCGCTCCAGCAGGATCTTCAGGAAGCTCGGCGTGCCCACGTAGGCGGCGGGCTTCAGGTCGGCGATGGCCTGCTGCTGCAGTTCCGTATTGCCGACGCCGCCGGGGAACACCGTGCAGCCCAGCGCCTGGGCGCCGCCTTCCATCATCGAGCCGGCGGGGGTCAGGTGGTAGCTGAAGCTGTTGTGCACCAGCTCGCCGGCGCGGATGCCCGCGGCGAACAGCGCGCGGGCGACGCGCCAGTAGTCTCGGGCCTCGCCCTCGGGTTCGTACAGCGGGCCGGGCGACTGGAACACCTTGCGGGCGCCGCTGCCACCACCTGCGCGCACCAGCCCCTGCCAGCCGATCGTGGCATAACCGCCAAACGCATCGGTGCCTCGCTGCGCCTGCTGGCGCGCCAGCAGCTCGTACTTGCGCGTCACGGGCAGGCGGGCCAACGCGGCGCGGCTGACGAGCTCGGCCGGCTCGACGCCGGCAAGGATCTCGGCGAAGGCGCTTGAATGGGCCTGCGCGTGGGCGACCTGCCCGGCCAGCGCGGCCAGCAGCGCCGCCTCGCGCTCGGCCGGATCGCGGGTTTCCAGCCCGTCGTAGAACTCGGGGCTCACGGCGTGTCGTCCGTCCACTGGGCCACGCGGCGCCGGATGTCGTCGAGCAGGCGCCGCACCTCGGCCGCGTTCTTGCAGCTGCGGCTTTCCCATTCCGGGCTGCGTGCCGGGCGCTTGGCGAGCCTGGCGTGCAGCTGCGTGTCGTCGCTGCTCAGCTGCAGCACCGGCTGGCCCTGCATGTCGAAGCTGCCGCCACCGCTGCGCTCGGTCAGCGAGCGCAGGTCGCGCAGATCCCGCTTGAGCTTGACCAATGCCTCGGCCGGCTTGAACGGCGGCAAGGCGAAGAAATCCTCGTCATTGCTCATGGTGCTGGTCTCCTAGGCCAACCAGCGCTTGCGGCGCTTGTAGCTCTTGACGTCTCTGAAACTCTTGCGATCGCCGCCGCCCATGCCGAGATAGAACTCCTTGACGTCCTCGTTCTCGCGCAGCGCCGCGGCCTCGCCGTCCATGACGACGCGGCCGTTCTCCAGGATGTAGCCGTAGCCGGCGTAGCGCAGCGCCATCTGGGTGTTCTGCTCGGCCAGCAGGAAGGTGGTGCCCTCGCGCGCGTTCAGGTCCTTCACGATCTCGAACACCTCCTCGACGATCTGCGGCGCCAGGCCCATCGAGGGCTCGTCCAGCAGCACCATCTTCGGATCGGCCATCAGCGCGCGGCCGATCGCGCACATCTGCTGCTCGCCGCCCGAGGTGTAGGCGGCCTGCGAGCCGCGGCGCGTCTTCAGGCGCGGGAAATAGGCATACACCTTCTCCAGCGTCTGCGCGACGGCCGCCTTGCCGTCGGCGCGGGTGTAGGCGCCGGCCAGCAGGTTCTCCTCGATGGTGAGGTGGGCAAAGCAGTGCCGCCCCTCCATCACCTGGATCACGCCGCGCTTGACCATCTCGGCCGTGCCCAGCGTCTCCACCCGCTCGCCGCGCAGCGCGATCGATCCCTTGGTCACCGCGCCACGCTCGCCCGCCAGCAGGTTGCTGACGGCGCGCAGCGTCGTCGTCTTGCCGGCGCCGTTGCCGCCCAGCAGCGCGACGATGCTGCCCTCGCGCACCTGCAGGGACACGCCCTTGAGCACGAGGATCACGTGGTTGTAGATGACCTCGATGCCGTTAACGTCGAGGAGGACCGCGCTGCTGTTGCTCATGTCAGGACTGGCAATCGGCCGGCGTGCGGCGCGTCAGCTTCTTGTCGCCGGCGTACTTGTCCGCGGCCGTCTTCACCATCGGCTTCAGGATCGCCTCGTCGGCCTCCAGCCAGTCGCTGCTGAAGTTCCACTTGCTGCCGTCCCAGGTGTGCACGCGCGCCCAGGTCGAACCCATGTGGTCGGCGCAGCTGGTGCTGATCGGGCGCATGACGCCGGCGAAGCCCAGCGCGTCCAGCTTCTTCTGGTCCAGCGCCAGGTTCTCCAGGCCCCAGCGCACCTGCTCGCCGCTCATCACCTTGCCCTTGCCGAAGCGCTCCTGCGCGCGGCGGATCGCCTCGACGGTGAGCATCTGGATGATCATGCCGCGGGTGTAGAGCACCGAGCCGACCTCGTCCTTCGGCCCCGTGCCCTGGCCCTTGTCGTGGACGTACTTGAGGATGTCCTGGATCACCTTGGGCGACTGGCCCGAGGTGTTCAGGTTCAGCGCGCTGTAGCCCTTGGCGCCCTCGCCCACGTCCTTGACGTCCGGCTCCGCGCCGGCCCACCAGACGCCGAACATCTTCTCGCGCGGATAGCCGGTAGCCTGGGCTTCCTTCAGCGCGGTGGAGTTCATCACGCCCCAGCCCCACAGCAGCACATAGTCGGGCCGCTGCTGGCGCACCTGCAGCCAGGCGGACTTCTGCTCGACGCCGGGCGCCGTCACCGGGATCTTCACCAGCTCGAAGCCGTGCATCTTCGAGCGCTCCTCCAGCATCGGCATGGGCTCCTTGCCGAAGGGCGAGTCGTGATAGACCAGGGCGATCTTCTTGCCCTTGAGCTTGTCGAAGCCGCCTTCCTTCTTGGCGATGTGCTGGATCAGCATGTCGGCCGCGGTCCAGTAGCTGCCCATCAGCGGGAAGTTCCACTTGAAGACATTGCCGTCCTGCGCGGCGGAGAGGCCGTAGCCGAGCGTCAGCAGCGGGATCTTGTCGACCGGCGCCTTTTCGGTCAGCGCAAAGGTGATGCCGGTGGCCTGCGGGTCGATCACGCTGGCGCCCTTGCCCTTGAGCCGCTCGTAGCACTCGACGCCCTTGTCGGTGGCGTAGCCGGTCTCGCATTCCTCGTAGGTCAGCTTGACGCCGTTGACGCCGCCGTCGCGGGCGTTGATCAGCTTCAGGTAGTCCTGCTTGCCGTTGGCCCAGGGCGTGCCGTTGGGCGCGTAGGGGCCGGTGCGGTAGACCAGCAGGGGGATGAACTGTTCCTTGGCCTGAGCCTGCGCGAGGCTCGGCGCCAGGGCCATGACGCTGAGGATCACCGTTAGCAACTTCTTCATGCCTGTCTCCTTGCTGTTATGGATTCAATGCGGGAAGGGCCAGAGCCGCAGCTTCTCCTTGGCCGTGGACCACAGCCGCGCGAGGCCGTGCGGCTCGACGATCAGGAAGAACACGATCAGCGCGCCGAAGACCATGCTGGTCAGGTGCGAGGACAGGGCCGTGGACATCGGCAGTTGCAGCAGCTGCGGCAGCCGCTCCAGCACGATCGGCAGCAGCACGATGAAGGCGGCGCCGAGGAAGCCGCCCATGATCGAGCCGAGGCCGCCGATGATGACCATGAACAAGAGCTGGAACGAGCGGTCGATGTTGAAGGCCGCCGGCTCCCAGGCGCCCAGGTGCACGAAGCCCCACAGCCCGCCGGCCACGCCGACGATGAAGGCGCTGACCGCGAAGGCGGTCAGCTTGGCATGGACCGGCCGGATGCCGATGACGGCGGCGGCCACGTCCATGTCGCGCATCGCCATCCACTCGCGGCCTATTGCCGAACGCACCAGGTTCTTCGCCAGCAGCGCGAAGACGACGGCGAAGGACAGGCACAGCAGGTATTTCGAAGCCGGGCTCTCGATCGGGATGCCGAAGACCTGCAGCCCGCTGACGCTGACCGAGCCCGACTCCGAGCCGTTGGTGACGAACTTCAGCCTCAAGGCCGCCCAGTCGACGAAGAACTGCGCCGCCAGCGTCGCCACCGCCAGATAGAGACCGCGGATGCGCAGCGAGGGGATGCCGAAGATCACGCCGACGATGGTGGACGCCACGCCGCCCAGCAGCAGGGAGACGATCAGCGGCAGCCCCTCGATGCGGGCCTGCGCGTTGTAGGCCGCATAGGCGCCGACGGCCATGAAGGCGCCCGTCCCCAGCGAGATCTGGCCGCAGTAGCCGACCAGGATGTTCAGCCCCAGCGCCGCCAGCGAGAGGATCAGGAAGGGAATCAGGATCGCGCGCAGCAGGTACTCGGGCGCCGACAGCGGCACGACGATGAAGGCGAAGGCCAGCATCAGCCCCATCACGACGCGGTCCTGGCGGATCGGCAGGATCTGCTGGTCCGCGCGGTACGTCGACTTGAACTGACCGTTCTCTCTGTAGAGCATGTCTATCGAATCCCTGAGGCTTGCGCTGGGGGCTTCGATACCTCAGCCCGAACGGCCTGATGTATCGAAGGGCCGCGCCCGATGGTCTTCATACGCGATCAATGATCTTCTCGCCGAAGAGACCTTGCGGCCTCACCAGCAGGAACAACAGCGCCATCACATACGCAAACCAGATCTCGATGCCCCCGCCCAGCAGCGGCCCGACATAGATCTCCGACAGCTTCTCGCCGACGCCGATGATCAGCCCGCCGATGATGGCGCCGGGGATCGAGGTGAGCCCGCCCAGGATCACCACCGGCAGCGCCTTCAGCGCCACCATCGACAGCGAGAACTGCACGCCCAGCTTGCTGCCCCAGATCACGCCGGCCACCAGCGCGACGAAGCCGGCCACGCTCCAGGTGATGATCCAGATCGTCGACAGCGGGATGCCGATGGACTGCGCGGCCTGGTGGTCGTCGGCCACAGCGCGCAGCGCGCGGCCGGTGGCGGTCTTCTGGAAGAACAGCGCCAGCAGCGCCACCAGCGCCAGCGCGATCAGCGCGGAGTAGAGGTCTTCCTTGCTGACGAGGATGCCACCCTGGAACATCGACTCGGCCACGATGACCGGATCCTTGGGCATGCCCACGTCGATCTTGTAGATATCGTTGCCGAACAGGGTCTGGCCCAGGCCGTCGAGGAAGTAGGTGATGCCGAGCGTCGCCATCAGCAGCGTGATGTGCTCCTGGTTGACAAGCTTCGACAGCGCCAGCTTCTCGATGAGCACCGCGACGCCGATCATCAGGGCCATCGCCAGCGCGAAGGCCAGCACGTTGGCGACGACCGGGTGCGCGAGCGCCGGCGCCCACTGCGGAATCCACTCCGCGAAGCGCGCCATCGCCAGCGCGGCGAACAGCACCATCGCCCCCTGCGCGAAATTGAATACGCCGCTGGCCTTGTAGATCAGCACGAAGCCCAGTGCGATCAGTGAATAGAGCATGCCGGCCATCAGGCCGCCGATCAGGGTTTCGAGGAAGAAGCCCATGGTATTCAGTGCTCCGTCCCGAGGTAGGCCTTGATGACTTCGGGGTTGGAACGCACCTCGTCGGGCGCACCGTCGCCGATCTTCTTGCCGTAGTCCAGCACCACGACCCGGTCCGAGATGTCCATCACCACGCCCATGTCGTGCTCGATCAGCACGATGGTGGTGCCGAACTCGTCATTGACGTCGAGGATGAAGCGGCACATGTCCTGCTTCTCTTCGACGTTCATGCCGGCCATCGGCTCGTCCAGCAGCAGCACCTGCGGCTCCATCGCCAGCGCCCGGCCCAGGTCCACCCGCTTCTGCAGGCCGTAGGGCAGGCGGCCGACCGGCGTCTTGCGATGGGCCTGGATCTCGAGGAAGTCGATGATGCGCTCGACCTTCTCGCGCTGCGCGATCTCCTCGCGCTCGCCCGGGCCCCATCGCAGCGCCTGCCAGAGCAGGTTGCGCCGCATGTGCAGGTTGCGGCCGGTCATGATGTTGTCCAGCACGCTCATGCCCTTGAACAGCGCGAGGTTCTGGAAGGTACGCGCCACGCCCATCTCGGCCACCTGGCGCGAGTTCATGTGCCTGAAGGTCTTGCCGCGAAAGTGGATGGCGCCGGCGCTGGGCTGGTAGACGCCGTTGATGCAGTTGAGCATCGAGCTCTTGCCCGCGCCGTTGGGGCCGATGATGGCGCGGATCTCGTGCTCGCGGACATCGAAGGAAATGTCGCTGAGCGCCTTGACGCCGCCGAACTGCACGCTGATGTTGCGCACGTCGAGGATCACCTCGCCGATCGTCCTCGTCGTCGTCATGCGGCACTCCGCACGGCCGGGTAGGTCGGCACGTCGACGATGCGCAGGTCGGCGGACACGACGCCGCTGCGCCCGTCCTCGAACTTCACCGCGGTCTCGATGTACTGCGAGGCCCGGCCGTCGTAGAGCGCGTCGATCAGCACGCCGTACTTGTCGGCGATCGCGCCGCGGCGAACCTTTCTCGTGCGGGTCAGCTCGCCGTCGTCCGCATCGAGCTCCTTGTGCAGCACCAGGAAGCGGCTGATCTGGCTGCCGGCCAGCAGTTCGTCGCGGGCCAGGTCCGCGTTGACCTTGGCCACGCAGTCGGCGATCAGCGCGTAGACCTCGGGCTTCTGGGCCAGGTCGGTATAGCCGGCGTAGGGGAGGTTGCGCCGTTCGGCCCAGTTGCCCACCGCATCGAAGTCGATGTTGATGAAGGCGCAGACCTGCTCGCGCCCGTCGCCGAAGGCCACCGCCTCCTTGATGTGCGGAAAGAACTTCAGCTTGTTCTCCACATACTTGGGCGCGAACATCGCGCCGGCCTTGGTGCGGCCCACGTCCTTGGCGCGGTCGATGATCTTCAGGTGGCCGGCCTTGTCGACGAAGCCGGCGTCGCCGGTGCGGAACCAGCCTTCGGCATCGAGCACCTCGGCCGTCGCCGCCTCGTTCTTGTAGTAGCCCTTGAGCAGGCCGGGCGAGCGGATGTAGATCTCGCCGCTGTCGGCCAGGCGGATCTCCACGCCCTCGATCGGCACGCCGACGGTGTCGGAGCGAGCTTGGTCGTCGGGCTGCAGGCAGACGAAGACCGCGGTCTCGGTGCTGCCGTAGAGCTGCTTCAGGTTGACGCCGATGCTGCGGTAGAAGCTGAACAGATCGGGGCCGATCGCCTCGCCCGCGGTATAGGCCACGCGCACCCGCGAGAGGCCCAGCGTGTTGCGCAAGGGACCGTAGATCAGCAGGTTCCCTAACGCGTATTTCAAGCGGTCGGCGAGAGCCACCGGCTGCCCGTCCATCAGCGCCGGTCCGACGCGACGGGCCAGCGCCATGCAGCGCTCGTAGAGCCAGCGCTTGGGCGCTGAGGCATCCTCCATGCGGATGGTCACCCGCGTCAGCAGCCCCTCGAACACCCGCGGCGGCGCGAAGTAGTAGCTCGGGCCGATCTCCTTCAGGTCGATCTCCACCGTGCTGGCCGACTCGGGGCAGTTCACCACATAGCCGATCGCCAGCCACTGTGCATAGCTGAAGATGTTCTGCCCGACCCAGGCCGGCGGCAGGTAGGCAAGCACCTCCTCGCGCTCGGTCAGGCGGTCAAAGCGCATGCCGGCCAGGGCCCGGTCGATCAGGCTCAGGTGCGTGTGGACGACGCCCTTCGGATGGCCGGTGGTGCCGGAGGTGAAGAACAGCGCGGCCACGTCGCGAGGCTGGATCTGCTCGATCTGCTCGTCCACGTAACGCGGTAGTTCAGCGGCATGGCGGCGACCGTCCTCGCGCAGCGCATCGAGCGCAGCGAGGCCGGGCTCGTCGTAGTGGCGCAGGCCGCGCGGGTCGTCGTACCAGATGCGCGCGAGCAGCGGGCAGCCGGGGCGGATCTCCAGCAGCTTGTCCACCTGCTCCTGGTCCTCGACGATGGCAAAGGCCACCTCCGCGTTGTTGAGCGGGAAGGCCAGCTCGGCCGCCACCGCGTCCTGGTACAGCGGCACCGGCACCGCGCCGAGCGACTGGGCCGCCAGCATCGCGGCATACAGGCGCGGCCGGTTCTCGCCGATCACCACGAGATGGTCGCCCCGGCGCATGCCCGCCGCGGCCAGGCCGTGGGCCAGCTCGCGCACCAGCACGGCCAGCGCGCTCCAGCTGAGCGTCTGCCAGATGCCGTACTCCTTCTCGCGCAGCGCCGGCGCATCGGGGCGCTGGCCCGCATGCTGCAGCAGCAGCCGGGGGAAGGTGCTTGTTGTGGTCGTCGTGGTCGCCATGCTTGTGGTCGCCCCTTGTCTCCTGCGGCCCATCGTAGGCGGCACTTTGACGCCAGGGTGTCGTTGCAACGACAATCCCAGGGTTGTCACTGCTCGTGGTTTTCCCTAGGAGTCATGGACAAGCCCCCGTCAACATCCCCGCCGCTGCGCCAGCGCGCCCGGCCTGCCCGCCCGGACGAACTGGCGGCCATCCACTGGCTGGCCGTGCTGGAGCCGCAGCAGCGCGCCGACGCGGTGGCCCAGCTGCAGGTGGCCGAGGCCGAGGTGGGCGAGCGGGTCTGCCGCTTCGGGCGGCCGGCCAATTACTGGTTCGGCGTCGTCGACGGGCTCTTGAAGATGAGCAACGACGACGCGGTCGGCCCCAGCATCACCTTCACCGGCGTGCCGCCGGGCGGCTGGTTCGGCGAGGGCACGCTGCTCAAGCGCGAGAGCTACCGCTACAACATCCAGGCGCTGCGCCGCAGCGTGGTGGCCGGCCTGCCGCTGGAGACCTTCCATGCCTTGCTGGACCAGAGCATCGCCTTCAACCGCTTCATCCTCAATCAGCTCAACGAGCGGCTCGGCCAGTTCATCGCCGCCCGCGAGATCGACCGCCTGTCGGACCCCGACACCCGCGTCGCCCGCAACCTCGCGGCGATGTTCCACCCGCTGCTGTATCCGGGCGTGGGCAGCCTGCTGCGCATCACGCAGCTGGAGCTGGGCTATCTGGTGGGCTTGTCGCGCCAGCGGGTCAACCAGGCGCTGAACACGCTGGCGGCGGGCGGGCTGATCCGCGTCGAATACGGCGGGGTGAGGGTGCTGGATCGCGAGAGGCTGCGCGTCTACCAGGGGCCGCGCGGCGCGGCCTAGCAGTTCAGGCGCCGAAAGGCGTGGGAGCAGGCGGTGTGCGGGGAATCTGCGCGAAGCGCTCGGCGGTCATCTCGTAGACCAGGCTGCCGCCTTCCGACGAGGTCTTCAGCAGCATGCCGATACGCTCCAGTGTCTTGCGAGAGGGCGTGTTCTGCGGCAGCACCACGGCCAGCACCGAGGCCTCGTGCAGCGTGTCGAAGACCAGCTCCAGCGCCGCCAGCGCCATCTCCGAAGCCAGCCCCTGGCCCCAGGCCTGCGGCAGGAAACGGAAATAGAGGTGCAGTCCTTTCACCCCGGCCACGCAGCGGTTCATCACGCCACCGAAGCCGATCAGCCGCTGCGGCTCTTCGCGCGAAGCAATCGCCCAGTAGCCGTAGCCATGCTCGCGCCAGTGGGCCAGCCAGCTCTCCAGCAGCTCGGCCGAGGCCTCGCGGGTGGGCATCGGGCCGCTGGCGCTGAAGCGGTTGGCGATCGGGTCGGCATGGAGGGCGAAGACGGCCTCCAGGTCATCGGCGGTCGGCGCCCGCAGCAGCAGGCGCGCCGTTTCCCATGGCCGGACGGCCAGCTCGGAAAGCTCGCTCACTGTCATGGAATCTCGGTCCCTCGCGCTCCGGGTCGATGCCCTGGTGAAAACCCTTATTCTGCTACAACCATGAGCGGCGTGTGACAGCGCAGCCCCGCAAGTGCGGGGCGGGTGCGTCTGGCGCACGGTCCGGGCGTGAAATCCCTGCGCTTGCATCGCCCGGCCGGATTCATATACTGTACGCAATCACAGTATTCTGGCCATGCATTCCCCCTGCGCAAGCCTGCCGTCCCCGGCGGGCGCCTCCCCTCCCCCGCCTCCGCTGCCGGCCCAGGTCTGGCGCGCCAGCAGCCTGGGCGGCAGCAGCAGCCCCTGCGT
>NZ_LYVQ01000143.1 GCF_001984095.1 Pelomonas sp. KK5
ATCAGTCCCCTTGCGATCTCGAACCCGCAGAGCATTGCGGCCTCATGTCGCTACGCCGAGATTTCAATGCAGGTAGGACGCCAAGTGATCCATGAAGAGGGGTTAAGAAGGCGGCTTATCCATAAGTCTGCGGATGTGAAGAACCATTCAGTCAGCTGCTGTACAGCAAGATCTAAGCTGGGCATCTATTTCTAAAGGGTCAGCGATGAGAAAATCGAAGAGAACGGCGGCCTTCAGTACCGTATACCTGGTGCTCTTGCTACTGCACGGATCAGCTGGCGCTGCACCGTTCGAGCAATCGTGGCTCGGTGGCATCGGTGCGCTTTGCGAGGGCATTGGCGTCGCCGGCGCCTTCCGAGTCAACGTCTCCGGCGAGGCCGTGAAGGGGAATGATGGTTCCTGGTCAGTGACAGCTCTGTCTGTCTACGCGACCTCGGCGACGTTCACGCAGAACTCAGGAGCCGTCACGGGCATGGCTTCGGTAAAGGTTGGCAGTTCCGAGACTAGCAAGGTCGTGCTCAGCCGGCCATCGGGGGCGGTGGTCGAGCCGGCGCGCAAGGCAGACGAAACGGATCGCATCTATCTCCCTCAAGGGAAGAAGGTTGCCGTCCCGAAAAATGGCGTGCTGCACCTGGCTGTGAGCGCCACAGCCAAGGCTGATTCGGGAACTTGTTCTCTTGGTGGCAGCGACGGAGACGTCACTCTGCCTTAGCCCGGGACCTGCGTGACAAGAGCGCAGGGCGCTAGGTTACGACGCGGTGTGTCGCTCTTGGTTTATGGAAAGACGCCACGCCAAGGATTGGCTTGGCGCCTCCTTGGCTGCGCAAGGATCGAGTTCAATGAAGGTCCCGAAATCCTCTGAGTGCCAGCTAAGCAGCGAACGTCATCACGGCGCTCGCGCAGGAAATCATCAGGCGCGATGTAAGCAGTCGGCGAACACAGGTTGACCGGAGCGCGGCGTTCGGACAGGCCGGCGGCGTCCAGCGGTAGGGCAACAATTCGCGGACGTCGCAGGCCCGTTGCATCAGAAATCGCTGCAGCAGATTCCCGAGGCGCAGGCCTACGACAGCTTCGAGGCAATGAACTCTTCGCCGGCTACTTCCGCAACGGGTCGCGAGCCGGTACCCGGACCCGGCCAACTCCAGACATCGGCGAGCGGCAGCTACAGGGTCGCTCACGTTGGCGGAGGGTGCCCTTGCTCTCTCCGCTCCAAAAGTCCTTGAATGCCAGCCTCCAGCACGTCAATGGCCAGGGGCTTGCCGAGATGCAGATCAAAGCCCGCGACTAACGATCTCTGCTCGTCTTCGACTCGTCCGAAACCACTGGCCGCAACGGCGACGGCGGAGGCCAGACCCGGCAGCTTCTTGAGCTGACCGAGCAGCGAGCCGACATCTGGGTCAGCACACCCTGCAGCCACGTTGGAACTTCTCCAGCAGCGGACCGGCCCGTGCCTGCCGCTGCTCGCGTCGTGCCTCGGGAGGGTGACCGCGGACGTCTGCTTCGACGGCATATAGCCCTGGATGTGACGCAGCGCCTGCGCGACCAGCCCGGTGACATCCCGGTGCTGTTCATACAGGCCCCACCACGGTCGTCGCGCGTGGGCCCAGCGTGCGGCCTCGACGATCCGACCGCTGTCGTAGAGCGCATTCCATCTCCCGAAGGCATCGGCCTGCAGGATGCCACGGAAGTCGCGCAGGTGGCGCTGCGGGTGCCCATCCTGGGCATGGAACTGTTGCCGTCTCGATGCTCGCCAGGTAGTGCCCGCAGGCATCGAACGACTTGACGTGCCTGCCGCACTCCAGTTGCAGCGTTCGGTTGCCCACGATCTCCGCAGCCTTCCGCAGTTGCCACCAGTAGTCGTGCGAGACCTTGCGTTCAGTGCCCATATCCTTGAGCAAGAGCATGGCCAAGCCTAGTTCATTGCGCTCGATGAAGGCCAGGACATTGCTGAAGGCCTGCGTGCCGGAGATTTCGGCTGCAGCAGACTCGAGAATGCCCATGACGAGTCGCTGCATGTGTGTGGGATCAGTCATGGGCATCCTTCCATCTCGGAGACCGGGGGGCTACCCGGCCTGCCATACGCGAAGCCGATCCCGCAAGTCCCGTCACCAATCGGCACGGGATCGCTCCCGCGGAGTCGCTCGAGGAGACGGTCAAGTCGGTGGAATTCGCATGCCATGGAGCAGGCGACGCAGCGTGCGCTCGACCTCCGGGTCTCGCTTCTCGACCACACGGCCGTTCTCAACGAAGTGGGCCAGCAACTTGAGCAGTCCCTCCGCGACAAAGGGCTTGGACACGAAGGCGTCGTAGTCCGCGAAGGTCTCCCGCACAACAGCCTCCTGCGTGCCGCTGACCATGATGAACGGGATGTCGCTGAGGTTCGGGCTTGCCCGCAGCGCCGTGCCGAGTTCTCCCCCGGTCATGTGCGGCATCATGAAGTCCGCGAGGATGGCCGCCGGTTTCTCGCCGGCCAGCAGTTCGAGCGCGGCCTTTCCGTTGGAGGCGGATGTCACGCGGTAGCCCTCGGATTCGAGCAACAACTGCATGACCTCGGCGTTGCCGTACTCGTCTTCGACCAACATCACAAGTTTCATCGCGGATGATCCTTCGACCGCCTAGGAGGCCGTGAGGCCTGAAGCGCCGAGTTCCAGCTGGAACCTGGCGCGCGTGACCCTGCATCCCCGGATCTTCTTGATGTTCAATTCGCGGGCGCCGTCGCTTTGCGCCGTCCGCGAGATCTCCAACACGTTGTCGAACCATGCCATCAGGCCATCTGCCGCCGCCTTGCCGGCCGCCGCCTGGAGCGCGGCCGGATCAAGTGTGAAAAGGGTCGTCACGCCGCGGGCCTTCAGCTCGCGCAGCAGCCGCCCGACGAAGCGATAGCCCCGTTCAGGAAAGGCCACCGTGTCCGCCAGGCCGGCCAGGCTGTCCATGACGAAGCGCTTCGATCCGGACTCTTCGACCAGGCGCAGCAGTTTGTGGCCGATCTCGTCCATGCCCTCGTCCTCCTGCGGTTCCCAGCGGATCTCCAACGCCCCATCGTCGATGGCCTCGGATATCGGGAGATTGAACTCCTGCCCGATGCGGACAAGATCCCGCGGCGAGTCGGCACAGGTCATCAGCAGACAAGGCTCGTCCGGCGAGGCCTGCGCCGCGAAGCTCAGGGCGAGCAAGGTCTTGCCGGCTCCGCTGTCGCCAACGATGACGGTACTGCTGCCCTGCGCCACGCCTCCGAGCAGGACGCTGCTGTCCAGGCCCTCGATGCCCAGTGCAAGCCGCCGATCCAGTTCGGTGTCCTGGGCCTTCCACTCCAGGCCCTCAAGGCGCGGGAAAAACTGCAGGCCCTGGTCGGTGATGCAGAACGTATGCTTGCCGCGTTCGACGGCGCTACCCCGGAACTTCCGGATCTGGATCCGCCGCTCGGTGCGCCACTGATACACGTAGTCTTCGAAGGCGAAAATGCCGTCGACCATCGTCTGTTCGGCGTTCAGCGCCCGATTGCCGCCGCTGGTCAACAGCAGACCCGTGCAGGACATCGCCGAGGCCACGCTTTGCAGGCCGTGCACGAATTGCCGGATCCCTTCGTTCGATCCGACTTCCTGGTTCTCGACCACCAGCCCGTCGATCACGAAGAGCGATGCCTGGTGGCGCGAGAGTTCGCCGCGGACCAGGTCAATGATGGCCTTGAGGCCGTGTTCCTCGAATTCGCGGTACGCGCTCACATAGAGCACCGAGGAATTGACGGCCTCCGGGCGAAAGAAGGTCTGGCCCTGCATGTGCTGCACTAGCCGCGAGTGCGATTCCGCCAGCAAGGTGATGTAGAGCGTCTTGGTACCGTCCTTGGCGAGGGCCTGGTACGCGATCTGGTTGGCCAGCGTCGTCTTGCCGACGCCGGGCGGACCTTCAAAGATGTACACACCGCCCTCGAAGAGGCCCCCATGCAGGATCTGGTCAAGACCTGGCACTGCAGTCGGCAGCCTCTTCATCGCAGTCACATGTTCTCCTGTCGGCATGGCGATTTGATCTTCTGTTGCGCCCCAGCGATCCGAACCTAAGCCCCGCCTGACGCGGGCCGCCGGTTCTGCGGAAATATAAGCTTGTCGAGCCAAACCCGTTTGCGACACGCTTGGCGTGGCGCAGATGCACGAATCAGCTCGGACAGGGCAGGTGTTGTGTCCCGCGGGAGGCCACGGCGGCGCTCATGACGTCGGCAGTCGTCGTCGCTTCCGGGCTGATCGGACCTTCTCGGCAATCGATGTGCCAGCCTCCACGCGCAGATGCCTCAGTCCACATGCATGCAGGAGAAGACCGTCGCCGCGGCGAAGCGCGTGGACAGCCAAGAGCCTGCGAGCTGCGCAAGCAGGCCTGCCAGGCCCGAGGCCAGCACGACCGGGATGACGCCTGCCTTGAAGCGGAACAGCGCGATCGCCGCGGCCAGTCCGATCAGCGCCGCACCCCAGTCGAAGGGGCCGCCCGGGCCCTGTGGCCACAGCACGTGCCAGGCGAAGAAGGCCGCCAGATTCACAATGACCCCGACCACGGCCGCCGTGATGCGGGTCAGCGGTGCCACGGTGCCCTGCCTGCCGAAGAACCTGACCAGCCCGATGCCGCATGGCCCACCAGGGCCGTCACCGCGGGCTTGATGCCATGAAACAGGCCGGCGACGGCGGGCACCTGGCCATGGGCCATGTAGACCCAGGACAGGCCGATCAGGATGAACAGCGAAGGCAGCACCAAGAGCGCGCCCGCATGATCGCAATCTGCCCGGCCGGCCCGCCGAATCAACAATCGCCGATCGACTTCCGGTTCGGCCGCCAGTCGCGCGCGAAGCACGGCCCGGACGAGCGCTTGAGACGCCGCATCGTTTCGCGGGCAGCAAGATAGGCCTGCAACTGCAGCGCCTCGAGATTGCGGGCCCGGTCTGCCTGGCCGCGATGCCCCGCAGTGCGGGATGTCTGTGCAGGGTCCATGATCGAACTCCTCGTTGTCTTGATGATGGCGCGCCGGGTGCCAGGGGCGACCCGGCGCGCGCGACCGCAAATGGCGATCTGGCGCTAGTCGAGTACCAGCCGGAATCCCATCTGCGCCCAGTTGGAGCTGCCCGCAATGCGGGCCTTCACGGCCCGCCAGTGCAGGGCCGGTTCGTGGACCAGCTGACGGCCGTCGAGGGCCTGCTCCAGCAGGCGCCGGGCCTGTTCCGGTCGCATCGCCGCCGAACCCGCCAGCCATGCACGCAAGACCTGAAGCTCCTCAGCGCAAAGCGACCCGGGCTGGAGCAAGGCGGGCAACTGCCTGCTTCTGGCAATCGCC
This sequence comes from Pelomonas sp. KK5, assembly GCF_001984095.1. Classification (GTDB taxonomy): domain Bacteria; phylum Pseudomonadota; class Gammaproteobacteria; order Burkholderiales; family Burkholderiaceae_C; genus KK5. The sequence goes on from NZ_LYVQ01000143.1 coordinate 5,311, forward strand.
CTCTCGCCCGCCGTCCTGCTCCAATGCCCGACTGCCGTCGCCGAGCGTGCGTGGCGCGAAGTGGTCGTGAGCTGGTCCATGTCAGTACTCCGCGTCGGCCGGCACCGGCGACCTGAACTCCTTCGGCTGCTCGGCCACCGTGGCATCGGTGGTCAGGATGAGTCCGGCGACGGAGACGGCGTTCTGCAGCGCTGAGCGGGTCACCTTGGTCGGATCGATGACGCCCATGGCCAGCAGATCCCCGTACTCGCTGGTGGCGGCGTTGTAGCCGTGGCTGCCCTCGCCGCGCAGTACACGCTCGATGACGACGGACGGCTCGTCGCCGGCATTCGCACTGATCGCCCGCAGCGGGGCTTCCAGTGCTCGCCGCACGATGCCGATGCCGGCATCCTGGTCGGCGTTTGCGCCCCGCAGCGCGTCCAGCGAGCGGCGAGCGCGCAGCAGCGCCACGCCGCCGCCCGGCACGATGCCTTCCTCGACGGCGGCGCGCGTGGCATGCAGCGCATCGTCGACGCGGTCCTTCTTCTCCTTCATCTCGACCTCGGTGGCCGCACCGACGCGGATGACGGCCACGCCGCCCGACAGCTTGGCCAGGCGCTCCTGCAGCTTCTCGCGGTCGTAGTCGGACGTGGCGTTCTCGATCTCGGCCTCGATGGTCTTGCGGCGCGCCTCGATCTGCTCGGGCTTGCCGGCGCCGTCGATGAGGGTCGTGGCCTCCTTGTGGATGTCGACCCGGCGCGCACGCCCGAGGTCCGCCAGCGTGGCCTTCTCGAGCTGCTTGCCGACTTCCTCGGCGATCACGGTCGCGCCAGTGAGCACGGCGATGTCCTGGAGCATGGCCTTGCGGCGGTCACCGAAGCCCGGCGCCTTCACCGCGGCCACCTTCAGGATGCCGCGCATGCTGTTGACCACCAGCGTGGCCAGCGCCTCGCCTTCGACATCCTCCGCCACGATCAGCAGCGGCCGGCCCGCCTTCGCGACCTCCTCGAGCACCGGCAGCAGCTCGCGGATGTTCGAAATCTTCCTGTCGCACAGCAGGATGGCCGGGTCGTCCAGCACGGCCACCTGTTTCTCGGGGTTGTTGATGAAGTAGGGCGACAGGTAGCCCCGGTCGAACTGCATGCCCTCGACGACGTCGAGCTCGCTCTCCAGGGACTTGCCGTCCTCGACCGTGATGACGCCGTGCTGCCCGACCTTCTCCATCGCCTGGGCGATCAGCTCGCCGATGGCGGCATCGGAGTTGGCCGACAGCGCGCCGACCTGCGCGATCTCCTTGCTGGTCGAGCAGGGCCTGGACAGCGTCTTCAGCTCCGCCACGACGGTCTCGCAGGCCTTGTCGATGCCGCGCTTGAGGTCCATCGGGTTCATGCCGGCCGCGACCAGCTTCATGCCTTCAATCACGACGGCCTGGGCCAGCACCGTGGCCGTCGTCGTGCCGTCGCCGGCGACATCGCCGGTCTTGGACGCGACCTGCTTGAGCATTTGGGCGCCCATGTTCTCGAGCTTGTCGCGCAGCTCGATCTCCTTGGCGACCGACACGCCGTCCTTGGTGACGACGGGCGCGCCGAAGCTGCGCTCCAGCACGACGTTGCGGCCTTTGGGACCGAGCGTGACCTTGACGGCCTCGGCCAGGATGTTGACGCCCTTCACGATGCGGGCACGGGCTTCGTCATGGAAATGGACTTCCTTGGCAGCCATGGTGTTCTCCTTGAATCTCCTTGAAGTTGAGGGATGGGTGCGATGAATGAATGAATGAACGAACGAACCGCTTCACGCGGCCTTGAGGGACGGGGCCGCGGCGCTGGCTTCGATCACGCCAAGCACGTCTTCCTCGCGCAGGACCAGCAGTTCCTGCTCGTCGAGCTTGACCGTCTGGCCCGCGTACTTGCCGAACAGCACCCGCTCGCCGGGCTTGAGCTGCAGCGGCCGCACCGAACCGTCCTGCAGCAGGCGGCCGGTGCCGACGGCAATGACCTCGCCCTGCTCGGGCTTCTCGGCCGCGGTGTCGGGGATCACGATGCCGGAGGCGGTCTGACGCAGCGGGTCGATGCGCTTGACAATGATCCGGTCGTAGAGGGGACGGATTTGCATCTTGGGTCTCCTTTCAGATGGCAGATGATTGACAAAAAATGGCGGAATCCGGGCGGGAGGTGGCGACACCCTCGCTCCCGATTCCGGCCGGTCAGTGATCTAGAGTCGGCGCGGAAGTTTTCAAGAGCTCGCGTTCACAGCAGGACGATGCGATCCATGCGGCCGAGCTGATAGCTGCTGCGCGAGACGCGCGTGCCCACGCCGGGCATGGGCGCCACCGGGCACGGCGGGAGGCGGCGCCCATCGGGCAACAGGCTGTCGTCCTGCCCTGCCCCACGCCACAGGCCATCGGCCACCGGCCTGAAGAGCCAGCGCACATAGCCGAGCCGGGCCGCGATGTCGCGCATCGACGCCCGGTCCGGCGCCTCGACGGCGACATGCGCGCCATCAGCCGGATCGAAGGGGTTGTCGCCGAAGGCCTGGCGGCAGGCCAGCGCTTCCCGTGCCGACGCGCCGACGACGTAGCAGCCCCGATGCTCTTCCCGCACCAGATTCCACGCGCCCAGCTGCCACGCGGCGTCGAGCATGTGCTCGTCGATCTGCGCCAGCTGGTTCCAGGGCAGGTTGATCTGCAGCACCGAGCTGGGCAGCGGCGCCTGCCGCCGTGGGCCGGCCACATCGGGTGGCGGCGCGCGCTGCCGCTCGTCGACTGCGAAGCCATGCCAATGAAGCAGCAGCAGCAAGGGCGAAGATCTGCGCGGGAGCGTGCTGAGCACGACGGCGGCCAGAGGCCTGCGCAAGACCCCCACCTGCTGCCGGATGATGTCGAAGATCATGGTCTAGCAGATGGAAACTCGTACAGACGGCGGAAATTTATGACAGATCCGCGCCAAAAATCAAGGGGGGCGGCCGGCCTGTCTTCGGCCTCGGCGGATCTGGTCGCCGATCAGCGTCAGCCAGCGCCTGCCGTCCTCTCGGGGCGGCGTCACGAGCCCTTTTTGCTGCAGGCTCATCTGGATCGCTTCGCTGACGACGCGCCCCCCGGGCGCCGGCGGAATGAAATACAGAGCTTCGCGCTCCTGCGCGGTCAATTCGATGTCGACTGGATTCATGGCCTGTCAGCACTTGCAGGTCTGTCCCTCGCGGCGCCAGCCCGTGGCGTGCGAAAGCAGTGCCCACGGTCGTGGGCACTGCTGGCGGCGGATGAGCAGACTCAGGCGCCGCGCACCTCGATGCGGCGATGCGGCACCGGCTCTTGCCGCGGCAGCTCGATGCGGAGCACGCCGGCCACGTAGCTGGCCTTCGCTCGATCGACGTCCACCGGCACCGGCAGCTGGATGTCGCGCCGGAAGGTGCCGTAGGCGCACTGCATCAAGGCATAGCTGCTGTTCGCCCGCACGGGGTCATAGCGCTTGCGGCCCAGCACGCTGAGCGTCTCCGGCGCGCCCATCTCGATCTGGAAGTCCTCCTGCGCCATGCCGGACGCCTCGATACGCACGACCAGCTTGTCGTGCGTGCCGTAGACGTCGACCGCCAGGAAGGCCCAGCGAGAGGGCGGCAGGCTGCCGTCCCTGACGTCAGCCGCGGCCGGCTTGTCGCCGCCGGCGTCGGAGGCGTTGGAGGCCTTGACGTCCTCGGCCCAGAAACGCGTCAATGCGCCACTGGCCCGCGCGCCCAGTTCCCGCCAGCCCTCCGTCACCGATTCCCAGGCCTGGCCGGCGCCATGCTTCAACTGTTCCGTCAGCTTGGTCATGGTTTCGGCCCTCCGGTCATCCGGCGTTGACGGCGATGCGCCGGGGCTGCGCGTGGGCCTGCTTGGGGATGCGCAGCGTCAGCACGCCGTCCTTCAGGTTGGCGTCGATCCTGGACGTGTCGAGTTCCCGGCTCAGCGTGAAGCTGCGGCGCCAGCGCGGCACGCGCAGTTCGGCGTAGATGGCCTCCAGGCCATTGGGCGTCTGCGGCTGGACCCGGCCCTCGATGAGGAGCGTGTCGCCCTCCACGTGCAATTCGAGCTGGTCGCGGGGGACGCCGGGCATGTCGGCCAGCAGCGTGATGCCGGTCTCGTCCTCGAAGACATCCACGGCCGGGGTCACCGCGCGTTCGTTGGCGGTGCCGTCCAGGGCCGTCTGTTGCTTGTTGCTCTGGGTGATCTCCTTGCTCATGATGGTGGCTCCTGGATGAAGGCGATTACTGGATGGCGATGCGCTTCGGTTGGGCGGCTTCGCGGCGCGCGATGCTGATCTGCAGCACGCCGTCGCGGTAGCTGGCCTTGACCTGGTCGGGATCGACGTCATCGGGCAGCGTGACGCTGCGGTCGAAGCGCCCGGTGGCGCGCTCCCGCGCGTAGAAGCGCCTGCGCTCGCCGTCGGCGGCCGGCTGCACGCGCTCGCCGGCCAGGCGCAGCACGCCGCGGTCCAGAGTGACCTCGATCTTGCTGGCGTCCAAGCCGGGCGCGAAGGCGTAGATCTCCACGCTTTGGGGCGTGCGCCCCACGTTGATCTGCGGCGCGGTGCCGCTGGCGACCGAGCGGATGCTGCTGGGCAACCCCGAGGTGCCGAAGATGTCGTCGAGCTCGCGCTGCAGGCGGTCGAATTGTCCGAACAGGCTGTTCGGATGGGTCAGCAATGAATGAAACATGGCTTGATCTCCGTTCAGTGGTGTTCACCGGCCGGGACATCCGGCCGGTCACACCCTAGTTAGGAGCGGGCCAAAGAGATTTCAAGAGTCGTTTTTTTCGAGGCGGCCTCCGGGTGGCGGAGCTGCGGTTCGCCCGGCATCAGCACCTCGCCATTCGGGCCCCATTCCACATGGGTAATGCCCGGCTCCAGCGCCTTGAGCCGGCGCCGTTCCAGTTCGTCCGCGCTGGGCACGGCACCGGGGCGGGCAGCGCGCGCTGGTCACCGGCGGCACACGCGGCGTCGGCGTCGGCGTCGTGCAAGTGCTTCGCGCAGCCGGCGTGGACGTCATCGCCACCGCGCGCACGCTGCCCGCGAATCCGCTCGACGGCGTCCGTTACCTCGCGGCCGATCTCTCAACCGCCGAGGGCGCTGCCGAGGTCGCGCACTCGGTCCTCCAGCATGGAGATGGCGTCGACATCCTCGTCAACGTGCTCGGCGGCTCCAGCGCCCCGGCCGGCGGCTTCGTGGCGCTGGACGACGCACAGTGGACGCGCGAGCTGCACCAGAACCTGATGCCGGCAGTCCGCCTCGACCGCGCGCTGCTGCCGGCCATGCTGGCGCGCGGCCGCGGAGTCATCGTCCATGTGAGCTCGATCCAGCGCCTGCTGCCGCTGCCGGAATCGACGATCGCCTACGCCGCGGCCAAGGCCGCGCTCACGACCTACAGCAAGGCGCTGTCCAAGGAAGTCACGCCGCGGGGCGTGCGCGTCGTCAGCGTCGCGCCGGGCTGGATCGAGACCGAAGCCGCCGTGGCCCTGGCGCAGCGGCTGGCCGAACAGGCGGGCACGGACTACGAAGGCGGCAAGCGCATCACCATGCAGTCGCTCGGCGGCATTCCGCTGGGCCGACCGGCCAGGCCCGAGGAAGTCGCCGACCTGATCGCCTTCCTGGCCTCCCCGCGCGCGGCCTCGATCACCGGCTCCGAACACCTGATCGACGGCGGCACCGTGCCGACGATCTAACGCCGGGCCGAGGCCGCCGCCGGCATCTTCATTTCCACGAAGAAGTCATAGAGCTGCTGCGCCGCCGGCGACAGCGTGCGGCCCTTGCGCCGGATCAGCCCGACCTGCCGCGTCACGGCGGGCTCGGTCAGCGGCACGCTGACGAGCAGCGGATGGTCCTTGCCCGGCATCGCCAGCGAGGGCACCGCGGCGATGCCCAGGCCCGCCTCGACCAGGCCCAGCATTGTCGTGACGTGCTCGGCCTCGTAGATGCTGTCCGGCCGGCCCGGCACGCCGGCCAGCGCCTGGTCGAGCAGCAGCCGGTTGCCGGATGATTTCGCGACGGTGATGTAGTCGTAGGCCGCGAGGTCCTTCCAGGTCACCGAACGCCGTTTCGCCAGCGGATGCTCGCGCCGGCAGGCCAGCACGAAGCGTTCTTCCAGCAGCGGATGGAACTCGATGTCCGCCTCCTGGCTGCCCATGAAATTGACGCCGAAATCCGCCTCGCTACGGGCTACGGCATTCAGCACGGCGTTGGCTCCGGCATCGAAGACCTTCAGCCGGATCTTCGGATTGTTCTCGCGGTAGCGGACGATCACGCGCGACAGGTAGTAGTACACCGTCGACGGGACGCAGGCGATCGTGACTTCGCCCAAGCGCGTGGCACCCAGGCCGCGGATGCCCAGCAGCGTCGTGTCGAGTTCGTCGAGCATCTGCTGCACCTTGCGCGCGAACTCTCGCCCGACCGCCGTCAGCGTCACGCGCCGGGTCGTGCGTTCCAGCAGCTTCACACCCAGCGCCTGTTCGAGCTTGTCGATGCGCCGGCTGAAGGCGGGCTGCGAGATGTGCACCGACTCCGCCGCGCGCCGGAAGTTGCCCTGCTCGGCGACGGCCCGGAAGGCCAGCAGGTCGTTCAAGTCGAAGTTGATCGCCATCGTGGAAACCCCTCGGTATTGATGCCGTATTGATGCGTTTCACGGATCAATCGATCATAACTAAGCAATTCCCCTGCATCAGTCATTGGCCGACGATTCGGTCATGGCTTCTTCTCCTTCCACGTTCTCTGCGCCCCTGCGCTCCCTGCCCTGCGTGCTGATGCGCGCCGGCACCTCCCGCGGCCCCTTCTTCCTGCGTGACTGGCTGCCGGCGGACGAGCGCCTGCGCGACCAGGCGCTGATCGGCGCCATCGGCGCGTCCGACCTGCTGCAGGTCGATGGCGTCGGCGGCGGCAATTCGCTGACCAGCAAGGTGGCCATCGTCTCGCGCTCGAATGAGCCCAGCTGCCAGCTCGACTACCTGTTCGCCCAGGTCGGCGTCGGTCAGAGCTCGGTGGACACGCGCCCGAACTGCGGGAACATGCTCAGCGGCGTCGTGCCCTTCGCGCTCGAGCAGGGCCTGGTCGATGCCGACGATGGCGAGACCACGGTGCGGGTGTTCAACGTCAACACGAAGTCGCGCATCGACGTGACGGTGCTGACCCCGAACCGCCGCATCCGCTACGACGGGCTCACCAGCATCGACGGCGTCGCCGGCACCGCCGCGCCGATCCGCCTCAACTTCCTGGACGCCTGGGGCGCGATCACCGGCAAGCTGTTTCCCACGGGCCGGCGCGTCGACGAACTGCACGGCGTCCGGCTGACCTGCATCGACGCGGCGATGCCGCTGATGATCGTCCAGGCCGCCGAGCTGGGCCTGGCCGGCACGGAGTCGCCGGCGGAACTGGACGCGAACCTGCCACTGCTCGAGAAGCTCGAAAGCCTGCGCCGCGCCGCCGGCGAGCTGATGGGCCTGGGCGACGTCTCCACCAGCGTCGTGCCCAAGCCGGTCATCGTCAGCGCGGGCGAGGATGCATCGAGCATCCGCTCGCGCTACTTCACGCCGAAGCGCTGCCATGCCTCGCACGCGGTGACCGGCGCGATCGGCGTGGCCACCGCCTTCGCGCTGCCCGGCACGGTTGCTTCGTCCGAGCTGCCGATCCGCGGCGTGCGCAAGCTCACCGTGCTGCATCCGCAGGGCCGCATCGAGGTCGAGGTGAAGGTCGACGGCGAGGGCGAGGCCGCCACGATCGAACGCGCCGCGCTGGTCCGCACCGCACGCAAGATCTTCCAGGGCGAGCTGCACCTGCCGGACTACGTGTTCTCCCAGCCGGCGGACACCGCCGAGTTCCCGAGCAAGCCGATCACGCTGGTCGTTCCCACCTCGCAGGGCGGCGGCAACGATGCGATGGCCCGCGCCATCGCCGAGCAGCTCGGCACGCTGCTGGGCCAGCAGGTGGTCGTCGACAACCGCGCCGGCGCGAACGGCACGATCGCGAGCGACTACGTGGCCACGGCCGCGCCGGACGGCCACACGCTGATCCTCGGCTACATCGGCACCCACGGCATGAACCCGGCGCTGCAGGCGTTGGGCTACGACCCGGTGTCGGACTTCGCGCCGGTCGGCCGCATCGGCTACTCGCCGACGCTGCTGGTCGCCAACGCGGCGACCGGCCCGGCATCGGTCAAGGCGCTGGCGATGGGCGCGCGGACCTGGCGCTACGCCTCCGCCGGCACCGGCACGGCCCCGCATTTCGCCGCCGAGCTGTTCCGGCTGAACGCCGGCGTGAAGCTGCAGGGCGTGGCCTACCGCGGCTCGGCGCCGGCCGTCGCCGACGTGCTGGAAGACCGCTGCCAGCTGATGTTCCCCAGCCTGTTCACCGCCCTGCCCCACGTCCAGGCCGGGCGCCTGAAGGCGCTGGCCGTCGCCGGACCGGAGCGCCTCGATGCGCTGCCCGAGGTGCCGACGCTGAAGGAGCTGGGCATCGCCGGCGTCGAGGTGCTGCAGTGGTACGGCGTCTTCGCGCCGGCCCGGACGCCGCCCGACATCGTCGCCCGTCTCAACGCCGCGCTCAACGCCGTGCTGGCCGATCCCGCGATCGCTCGCCGGCTGCAGGCGCACGGGACGCAGATCGCCGCCAGCTCGCCGGAGGAATTCGGCGCGCTCGTCAAGGCGGAACTGGGCAAGTGGAAGCAGGTGGTGCAGCAGGCACGGCTCACCGCGGACTGATTTTTCAAGCAAACCAACGGAGACAAGAGATGAAGCGAGATGGCAAACGATTCGGGGCAGCGGTGCTGCTCGCCCTCGGCGCAGCCGCGCAGGCGCAGACCAGCAGCGTCACGCTGTCCGGCGTGGCGGATGCCGCCGGGCGCTATGTGTCCAACGAGGGCCGCGGCTCGGTCAAGTCGCTGGTCAGCGGCTCGAACTCGACCAGCAAGCTGATCGTTCGCGGTGTTGAGGACCTGGGCGGCGGGCTGTCGGCCGGCTTCCACCTCGAGCATGGCCTGCAGCTGGACAGCGGCACCCAGGTCGTCGCCACGCAGTTCTGGGACCGCCGGGCCACGGTGATGCTGGCCAGCAAGACGCTGGGCGAGATCCGGCTCGGCCGCGACTACGTGCTGAACTACATCAACTGGAACCGCTACGACCCCTTCGCCTATGTCGGCGCCGGCGGCTCGAACAACTTCATCACGACGACGCCGACCGGCCCGGTCAAGTCGGCCTTCGGCACCGGCCTGGCCACGACCGTGCGCAGCAGCGACGCGGTCGAGTACCTGCTGCCGGCGGGTCTCGGCGGGCTCGAAGGCGGCGTGATGCTGTCGGCCGGCGAAGGCGGTACCACCGTCAGCGGGCAGAACAAGTACACCGGCCTGCGCCTGGGCTACACGCACGGCGACTTCAACATCTCCGCAACCGCCTCTCGCACCGAGAACAACCTGACGGCCGCATCGGGCGGCCATGCGTTCACCGACCGCGTCATCGCCGGCAGCTACGACTTCCACCTCGTGCAGGTCTCGCTGGCGCTGCGCCAGTTCAAGCAGATGAACGCCAAGCAGACCAACACGCTGCTGGGCCTGTGGGTACCGCTGGGCCAGGGCACGGTGAAGCTGTCCTGGAACCGCACCAATCTCGCGGGCAAGGTCGGCGCCACGTCCATCGACTCCAACGATGCGCAGCAGTTCGCCCTGGGCTATGTCTACGACCTGTCCAAGCGCAGCGCGCTCTACACGACGGCCTCCTTCATCGACAACAAGGGTGCCGCCACCTTCGTCGTGCCCGGCGGCGCGGCCGGACTCGCTGGCGGCGGCTCGTCCAGGGGCTTCGAAGTCGGCATGCGCCACAACTTCTGATCGGACGACACGATGGACAACTTGACCGACTGGATCGGCCGCAGCGAGACGCTGCAGGACCGCATCGCCCCGACGCCGATCACCGCGCTGCGCGCCACGCTGGACCACCCGGCGGCGGCCATCGAGGCCGGCAGCCTGCTGCCGCCGCTGTGGCACTGGCTGTACTTCCTGCCGATGCACCGGCAATCCGAGATCGGCGCCGACGGGCATGCGAAGCGCGGCGGCTTCCTGCCCCCGGTGCCGCTGCCCCGGCGCATGTGGGCCGGCAGCCAGTTCGAGTTCCACGCGCCGGTGCGCGTCGGCGACCGCGTCTCGCGCACCTCGACGATCGCGGACGTGAAGAGCAAGACCGGGCGCACCGGCACGCTGGTCTTCGTCAAGGTGCGGCACGAGCTGCGCTGCAACGATGACACCCGACCGGCCCTCACCGAGCACCACGACATCGTCTACCGCGAGGCGCAGCGTGCCGACGATGTGGCCCCGCCCCCGCAGGCGGCCGCCACGGGTGCTGTCTGGCAGCGCCAGATCGTGCCCGACGACGTGCTGCTGTTCCGCTACTCGGCGCTGACCTTCAACGGCCACCGCATCCACTACGACCGCAAGTACGTCACCGAGGTCGAGGGCTATCCGGGCCTGATCGTCCACGGCCCGCTGATCGCCACCCTGCTGATGGACCTGCTGCGCCACAACCTTCCGGATGCGGACGTGGCCAGCTTCCAGTTCAAGGCCGTGCGGCCGACCTTCGACCTGCATCCGTTCCGGGTCAACGGCCAGCCTTCCCTGAGTGACGGAAGCGGCAAGACCGTCCGCCTCTGGGCGCAGGACCACGAAGGCTGGCTGACGATGGACGCCACGGCAACCCTTCGCTAGGACTCGAAACATGCAGCCCCTCAAAGGATTGACCGTCGTCACGCTGGAGCACGCGATCGCGGCTCCGTTCGCCACCCGCCAGCTCGCCGACCTCGGCGCGCGGGTCATCAAGATCGAACGCCCCGGCAGCGGCGACTTCGCCCGCGGCTACGACAGCCGGGTCAAGGGCCTGGCCTCGCACTTCGTCTGGACCAACCGCTCCAAGGAAAGCCTGACGCTCGACGTCAAGCATCCCGAGGCGGCCAAGCTGCTGGAGCGCATCGTCATCGAGAAGGCCGACGTGGTGATGCAGAACCTCGCCCCCGGCGCGGCGGCCCGGCTGGGCCTCGGCTACGAACGGCTCTCGGCGCTGAAGCCCGGCATCATCGTCTGCGACATCTCCGGCTACGGCAGCGACGGCCCCTACCGCGACAAGAAGGCCTACGACCTGCTGATCCAGAGCGAGGCCGGCTTCGTTTCGGTCACCGGCACGCCGGACGAACCCAGCAAGGCGGGGCCGTCGATCGCCGACATCGCGGCGGGCATGTACGCCTACACCAATGTGCTCGCCGCGCTGCTGCAACGCGGCCAGACCGGCCGCGGCCAGCACATCGACATCTCGATGCTGGAAGCGCTGACCGAGTGGACCAGCTACCCGCTGTACTACGCCTTCGACGGCGCGCCGCCGCCGCCACGCACGGGCGCCAGCCACGCGACGATCTACCCCTACGGGCCCTTCCCGGCCGGCGACGGCGGCACGGTGATGATGGGGCTGCAGAACGAGCGCGAGTGGGTGAACTTCTGCGAGAAGGTGCTGCAGCAGCCCGCGCTGGCGCAGGACCCGCGCTTCGCCGGCAACGCGAAGCGGGTCGCCGAGCGCGAGGCGCTGCGCGCGCTGATCGTCGAGGCGTTCAAGCCGCTGACGTCGGCCCAGGTGGTGGAACGGCTGGACCTGGCCCAGATCGCGAATGCGCGGGTCAACTCGATGGCCGAGGTCTGGGCGCATCCGCAACTGCAGGCGCGCGGGCGCTGGCGCGAGGTCGGCACCTCGGCCGGGCCGGTGCCGGCGCTGCTGCCGCCGGGCTCCTGGGACGTCTCGGACGAAGGGCCGCGGATGGACCCGGTGCCGGCGCTGGGCGAGCACACCGATGCGATCCTGGCCGAGCTGGGCCTCGACGCCTCGGCGATCCGCGACCTCCACGCGCTCGGAGCCGTCTGACATGGACC
>NZ_LYVQ01000144.1 GCF_001984095.1 Pelomonas sp. KK5
ACCTGCCGCTGGCGGCCGCCCCCGCGCCGCCTGCCCCGCCGCCACCGGTGCTCGCCAGCCCGCGCCGCACCACCGAGCTCGAAGCCCAGTTGCTGGTGCTCGAAGTACGGCTGGACGGCCAGGTGCTCTCCGACAGCCTCGGGGCCTACCAGGACGGCGCCCAGGTGCTGCTGCCGCTGGGCGAGCTGGCGCGGCTGCTGACCCTGCCGATCCAGGTGCAGCCACAGGAGGGCGGCGCCAGCGGCCTGCTGCTGAAGCCGGATCGCCCTTTCGCGCTGAACCTGCGCGAGTCGGTCGCCACCGTCAACGGCCGCGAGCTGGGCTTCGAGCCGCGCATGGCCGCGGTGGTGGGCGACGAGGTCTATGTCTCCGCCCAGCTGCTGCAGCGCTGGCTACCCGTGGACCTGAAGGTGGACATGGCCACGCTGCAGCTCAAGGTGGCGCCGCGCGAGAAGCTGCCGCTGCAGGAGCGGCTGGAGCGCGAGCGCCTGGCCGCCGGCCTGGCCGGCAATGCCCAGCCGGCGCGCACGCCCTACCCGTACACCGAGTCCACGCCGGGCCTGGCCAGCGTGCCCTTCATCGACCAGTCCTACGGCGGCGATGCCCGCTTCGGCCGCGACTCGCGCCAGTACAAGAGCGCCTACACCGCCTATGTCACCGGCGACCTGCTGGGCATGGAAGGCTCGGCCTATGTGCTGAAGACCAGCGACAAGTCCTCGCCCGACCTGCGCCTGAGCCTCTCCCGCAACGACCCCGACGCCGGCCTGCTGGGCCCGCTGCAGGCGCGTACGGTGACGCTGGGCAACGTCGTGCTGCCCAGCGTGCGCGACATCATGACCGGCAGCCCCAAGGGCAACGGCCTGCTGGTCAGCAACCGGCCGCTGGACGCGCCCAACGGCTTCGACCGCCACAGCCTGCGCGGCGACCTGCCGCCCGGCTGGGACGTGACGCTCTACTACAACGAGGCGCTGATCGCCTACCAGAACTCCCGCGCCGACGGCCAGTACGCCTTCGACGACCTGCCGCTCTCGGTCGGCCGCAACGAGTTCCGCCTGGTCTTCCACGGGCCGCTGGGCCAACTGCGGGTGGAGCGGCAGGACTTCCTGCTCGACCAGTCCCAGCTCAAGCCCGGCCAGCTCTACTACTCGATGGCCCAGCAGTTCGCCGACGACGGCAGCTCGCGCAGCGTGATGCAGGCGGACCTGGGCCTCAGCAAGCAGCTGAGCGCACGCCTGGGCCTGATCCGCCGCCCGCGCCTGGGCAGCGGCGAGCCGCTGTCCTTCGGGCAGCTGGGCCTGATGGCCTATCTGGACACGATGATCCTCAGCTCGCAGTTCACCGGCCTGCAGGGCGGCGGCTCGCTGGGCGCCTTCAGCCTGAAGACGCGCCTGGGCCGCTTCAGCCTGGACCTGTTCCACACCCAGCGCCTGGCCAGCAGCGACTCGATGGGCGACGTGGCCGACGGCGTGCTGCGCCGCGACGAGCTGCATCTCAACGGCTCGCTGCGCCCGAGCGGCCTGCCGGTGCTGCAGCTGGATTTCGACCTCCAGCGCAGCCGCTTCCCCGGCGATGCCGACACCAAGCTGGCCGCGCTGCGCGGCTCGACGATGTGGCGCGGCACCGCCCTCTCCAACAGCCTGCGCTGGCAGCGCAGCAGCGACTTCGGCAACACCATCGACGGCGTGCTGCAGCTGAGCCGCCGCGTGGCCGGCGTCGGGCTCAACGGCCAGCTGCTGTACCGGCTGCGGCCGGACGCCTCGGTGCAGGGCATGGCCCTCAGCGCCGACCGGAGCCTCGGCGACGGCTACCAGCTCAGCGCCGGCCTGCTGCGCAGCCTGGACAGCCACCAGACCCTGGCCTCGGCCGGCTTCAGCCGCAACTTCGGCAGCTTCGGCCTGGCGGTGACGGCCAGCTACTCGAGCACCCGCGAGGCCGCGCTGGCGGCCCAGCTCTTCGTCGCGCTGGAGCGCGATCCACGCAGCGGCCGCTGGGCCTTCGACGGCATGCCGCTGGCGGGCATGGGCGCGGTGTCGGCGCGGGCCTTCGTCGACCGCAACATGAACGGCATCCGCGACCCGGGCGAGGAGTCCGTGCCCAACGCCGGCTTCCTGATCAACCGCGGCGGCCGTCATCCGGTGCTGACCAACGACGAGGGCATCGCGCTGCTGAGCCGGCTCGGCCCTGGCCGCTATGCCGAGGTGGAGCTGGACACGACCACGCTGGAAGACCCGCAATGGAAGCCGGCCACGGCGGGCGTGCGCGTGCTGCCGCGGCCGGGCCGCGTCGAGCTGCTGGAGTTCCCGGTCGTGCCCACCTCGGAGCTGGAAGGCACGGTCTGGCTGGTCGAGGCCGGCGGCCGCCGCCGCGGCATCGGCGATGCGCAGCTCGAACTGGTGGACGAACAGGACCGCGTCGTCGCCACCACCACCAGCTCCGCCGACGGCTACTACCTGATGCACCAGGTCACGCCGGGCCGGCTGCGCATCCGCATCGCGCCGGAGCAGGCCGCCAAGCTGAAGCTCGACGGACAGCTGGAACTGGCCATCGAGGTGCCGGCGGACAGCAACTTCATCGCGGGCCAGGACCTGCTGGTCAAACTCGCTCCATAGAATGCGCTGCTCGATGACGAGCAGCCCCACCACCCCCACCTCGCTCCTGCGCCTGCTGGCCACCTTCCTGCGCCAGCACTGGCGGGCCTACATCGCCTCGGCCGCGATGCTGGCCGGCATCGCGCTGCTGATCGTCTGGATCCCCCGCCAGGTGGGCCATGTGGTGGACGGCCTGGTGGCCGGCAGCCTGCGCGGCCCTGCGCTGCTGCTGCCGCTGGCCCAGCTGGCGGCCGCGGGCCTGGCGATCTACCTGCTGCGCGTGGGCTGGCGCATGGCGCTGTTCCGCGCGGCCTACGGCCTGGGCCGGCAGCTGCGCACCCGGCTCTACGAGCGGCTGACGCTGCAGGGCCCGGCCTTCTTCCAGGCCAGCCGCACCGGCGATCTGATGGCCCTGGCCACCAACGACATCGACGCGATCGAGATGGCCGCGGGCGATGCGCTGCTGGCCGCCTTCGACGGTTCGCTGACGCTGGTGCTCGTGCTCGCGATGATGACGCTGGGCGTGGACTGGCGCCTGGGCCTGGCCGCGCTGGTGCCCTTCCCGCTGATGGCCTTCGCCTTCTGGAAGGTGTCCAACCAGGTCCACCTGGCCTGGCAGGGTTCGCTGGCCCGCTTCTCGGCGCTGAACCAGCATGTGCAGGAGGGCCTGGCCGGGGTCCGCACGATTCGCGCGTTAGGACTGGTGGCGCGCAACACCGGCCAGTTCGGCGAGCTGGCCGAGGCCGCCGGCGAGGCCAGCTACCGCGCCCAGCGCTGGGAGGCCGCCTACGAGCCGGCCGTGGGCATGACGCTGGGCCTGGGCCTGGCGATCGCGCTGGGCGCCGGCGGCTGGCTGGTGGCGCGCGGCGAGCTGAGCATCGGCCAGCTGACCTCGTTCACGATGTACCTGAGCCAGCTGATCTGGCCGATGTTCGCCGCCGGCTGGGTGCTCTCGCTGCTGGAACGGGGCCGGGCCGCCTGGGCGCGGCTGGGGCCGCTGCTGGATGCGCCGCTGACGCTGGCCGACACCGGCAGCGCCGAGGTGCCGCCCGGCGCCGCGCTGCAGTTCGAGCAGCTGCGCTTCGCCTATCCCGAGGCCGGGCGGCCCGCGCTGGACGGTCTCACGCTGGCGCTGCCGCCGGGCGGCACGCTGGGCCTGGTGGGCCCGACCGGCGCCGGCAAGTCCACCGTGCTGCGGCTGCTGCTGCGGCAGTTCGAGCCGGAGGCGGGGCGCATCCTGCTCGATGGTCGCCCGCTGCCCGAGTACCGGCTGGAGTCGCTGCGCCATGCGATCGCCTGGGTGCCGCAGGAGCCCTTCCTGTTCTCCGCCTCGGTGGCCGAGAACATCGCACTGGCCGCGCCCGGCGCCACCCGCGCGCAGGTCGAGCAGGCCGCCCGCCTGGCCGCCGTGGACGAGGACATCCGCCGCCTGCCGCAGGGCTACGAGACCGAGGTCGGCGAGCGCGGCGTGACGCTGTCCGGCGGCCAGCGCCAGCGCGTCGCCATCGCCCGCGCGCTGCTGGCCGGCTCCCCGATCCTGCTGCTGGACGACGCGCTCTCCGCCGTGGACACCGGCACCGAGACGCAGATCCTCGCCCATCTGCGCGAGCTGCGCGCGGCCCATCCCGGCCGCAGCGAGATCATCGTCAGCCACCGGCTGAGCGCGGTGATGGACGCCGACCATATCGCCGTGCTGCGCGGCGGCCGCATCACCGAGCAGGGCAGCCATGCCGAACTGCTCGAAGCGAACGGCTGGTACGCCCAGCAATGGCGCTACCAGCAACTGGAGGCCTCCATTGAAGCCGCCTGACAGGAACGACGGTAAGACCGAACGCCCCTGGGACAGCGTGGGCCTGCTGCTGGAAGCGGCCGCGCCGGAACGCCCGCGCCTGGTCCGTGGATTCCTGTGGTTATGCACCGCCGCGGCACTTGAGGCCCTCGGCCCGATCCTCGGCAAGCGCTACATCGACGCCTACCTCGCTCCCGGCCGCTTCGAGCCCGCCGCGATGGCCCTGCTGCTGGGCACGCTGCTGCTGTGCAACTGGTCGGCCGGCTGGATCCGCTACGCCCAGCTGGTGCGCATGGCCGGCATCGCGCGGCGCTCGGTGCTGCGCCTGCGCGAGCGGGTCTACGCCCACGTGCTGGCGCTGCCGATGGCCTTCTTCGACAAGGCGATCACCGGCCAGCTGGTCAGCCGCGTGACCAACGACAGCGAGGCGGTCAACATGCTCTACCGCCAGGCGCTGTACGTGATGCTGGACTCCGGCATCGTCGTGCTCGGCTCGATGACGGCGATGGCCTGGCTGGACTGGCGGCTGATGCTGATCGTCGCGATGCTGGTGCCGGCGATGGTGACCATCATCTGGTTCTACCAGCGCTGGAGCGCGCCGGCCGTGGCCCGCCAGCGCCAGCTGCGCAGCGAGATCAACGCCCAGATGGCCGAGAGCATCGCCGGCATGGCGGTACTCCAGGCGGCCGGCGCGGCGCCGCGCTTCGCCGGGCGCTTCGGCGCCACCAACGGCGCGCACTTCCACGCCCGGCTGGCCGAGCTGCGCGCCAACGCCTGGCTGCTGCGGCCGGCGCTGGACCTGCTCAACGTGCTGCTGCTGGTGACCGTCATCTACGGCTTCGGCCTGCGCGAGCTGTCCGGGCTGGAGGTGGGCCTGCTCTATGCCTTCCTCGGCTACATCGCCCGCGTCGTCGAGCCGCTGACGCAGATCACGCTGCAGTTCGGCCAGCTGCAGCAGTCGATGGTAGCGGCTTCGCGGGTGCGCACGCTGCTGCAGGAAACGGCGCCGGTGGCGAGCGACGGCGGCGCGGGCCTGGGCGCCGGCGGCATCGCGATCGATTCGCTGAGCTTCGGCTATGCGCCCCAGCATCCGGTGCTGCACGACCTGAGCCTCACGATCGCGCCGGGCAGCTTCGTCGGCATCGTCGGCCACACCGGCAGCGGCAAGTCCACGCTGCTGTCCCTGCTGCTGCGCTTCTACGCCCCGCAGTGCGGCCGCATCGAGATCGACGGCCGGCCGCTCGATGCGATCGCCGACGAGGCCTTCCGCGCCGGCGTGGGCCTGGTGCCGCAGGAGCCCTATCTGCTGGCTGCGTCCGCGCGGGAGAACATCGCGATGGGCCGCGGCATCCCCGAGGCCCGCATCCGCGCCGCCGCCCGCGCCGCCCGCATCGACGAGTTCCTGGCCGCCCTGCCCCAGGGCTACGAGACGCCGCTGGGCGAAGGCGGCGCCCGCGTCTCCACCGGCCAGAAACAGCTGATCGCGCTGGCCCGGGCGCTGGCCGGCGAGCCGCGCATCCTGTTCCTGGACGAGGCCACCTCCAACATCGACAGCGCCACCGAGCAGGTGGTCAGCGAGGCGCTGGCCGCGCTGCGCGGGCAGGTCACCGTGGTGGCCATCGCGCACCGCCTCTCGACCATCCGCGCAGCCGACCAGATCGTCGTGCTGAACCACGGCCGGCTGGTCGAGCGGGGCAGCCATGAGCAGCTGATGGCCGTCGAAGGCGGGCTCTACGCGCGGCTGGTGCAGCTCCAGGCGCTGGAAGATTGAGCGACTAAGTCACCAGGGTGACACTCCGGGTTAGCACCTAACGCCCGTCTTCCACTGACCACAAGACACCGCCAGGCGGTGAAGCATTTCACGCTTGAACTGGGCGTCGGGTGCCAGGTCTTGTCCAGTTCTGGATCCATCCCCTATAACGCTGGGATAAGCGAGCCGCAGCCCCGTGCGCAGACTTGCAGGAGCCCAGCCAGAGTGCGTCACGTCGTTGCCAACATCATCAATCACACCGCCGCCCGGATCCTGCCGGCGGTGGTGCTGGCCGTCGCCGCCATGGCCGGCATCTGGCAGCTCAGCCGGGCCGCGCCGGTCAGCGGCGCACCGCTGCCGCTCAATGTCTGGATGGCCCCGGCGGATGCCGCCGTCGAGCCCGCCCAGGCGCAGGCGCGGCTGCGCGACAGCGCCGAGCGCAGCTCGGTCGAGACGCAGCGGGCCACCCAGCCCTTCTGGTTCGCGGTGCACGCGCTGGCCCCGGCCGGCTCGGTGCCGGGCAACTGGTTCGTCGAATTTCCGTCCCGCCACGCGGCCGAGCTGCGCTGCTGGGATGCCGATGCCGGCCTGCAACAGCTCGGCGCCGTCGATCGCGACCATCCGAACGACGGCCTGATCCAGGCCTCGCGCGGCGGCTTCGCGCTGGCCTTCGCGGCCGATCGCGCAGAGGCGAACCTGGTCTGCCGCTCCAGCTTCGAGGGCCCGGCCAAGATTTCGGCCCTGGTCTGGAGCGCGCCCAGCTGGGCGCAGGCGCAGGACGGCTTCCGCCGCGTGGGCCTGATGCTGGAGGTGGGCCTGGGCGTGCTGGCCCTGTCCATCGCGCTGACCGCCACGATCAACGGCAGCCCGCTGTACTGGGCCTTCGTCGGCTGGCTGCTGATCAGCCTGCGCATGGCCCTGCTGTCCGAAGGGCTGGACGGCAGCGTCTTCGGCATCGGGCTGCCGGCCGCGGTGCTGACGCCGATGCGCCAGTGGACCCTGTGCCTGTACTTCATCAGCACGGTGGCGGTGTTCAGCATGCTGTTCCGCAAGGAGCTGCTGGCCGTGCGCGGCCAATGGCTGCTGCAGCTGCACAAGCTGGCCTCCGTGGCGATGCTGGCGCTGTGCTGCGTGCTGGACTATGCCCACATGCTGCCGGTGCTGTGGGTGGCCTCGGCGGTGTTCATGGCCACCTGGGTGCCCTACCTCTATATCTTCCTGAGCCGGCTGCGCTCGCGCCACGGGCTCTGGTACGCCTTCTCGATCATCGTCACGCTGGCCGGCTCGGCCAACGAGGTGATCGCCGCGGCGCTGGGGCAGCGCTCGCTGATGGGCGGGCTCAACAGCGTGACCGCCGCGCTGGCCTCGGCCCTGCTGGCCACCGCCGCGGTGGCCGAGCACATGCGTGCCGACCGGCTACAGCGCGAGCAGGCGCAGCGCACGCTGAAGGCCGCCTACGACGACTCGCCGATCGGCCTGTTCACCGTGCGCGACGGCGAGTTCATCGCCCACGCCAACCCGGCCTTCAAGGCGATGCTGGAGCTGCCGGACCACATCGAGGGCCTGGCCCTGTCCGAGATCTTCGCGGACGACGTCGTCGGCGAATTCCTGATGCTGCACGCGCTGGGCGCGCCGGCCTCGCTGGACCTGCAGGCGCAGCCGCTGCGCCTGCGCACGCTGCGCCCGCAGCGGCCGGCCGAAGAGGTCGAGTGCTGGTACGCCATCAAGGCCTCGACGGTGGACGGCCGGGTCTTCGAAGGCTCGCTGCAGGACATCAGCGAGCGGGTGCGCGCCACCTCGCGGCTGGAGTTCCTGGTCAACCACGATCCGCTGACCGACTGCCTGAACCTGCGCGGCCTGGCGCGCAAGTTCGAGCGCCAGCAGCAGCCGCCGCGCACGCTGGCCTATTTCGACCTGGACCGCTTCAAGCTGATCAACGACCTCTACGGCCACGCCGCCGGCGACGCGGTCCTCAAGCAGGCCTGCGACCGCATCCGCAGCCAGCTGGGCCCGCGCGACCTGCTGGCCCGGGTGGGCGGGGACGAGTTCGTCGTGGCCTTCCCGCACGCCTCGATGGCCGAGGCCACCCAGCGCTGCAACAACATCTGCGCGCTGGTGGCCGCGGCGCCCTTCCAGATCGACCTGCAACGCTTCACGCTGAGCATCTCGGGCGGGCTGGTGGCGGCCGAGAGCTTCGGCGGCGCGGCGCTGAAGGAAATCGTCTCCGCCGCCGACACGCTGTGCCGCATGGCCAAGAAGCGGCCCAACCAGCGCATGGTGGTGATGGACGGCAGCGATGCCTTCTTCAAGCACCACAAGGAGGAGCTGGAGCTGATCGGCTGCCTGGAGCGCGGGGAGACGCCCAAGGGCCTGTTCCTGATGATGCAGCCGGAGCTGTCGATCGCCGCGCCCTTCGAGTCGCTGAACTTCGAGGTGCTGCTGCGCATGAGGAAGCCCAACGGCGATATCGTGCCGGCGCAGATCATCATCGAGGCGGCCGAGGCCCACGGCAAGACCGCCATCATCGACCGCTGGGTGGTGGCCACCACCATCGCCTGGCTGGAGGCACACACCGAACGGCTGACGAAGACGCAGTTCGTCGGCGTCAACCTGTCGGGCAGCTCGCTGAACGACGAGAGCTTCGTCGAGGAGCTGTTCAAGCTCTTCGAGACGCACAAGCGCGCCGTCGCACGCATCTGCATCGAGATCACCGAGACGGTGGCGCTGACCGACATGGTCCACATGCAGCGCTTCATCGACCGGGCGCGGGACCTGGGCGTGAAGGTGGCGCTGGACGACTTCGGCGCCGGCTATTCCTCGTTCGGTTACTTGAAGGGCCTCAGCGTGGACGCGCTGAAGCTGGACGGCTCGCTGGTGCGCGACGCCGCGACCAACCCGGCCAGCATGGCCATCCTGGCGGCCCTGGGCGGCCTGGTGCGCAGCCTGGGCATGAAGTCGATCGGCGAGTACGCGGAGAACCTGCCGGTGCTGCAGGCCCTCGTGGCCGCGGGCGTGGACTACGCCCAGGGCTACGCGATCAGCCGCCCGGTGATGCCGGAGGACATCCTGCGCGCCTCCTCGGCGGTGGACTTCATCGACAACCCGGCCGTGCTGGCCTATGTGCGCCAGCTGCAGGCCGGCGACCAGGGCAGCCTGCCGCTGCACGGCGAGCGGCCGCTGCTGTCAGTCGCGGGACTGCTGCACTGAAGGAGGCTCAGGCCGCTGCGGTGCGCACCACTGCCGGCAGCGGCAGGTAGCTCTGGCCGTTGCTGGCCGCCAGGCTCAGGTGCGGAGCCGGCTGCAGGATCGGCTGAACCGCGCGACGGGCCGTCGAATCCGCCAGCGCCTGCAGCGAGCGGGCGCCGGACAGGTCGATGTCCGGGTGGTCGGTCAGGAACACGAAGCCGTAGAGCGGATGGTTGTTGCGCATCCACAGCGGCTCGGCGCCTTCGGTCAGGAAGCTCATCACCCGGTGCGCCACGTTGCCGACGTGCGCCATCGGGTAGTAGCGGCCGGCCTCGCCGACGTCGCTGAACAGCAGTGCGTCATAGAGCCGGTCCACCGGGCGGCGACCGACCGCCAGCAGCCAATCGACCTGCTGCTGCTGGCAGTAGTTGAAGAAGGCCTTGAACAGCGCGTTGCGCACCAGCGAGGAACCGGCCGCGCCCTTGACGCACAGCCGCGTGGCCTCGGCCAGGCGCTGGCCCTCGTACTGCGGCGGCAAGGGGTAGGACGCCTCCAGCGGCAGCGGCTTCAGCACGTTCGAGTGGATGCGCAGCGTGCCGAGCACGCTGTCGTCCAGCTTCGAGCGCGCGACCAGCACCTCGCAGCCGGGCTCGAAGTCCGCCGCCTCGGCCTGGGCCAGGCGCTCGCCCAGCTCGGGCAGGTGCCGGCCATAGGTGGTGGCACGCAGGTCCGCCACCTGCTCGATGTCTGCGCGTGTCGCCACGCTGATCCGGAAGGGCAGGCGGTTCTGCACTCCGATGTCATCCTCTGCCATGGCGGCTACGCCGCTCTTCTGGTCGAATTGCGATCCCAACGAATCCATCTAGGTCCCTCTCGCTCAGTTGTCAGAATCTGTAACGAGGGGCCAGTCTATGGATCCAGACCGCGGACTAATTCACGAATTGAAGGGGAGATAGGGGACAGATCTTGCCCATGCGGGCAAGCCCCTAGGGGTTGGTGCCAGGGTTTGCCCGGAACGTGACCTGCCGATGACAAACAGCCTAGGGCAAGCCCTGACCCCGAGGTGCCGGTTCAGAGAATTAGCAGCACGCGTTCGACGATCAGCAGCGCGAAGAAGGCCAGGCCGGCCATCACCGTCCAGCGCAGAAGCAGCACGCCGCGGCGCTTCCAGACCGGCTGCTTCGTGCCCACGTAGACCGCGAAGCACAGCAGCGCCGCCGCCACCAGCAGGGCCAGGACGAGGCGGAAGATCATCCGGCGCCAGTCCCGTTCACCAGGCCGGCGCGAGCTCGGCGAAGCCGGCCGGCGCGGCGCGCTCGTCGTCGAAGCTGACGAACTCGTAGGCCTCGGGGTCGGCCAGCAGCGCGCGCAGCAGCTTGTTGTTCAGCGCGTGGCCGCCCTTGAAGGAGGTGTAGGCCGCCAGCAGAGGGTGGCCAACGACCTGCATGTCGCCGATCGCGTCGAGGATCTTGTGCTTGACGAACTCGTCGTCGTAGCGGAGACCGTCGGCATTCAGCACCTTGTAGTCGTCCACGACGATGGCGTTGTCCATTGAGCCGCCCAGCGTGAGGCCGCGCGAGCGCATCAGGTCGATGTCGCTGGCCATGCCGAAGGTGCGGGCGCGGGCGATCTCGCGCTTGTACTGGCCCGAGCCCATGTCGAACACGTACTGCTGGCCGGTGGCCGCCACGGCGGCGTTGTCGAACTCGATCTGGAAGGACAGCGTGTAGCCGTGGTGCGGCTCCAGCTTCGCCCACATCAGCCGCTTGCCCTCGCCCTGGCGCACCTCGACCGGCTTCTTCACCCGCAGGAACTTCTTCGGCGCATCCTGCAGCTCGATGCCGGCGCTCTGCAGCAGGTAGACGAAGCTGGCGGCCGAACCGTCGAGGATGGGCACCTCGTCGGCGCTGATGTCCACGTAGAGGTTGTCCAGGCCCAGGCCGGCGCAGGCCGACAGCAGGTGCTCGATCGTCTGCACCTTGGGGCCGCTGGGATCGCCCTTGGGGCTGATCGTGGTGGCCATGCGGGTGTCGCACACGGTGTCGGTGCGCACCGGGATGTCCACCGGCTGGGCCAGGTCGACGCGGCGGAAGACCAGGCCGGTATCGGGCGGCGCCGGGCGCAGCGTCAGTTCGACCTTCTGGCCGCTGTGGATGCCGACGCCGACGGCGCGCGTGATCGACTTGAGGGTGCGCTGCTTGACCATGGGAGGAATTCTCCCAGATCAACGATGCCCTTGTGCCTTGGCCGGGCTCGCCGCGCGGGTCACCGGCAGTCGCAGGCTGGTGCGGGTGCCGTGGCCCGGGCTGCTGTCCACCTTCAGATGGCCGCCGAGCCGGTTGGCGCGCTTCTGCTGGCTCTTCAGGCCGCGGCCGCGCTGGGCGCTCTCCATGTCGAAGCCATCGCCGTCGTCCTCCACGCGGATTTCCACATAGCTGCCGTAGTGGCGGGTGACGATGCGGGCGCGCTGGGCGTTGGCGTGCTTGAGCACATTGGTCAGCGCCTCCTGCATCAGGCGCAGCACATGCAGCGCATCGGGCGGCTCCAGCCAGGCCAGCGGGGGCAGGTCTTGCACATCCCAGTCCAGCACCAGGCCGCCGGCCTGCAGCCGCTTGCCCAGCCGGTAGCGCATCGTGGCCAGCAGCGCCACCAGGTCATGGCCCACCGGCTCCAGCGAATCGATCACCAGCCGCAGGTCGTCCACGCATTCGCGCAGCACCTCGACCACCTTGTGCTGGTCCATGCTGCCCTGCTCCACCGCCACCATCGCCGACAGCAGCGCCGAGCCCAGGCCATCGTGCATGTCCTGCATCAGGCGCTGGCGCTCCTGCTGCGCCAGGCGCTCGGCCATCTCCTCGTTGAGGCGCTGCACCTCGCCGAAGGCGCCCACGTAGCGGCGCTGCAGCGCATAGAGAAAGCTGCCGACGACGACCAGCGTCGCGAAAGGCATCAGGTAGATGTGCTCGGCGCCGACCCAGCCGGCCAGCATCAGCAGGTCGTGCAGGCCGAGCGCGAGGCCGACGGCCAGCGCCACCGCGGTGATGCTTAGCTCGCGCCGGCCCTCGCGCAGCGCCACGCAGCCGACATAGGCCACGCCCAGCAGCGCCACGACCGCGTTCATGCCCTGCTGCAGCAGCAGCACGTCGACCCAGCGCAGCCACAGCGGCATCGTCATCACGCTGCTGACGGCGACGAAGAGCGCCAGCGCCCGCTCGAATCGCGCATGGGCCGTCGCGGCGAAGCGCAGCGCGAACATGAAGCACAGCAGCATCACCCAGGACATCGAGGCCTGCGTCGCCCACCAGAACCATTCCAGGCCCAGCCGGGTCTGCGGCAGGTCCAGGTGGTAGTGCAGGTTGCGCACGAGCCAGCCGGCGGCCACCAGCGAGAACAGCAGCCAGGGCGTGTCCTTGCGCCGGCGCAGCCACAGCGCGAAGGCGAACAGGCCCAGCACGGCCAGCGTCATGCCGGTGGCCTGGGCCACGCCCACCTGCAGCCACCAGCGCTGCCGGTAGCGCGGCTCCAGGTCCTCACGCGCGCCGAGCCAGGCGGTGGACACGGCATGGAAGCCGTGGTCCAGCACCGGCGCGGCGACGATGATCTCCAGCGCCTGCTGATCCTGCGCGCCCGTCAGCGCCGCCGGAATCGCGACCCACAGCGGCCGCACCCACTGCTCGCGGGCGCCGGCCTGGTTGTCGAACACCGGCTGCCAGCCGGCCGGCGTCTTCACCAGCACCGCCGCCGCCATCGTCACCAGCCGCGGCATGTACAGCGCCACGCTGGTGGGCCAGCGGCCGCCCGGCGGGGCATAGCGCAGGCGGTACCAGCGCATCTGCAGATGCGGCGTCTCCAGCGGACCGGCGGCGGGCTCGCGAGGCTTGACGTCGGGCAGGCGCACCGACTGCCAGGCGGCGGGGTCGGCGGGCGGCAGCAGGTGCGCGGGCAGTTGCTGAAGCGCGGGCGCCGGGCCGGCGCCATCGGCCGAGCGCAGGGCGGCCCACCATTGCTGCAGGTCCTCGGGCGTCCAGTCGCGGGTGGCGAGCTGGGCCACGCTGAGCTGTTCGCTGGCCTGCGGCCTGGTCACGGCTTCGGGCATCGGCAGCCATTGCGCGACGCTCGGGCCGGACAGGAGGAAGAGAAGGAATGAGGCCAGGAGCCACGCCAGCCGGCTCGGCGGGCGACGACACGGGCGGTGCGTGGCTGGCGGCATGCGGTTGATCGTTGTCGTTCTCGCGGCGGGCGGATATACCCGGTTCCACCAATGCGCCAGCACTGTGCCGCATCGGAGCGGGACAAGGATGCCATAGCAAGAAGCGACAAAGCCCGGGCGGACCGCCCGGGCTTTAGGGGTTGAACAGCCTCATTCGTGAGGCAGTGCTCAGCTCGACGATCAGTCGGCCTGCTTGCGCAGGAAGGCCGGGATCTCGATTTCGTCCATGCCATTCGAGGACAGGGCCTCGACCTTGGCTGCGGCCGTGCGGCCATGGCGCCAGACGCTGGGCACGCTCATGCCGGCGAAGTCACTGCTGGCGTGGCCCACGGCCGGTGCCGCGGCTGCACCGCCACCTGCCGACATCGCGACCGACTGCGTCAGCACCGGCATGTTGTCGGTGCCGGTGCGCAGCGGCTGCTGCACCACCGACAGCGGCGCCTGCGCGCGGGCGCGCTGCGAGGACAGGCCGGTGGCGATCACGGTGACGCGCAGCGTGTCGCCCAGGCTCTCGTCATAGGCGGTGCCGTAGATCACGTGCGCATCCTCGGCCGCGTAGCGCTTGATCGCGTTCATCGCGTTGCGGCTCTCGGACAGCTTGAAGGTGTTGCGATTGGCCGCGATCAACACCAGCACGCCGCGCGCGCCGGACAGGTCGATGCCTTCCAGCAGCGGGCAGGCGACGGCCGCCTCGGCCGCCTTGCTGGCGCGGTCCGGGCCGCTGGCCACGGCCGTGCCCATC
This sequence comes from Pelomonas sp. KK5, assembly GCF_001984095.1. Lineage (GTDB taxonomy): Bacteria > Pseudomonadota > Gammaproteobacteria > Burkholderiales > Burkholderiaceae_C > KK5. The sequence goes on from NZ_LYVQ01000144.1 coordinate 14,266, forward strand.
ATCGCCTTGCCGGGCTCGCTCATCACGGTCTTGACGTCCTCGAAGTCGACGTTGACCAGGCCGGGCATGTGGATGATGTCCGAAATGCCGCCAACGGCGTTCTTCAGCACGTCATTCGCATGGCCGAAGGCCTGATCCTGCGTGACGTCGTCGCCCAGCACGTCGAGCAGCTTGTCGTTCAGGATCACGATCAGCGAGTCGACATTGGCTTCCAGCTCGGTCAGGCCGGCGTCGGCCGCCTTGGAGCGGCGGTTGCCTTCGAACTCGAAGGGCTTGGTCACCACGCCGACGGTCAGGATGCCCATGTCCTTGGCGATGCGCGCGATCACCGGCGCCGCGCCGGTGCCGGTGCCACCGCCCATGCCGGCGGTGATGAACAGCATGTGCGCGCCCTGGATGGATTCGCGGATGCGGTTCTCGGCTTCCTCGGCGGCGGCCTTGCCCATTTCGGGTTTGGCGCCGGCGCCCAGGCCGGAGGTTCCCAGTTGCAGCAGCTGGTCCGCTTTCGAGCGGTTGAGTGCCTGGGCGTCAGTATTGGCGTTGATGAATTCAACGCCCTGGACGCCCTGAGCAATCATGTGCTCGACCGCGTTGCCGCCGCCGCCGCCGACACCGATCACCTTGATCTGGGTGCCCTGGTCGAATTCCTCGATCATCTCGATCGCCATATTGAACCTCCTACTTGCAATTTTGCAGTTGCCATGCGTTAAAAACTACAGGGATCACCCTTTATTTACCGTCTCCGCCGCCTTTTGCAGACAGTTTCGACAGGTGATTCCCCGACTCGATACCAAACTCTTAAAAATTACCCAGGAACCAGTCCCTGGCCCGCCCGAACATTGTTTTCATCGACCCCGCCTGCTGCGCCGCCTTCAAACCCCGTGTGCGTGAAAGCCGCGCCTCCTCCAGCAAACCCATCACCGTCGCCGAGCGCGGGTTCGAAACCATGTCGAACAGCGCTCCCGAATAGGTCGGCACGCCACGGCGGACCGGCTTCAGGAAAATATCCTCGGCCAGTTCCACCATGCCCGGCATCACCGCCGAGCCGCCGGTCAGCACAATCCCCGAGGACAGCAGTTCCTCATACCCGCTCTCGCGGATCACCTGCTGCACCAGGGAAAATATCTCCTCGACCCGCGGCTCGATCACGCCGGCCAGCGCCTGCTTGGACAGCATGCGCGGCGCGCGGTCGCCCAGGCCGGGCACCTCGACCTGGTCGGATGGGTCGGCCAGCAGTTGCTTGGCCACGCCGTGCTCGACCTTGATCTCCTCGGCGTCCTTGGTCGGGGTGCGCAGCGCCATCGCGATATCGCTGGTGATCAGGTCGCCGGCGATCGGGATGACGGCGGTATGCCGGATCGAGCCGCCGGTGAAGATCGCCACGTCGGTCGTGCCGGCCCCGACGTCGACCAGGGCCACGCCCAGGTCGCGCTCGTCCGAAGTGAGCGCCGCCTGACTTGAGGCGCTAGGATTCAAAACCAGCTGGTCCACTTCCAGCCCGCAGCGGCGCACGCACTTGACGATATTCTCGGCCGCGCTCTGTGCGCCGGTCACGATATGGACCTTCACCTCCAGCCGGCCGCCGCTCATGCCGATCGGTTCCTTCACCTCATGGCCGTCGATGACGAATTCCTGGGGTTCCACCAGCAGCAGGCGCTGGTCGTTCGGGATATTGATCGCCTTGGCGGTTTCCACCACCCGCGCCACGTCCACCGGCGTCACTTCCTTGTCGCGCACGATGACCATGCCGGTGGAGTTCTGGCCGCGAATATGGCTGCCGGTGATCCCGGTATAGACCCGGGATATCTTGCAGTCGGCCATCATCTCGGCTTCCTTCAGCGCCTGCTGGATGGACTGCACGGTGGCGTCGATATTGACCACCACGCCGCGCTTGAGCCCGTGCGAAGGCGCCACGCCCAGGCCGGCGATGCGCAATTCGCCATTGCCCAGCACCTCGGCCACCACCGCCATGATCTTGGCGGTGCCGATATCCAAACCAACGACCAGATCCTTGTATTCCTTGGCCATGCCTGATTCCTCAGTTTTTCTTCGATCCCGGCTTGCCGCCCGGACCTGATGATGTCGATACGCCGGCCAGCTTCACGGCATAACCGTCGGTATGGCGCAGGTCGGCGGAAACCAGCGGCGCCTGGTAGCGGGCCGTGACCTGGGTGATCGTGCGCACGAACTGCTCGACCCTCGCCAGCACCTCGGCCTCGCTGCCCCGGCCCAGTTCCACCTCGGCCCCCTTGTCCAGCGTCATGCGCCAGGAGCCGCGGCCGGACAGGTCCAGCCGCTCGATGCCCTGGTCCAGCGGCTTGACCCGCTGCGCCAGCAACTGCCACATGCGCAGCATCTCGGCGGAGCGGCCTTCCGGGCCGGCCAGCGTGGGCAGGTCCTCGTCCTCGACGTCGCCCAGGTTGGCCTGGAAGACCTCGCCGAAGCTGTTGACCAGTTGCCGGTCGACGCTCGCCTCGCTGTCCGCCGCCGCGCCGTCGACCTTGGTTTCCCAGTAGGCCGCCGGCTGGTGTTCTTCCAGCTTCACCTTCAGCCGGCTCGGCCAGACCCGTTGCACCATCGCATGCCGCACCCACGGCACGGCCTCGAAGGCCTGGCGCCCGGCCTGCAGGTTCATGCTGATGAAGGTGCCGGCCAGGTGGGGCAGCGCGTTGGCGCGCAGCGTCGCCACGTTGTTGCGGGTGACGTCGCCCTCGATCTCGATCTGCCGGATCGAGAACACCGGCAGCGCCGCCACCCAGCGCAGCCCGAAGCTCACCGCCAGCAGCACCAGCGCGAGCACGAGCAGCGCCGACACCGCATTCATCAGGCGGATGTCGG
>NZ_LYVQ01000145.1 GCF_001984095.1 Pelomonas sp. KK5
GTGTCGAAGCCCGCCGGCCGGTCGGCCTTGTGGCGCGCGATGCGGGCGGCCATCTCCTCGTCGCCGGCGAGGGCGGTGGCAACGACGGTCACGCGCAGGCCGCTCTCGCGTGCCAGCCTTTCCGCGTATCGCGACTTGCCGCTGCGCTGGCCGCCGACGACGAGGTGATGGCTCGCGCTCACAGCTTGGGCGTGTAGCGTAGGCTGACCAGGACCGTGCGCGGCGCCGTGGCGTAGCCGGCGGCGGTCGTGTAGTCGCGGTCGGTGGCGTTGTCGACGTTGAGCTGCAGGCTCAGGTCGCGGCGCAGGCGGTACTGCACGTCCAGGTTCAGCAGCGCATAGCCGCCCAGTGCCTGCTTGTTCGCGGCATCGTTGTAGCGCTGGCCCGAGAACTGCACATTGCCGCCGAAGCTCCAGTCGCCCAGCGCGGTGTCGGCGCGCAGCGTGCCGTAGGTCTTGGCGCGGCGGGGGAGCAGGTTGCCGGTGGTCGAGTCCTTCGGCGCCTGCAGGTCCAGCGTGGCGCCGAGGTTGACCGCGCCGAGCGTGGTGCCGCCGGCCAGGCTCAGGCCCTGCAGCTGCGCCTGCGCCACGTTGCCGTAGCAGCCGAACTGGCTCTGGCAGGTGCCGGCGGCGCCGAAGACGATCAACTGGTTGACGCGGTTGCGGTAGGCGGTGACGGAGACGTTGCCGGCGCGGCCGTCGTACTTCAGTCCGATCTCGACGTTATGGCCGCGCTCGGCCTGCAGCGCCGTGACCCCGGACTTGCTCAGGTCCGGGCCGTAGACGGTGCCGATCTGGTAGAGCGTCGGGGCGCGGAAGGCATTGCCGGCCGAGCCGACCAGGCGCAGGCCCGGGGCCAGCTCGTAGCCGGCCATCAGCGTGCCGGTGCTGACGCCGCCGAACTGGCTGTCGTCGTCACGGCGCGCGAAGGCCTGCAGGTTCAGCGGCCCCGCATGCATCAGCCAGCCAAGGGCGACGGCGTTCTCATGGCGCTTGCCGACGCCGGCGGTCACCAGGCCGGTGTTGTCGAGCTGGTCCTCGCGGCGCTCGGCCACGAAGTTCAGCTGCTGGCTGCCGCTCAATTGGTAGCTGCCGTTCAGCGAGACGTTGCGCACGCGGGTGTCGGTGATGTAGATCGAGGGCTTGGTCTCGTAGTGCTCCTTCGATTCGCCGATGGACAGCTGCGTCTGCAGCGCCGGCAGCCACTTGGCCTGCCAGTTCAGGCCGACGGCCTGGGTGTCCTGGATCGTGTGGTCGTCGGCGTCGGGCGAGAAGGTGGAGCCGTCGTACTGGCCATTCACATGGCTCTTCAGCGCCACCGCTTCGAGTCGGTGCTCGCCGCTGAGCTGCGCGCCCAGGCGCAGGCTGCCGCTGTGGCTGCGCCAGCCGTCGCGGTCGGGCAGGTAGGCGAAGGTGTTGGCCGGGGTCGTGGAGTTGAAGCCGTCGCTGCGTTCGCCGGCCAGGGTCACCGCGTAGTCGAATATGCCGCTGCCGCCGGCGATGCTGCCGTCCAGCTTGCGTGTGCCGAGGTTGCCGGCGCCGACGCCGAGGTCCAGCGCGGTCGTGCCGGTCACGCCCTTGCGGGTGAAGATCTGCACCACGCCGCCGATCGCGTCGGAGCCGTAGATCGCGCTGGCCGGGCCCTTGAGCACCTCGATGTGGTCGATCTGGCTCAGCGGGATGCCGTTCCAGCTGGCACCGCCGGTGGACTGGGAATCGACGCGCACGCCGTCGATCAGCACGACGGTATGCCGCGTCTCCGCACCGCGCAGGTACAGGGAGGTGTTGGCGGCCGGCGTGCCGTTGCGCACCAGTTCGACCGCGCCGCTGTTGCGCAGCAGGTCGGCCACGCCGCCGAAGCCGCTGCGCTCGATGTCTTCGCGGGTGATCAGGGTCAGGTCGGCCAGCACCTCGCTGAGCTTCTGCGGCGAGCGCGTGGCGGTGACGACGACGGGGTCCACCTGGTCGACGGCATGGGCGAACGAGGGCAGCGCGGCCAGAACGGCCAGCGCAAGACGGGTATTGCGATGAATCATGGGGTTAGCAGGGATACGAGCCCAGGCGCCAGCTCTCCCGCAAAGCGCCTGTCACAAGACGAGCGCAGCGATGCGTTCGTCACCTTGTTGGCCGGTATCCGGGCTGGTGGAGGCGACCCTTGAATCCTTCCCAGCGCAGCCAAGCGCCAGTGGAGCGTGTACAAGAGTTGGAACGCCGCGGCGTTCCGTCCACTTACCGTTGCGGGGACAGCTCAGGTTGGACTTGCCTCGTGGAGGCTTGCCTTCCTGATTCCCGTTTAACTGCGCCGGCCTTGGGGGCCGGGCGCGAGCACCAACAGCGCGGGATTCTAGCCGGCGTTGGTCTTGGGCTTGTGCGGGCGCTTGAGCTTGGGCTTCGTGGCGACCAGCGGGCGCGCGGGCGCGCTGGCCGCAGGTGCGGCCGCACCGGGGCTCAGTCGGGCCGCGGCGGCCTGCCGGCGGCGCTGTTCGGCCTCCTGCCGCAGACGATCCTTCTGCAGCGTGTCGGCGCGCTTCGCGTCCGCGGCGGCCTGTTCGCGGGTGGCGCGGGCGTCGGCATCGCTGGGCTGGTCGTAGTTCACCTGGCTGCCGGGCTTCTTCGGCTCGCCGGGGCAGGGCGCATCGCGCAGCTCGCGCCCGTCCTTGCCGCAGTGGTAGACGGTGGCGCTGCGCGATTCCGTCTCGGCCGACGCCGGGCTGCTGCCGCTGAAATTGAGAGTTAGGAAAACAGTCAGCGGCAGCAGGTACTTCATGGCGTCTCGGGGGTTGAGGGGATCGGCTTGGGCGGTTTCGGGCGGGGCGGCTTGGCGTGGATCATCGTCAGCGCCTTGGACATGTCACCGGCCAGCATCGGCCGCACGGCATCCATCGACTTCTGGATCGTGTCCTCGATCAGCTGGCGCTCGGCGATGGGCGGGCGGCGCAGCACATAGCCCGACACCTCGGCCTTGATGCCCGGATGGCCGATGCCCAGGCGCAGGCGCCAGAAGTTGGCGCTGCCCAGCTGGGCCTGCATGTCCTTCAGGCCGTTGTGCCCGCCGTTGCCGCCGCCCTGCTTGAACTTCATCTCGCCGGGGGCAATGTCCAGCTCGTCGTGGATGGCGAGGATCTCCTCCGGCGCGATCTTGAAGAAGCGGGCCAGCGGGGCGACCGACTTGCCGCTGAGGTTCATGTAGGTCATCGGCTGCAGCAGCCAGATCGGGCCGTCGGCGCCGGGCGCGTTGTTCACGCGGGCCACGAGGCCGTAGTAGCTGCTCTCCGGCCGCAGCTGCGCGCCCAGGCCGCGGGCCAGCGCGTCGATCCACCAGAAGCCGGCGTTGTGGCGGGTCTGCTCGTATTCAGGGCCCGGATTGCCGAGGCCGACGAAGAGTCGAATCATGATGGGCGCGATTATCCAAAGACAAAGGCCCCGCGGAGCGGGGCCTTCGAAGCGTGAGCTTGGGGGAAAGACAGAAGAATTACTTCTTCTTTTTCTTGCCCTTGGCGTCTTCGACCGGGGCGGCGGCGACGACGATCTCTTCAGCGACCGGCGGAACGGCCGTGGCGACGGCGGGGTTCGGCTTGCCGTGCACGATGGCCTTGACGCCGGCGGGCAGCTTCAGGTCATTGATGTGCAGCGAGTGGCCGAGCGTCAGGCCGCTCAGGTCGACTTCGATGAACTCGGGCAGTTGCTGGGCCAGGCAGGTGATGCGCAGCTCGGTGATGATGTGGTTGACCGTGCACTTGTCGGTCTTGACCGCGACCGACTCGGCTTCGCCGATGAAGTGCAGCGGGACCTTCTTGGTGATCTTGGTCGTGGCATCGACACGCTGGAAGTCGATGTGCTGCACCTGCGGCTTGTACGGGTGCATCTGGAAGTCGCGCAGCAGCACTTGCGTGGTGGCGCCGGCCAGTTCCATGTCCAGGATCGAGCTGTGGAAGGCTTCCTTCTTCAGCGCGTGGAACAGGGCGTTGTGGTCCAGTTCGATGTTGGTGGGTTCGCCGGCGCCATAGACGATGCCAGGCACCTTGCCAGCGACGCGCAGGCGGCGGCTCGCTCCGGTCCCCTGCAGCTTGCGCTCGAATGCGGTGAATTTCATGAGTAACTCCAAAAGTGACCGGAGACCGACATGGCGCTCCGGGGTGCAGGGCCCGCGACCAGGCTCCTGCGTTGCTTAGCGATCAGAAGTTGTTGTTCTGCTCGCTGAACAGGGAAGTGACCGACTCGCCGTCCGAAATACGGCGGATGGTCTCTGCAAACAGGAAGGCGACCGACAGCTGGCGGATCTTGCCGCAGGCCTTGGCGGCATCGTTCAGCGGGATCGTGTTGCTGATGACGACTTCGTCGAGCTGCGACTTCGAGATGCGCTCGATGGCCGGGCCCGACAGGATCGGGTGGGTGCAATAGGCGAACACGCTCTTGGCGCCGCGGTCCTTCAGCACCTCGGCGGCCTTCACCAGCGTGCCGGCGGTGTCGATCATGTCGTCCATGATCACGCAGTTGCGGCCGTCGATGTCGCCGATCACGTGCATCACTTCGGACACGTTGGCGGCGGGGCGGCGCTTGTCGATGATGGCCAGGTCGCAGCCGAGCTGCTTGGCCAGCGCGCGGGCGCGCACGACGCCGCCGACGTCCGGCGAGACGACGACGAGGTTGGAATAGTTGCGGGCCTTCAGGTCTGACAGCAGCACCGGCGAGGCGTAGATGTTGTCGACCGGGATGTCGAAGAAGCCCTGGATCTGGTCGGCGTGCAGGTCCATCGTCAGCACGCGCTCGACGCCCACGGTCTCCAGCAGGTTGGCGACGACCTTGGCCGAGATGGGCACGCGGGTGGAGCGGGGGCGGCGGTCCTGGCGGGCATAGCCGAAGTACGGGATCACGGCGGTGATGCGGCGCGCGCTGGCGCGCTTCATCGCATCGACCATGATCAGCAGTTCCATCAGGTTCTCGTTCGTCGGCGCGCAGGTGGGCTGGACGATGAAGACGTCGCGGGCGCGGACGTTCTGCTGGATCTCGACGGTGACTTCACCGTCGGAGAAGCGGCCGACGACGGCCTTGCCGAGCTCGAGGCCCAGATGGGAGGCGATTTCCTGCGAGAGGGCCGGGTTCGCGTTGCCGGTGAAGAGAACGGTATTGAGCAGCACGGCGGCCATCCTTGTCAGAAAAAAAGCCCGCTAGATGGTTCTCTTAGCGGGCTCTTGTATGTTGTGGCAGGGGAGGAAGGACTCGAACCCTCGCATGTCGGAATCAAAATCCGATGCCTTAACCAACTTGGCGACTCCCCTACACAGGACCCAGCATTGCTGCTGCGACCAATGATCTGTATTTCGTCAGTCTCTTGCCCAGCCCTTGAGAGGATGGTGCTCCAGACTGCGGCAGATCCTTCCTTGCCATCCTGCCGGAATCGCTTCCTGCAGCATTGTCGCCATGGCTGGGTCGGACTTGCCATTCTCCTGCACAACTCTTGCAAATACCGCGCTACCTGATCCGGTCATTCGGCTATTGCCGAACTTCGTCTCCAGTAACTCGAGCGCTTGAACCACGTCGTCGCTTGCTGCTTCTGCCGCCTTCTGCAAGTCGTTCTTGCCGAAACCGTCCAGATATCGCGTTACGTCTACCGTTTTGTTCTCGCTGCTGTTGTGTGCAGGAAAGCCCGCTACTATAGCCACGGATTTGGACATTGCCAAGAGGGAGCTGGAAAAAATTTCCTTGGTGGCGATGCTGGCGGCGGGTTTGACGACCGCGAAGCGCTGCTCCGGCAGAGTGACCGGATGCAGGATTTCCCCGATGCCTTCTACAAACGCGTGCGTTCCGCCGAGGAAGAAGGGCACGTCCGCGCCCAGGCTCAAACCGAGTTCTTTTAATTTTTGTAAAGACCAGTCCAGGCCCCATAGGCGGTTCAGGGCGAGCAGCGTGGAGGCCGCATCGGACGATCCACCGCCCATGCCGGCGCCGGCGGGCAGGCGCTTGTCGATGTGGATGTCCGCGCCGAAGCCGCAGCCGCTGGCCTGCTGCAGGGCGCGGGCGGCGCGCAGGCAGAGGTCGTCGGGCGGGAGATTGGCGCCTTCGCTGTCGTGGCGCTGCAGCAGGCCGTCGCCCCGGCGCTCGAAGTGCAAGGTGTCGGCCCAGTCGATCAGCGCGAAGATCGATTCGAGCAGGTGATAGCCGTCCGGCCGCTTGCCGATGACGTGCAGGAACAGGTTGAGCTTGGCCGGGGCCGGGACGTCGTAGAGCGCTTGCATTCAGGATTTGCCGTCGATGCGGGCCTTGAGGGTCACCGCGGGCTCGGCCCGGCGCGTGGCCACGATCAGGCCTTCGCCGAAACGGGACAGGTCGATGCGCCAGCCGAGCTGCTCGAAGCCGCCCTCGGCCGGCGTGGTGGCGGCCTGGGGCCAGGGCCGGCCCTGCAGCCAGTCGAACAGCGCGGCCACGGGGATGGCCTCGCCCAGCATCTCGCGGGTCAGCGCGTCCAGGTCCTGGTAGCGGCGCTCGTCCTCGGGCGTCTGCAGCCGCACGTCGCCGTCGCGCCAGATCGCGCGCGCCACCAGGCTGCCCAGCGGCGTGGCCAGTTCGAGCTGGCCGGCCTTGGGCTGGCCGGTCAGCTCGAATGCACCGTTACCTCCACTGGCCCGGCCGCCGGCCTGGCCGGCAACGACCACGCTGAGCCGGCCGCTGAGGTGCAGGTCGCCGTCGCCGACCGGCGCGGCCTCGTGCTTCAGGCTGGCGCAGCCGGCAAGCAGCAGCGCCGCGAACAGGGCAGCGATGCGTGTCATGGCTTGACCTTCAGTCGGGTCATGGTCTCCTGCAGCGCCTCGTTCTTCGGCTCGCGCTTGGCGCCTTCCTGCCAGACGCGCCGCGCCTCGTCCTGCTCGCCGGTGACCCACAGCACCTCGCCCAGGTGGGCGGCGATCTCGGTGTCAGGTCTTGCCTTGTAGGCCTCGCGCAGCAGGCGCAGCGCCTCGGTGCGGTTGCCCAGCTTGAATTCGACCCAGCCCATGCTGTCGACGAAGAAGGGCTCGCCCGGCGCGTAGCTCAGCGCCTTGGCGATCAGCGTGCGCGACTCTTCCAGCCGCACGCCGCGATCGGCCAGCGAGTAGCCCAGCGCGTTGTAGGCGTTGGCGTAGTCGGGCTTGATCTCGATGACCTTCTTCAGCAGCGTCTCCATCGGCTCGATGGCGCCCAGCTTCTCGGCCATCATCGACTGCTCGTAGAGCAGGTCCGGGTCGTCGGGGAAGCGCTCGTTGGCGCGCTTGAGCACGTCGTGCGCCGCCTGCCACTGCTTGGCGTCGCGCAGCAGCTGCGATTCGGCCAGGAACTTGGCGCGGGCGTCGTCGTTGCTGTCGCCGGCCTGGGCCTGCAGCAGCTTGCGGCCCTGCTCCAGCTTGCCCTGGCGGGCCAGCAGCGAGGCGCGGCGGTACAGGGTCTCGACCTTGCGTTCCGGGCGGTCCACCTTCTGCAGCCAGGCCTCGGCGCCCTTCATGTCGCCGCGCATCTCGGCCGCCTGCGAGAGCATCAGCCAGGTCTGCTGGCGGGCTTCGCCGATCAGCTGGGTGTCGCCCTCGGCGCTGCCCGGCGCGGGCAGGCGCTTCAGGTATTCGCCCAGCGCGCGCTCGGCGGCTTCGGCGTGGCGCAGGTCCAGCTCCAGGGTGCCCAGCGCGAACCAGGCCGGCGCGTTGTCGGGCGCCTTCTCGGTGACGCTGCGGAACTCGCGGGCCGATTCCTCGGCGCGCTGCGCGCGGGCCAGCGCGCGGCCGTAGGCCAGGCGCAGCGAGTGGTTGTCGGGCTGGGCCTTCAGCCGGGCGGTGATCAGCGCCTCGGCGCTCGGCTCGGCCGGCATCAGGTCGAGCGCCAGCTGCATCGTGTCGTCGAGTTGCGGCGAAGTGGCGGCCAGGTCGCGGGTGATCGACAGCGCCTTGGCGGTTTCGCCGGCGGCCTGGGCCAGGCGGGCCTGCGCCACCAGGGCCATCTCGCGCGTCTGCGGCTCCTTGGCGGCGGTGGCCAGGATGGGCTCCAGCGTCAGGTAGACCTTTTGCGGCTCGGTGGTGCGCTGGAAGGTGCGGGGCAGGGCGGCGAACAGCGCGGGGCGTTCGTCGGGCGGCGTCAGCGCGATCAGCTCGCGCAGCGGCGTGGCGACCTCGGCCGGCCGGTTCAGCAGGGCCAGCAACTGCACGACCATCTGCCGCGCCGGCACGGACGCTGGAATCGCATCGGCCCAGGCACGCGCGGCGGACAGGGCCTGCTCGCCGGCGCGGGCCTGCAGCGCGATGTTGACGACCCGCTTGAACAGTTCCTCGTCCTGCGTGCGCCGCGCCGCGTCGAGCAGCACCTGGTAGGCCACGCCAGCCTGGCCGCTGCGGAGCTCCATCTCACCGACCAGCAGCTGGTAGAACAGCGGCGCGTCCAGCGCGGAATGGGTGGGCGGATCGTCGGGCAGCTTGGGTGCGGCCGGCGCGGTGGCGGCCTGCGCGCCCGCCGTCGACAGAGCCACCAGGGCGGCGGCAAGCGTGACGCATAACGGCTTGCGCCTACGGAACGTAACGGGCATGGAGAGATGCTCCTGATGAACACGGGTCCGCCGGCGCAGTCTGCGTTCTTGCGCAGGCGGACGGCCATTCTGCCCCGATATGATTCGCGGATGCCCGAACTCCCGGAAGTCGAAGTCACGCGCCGCAGCTTTGCCGAAGCGATCGAAGGTGCCACGGTGATGCAGGCGAGACTGGGCAAGCCGCTGCGCTGGCCGCTGGGCCGCGAGCCGCAGAGCCTGGTCGGCGCGCGCGTCGGCGCGGCACAGCGACGAGGTAAATATTTGTGGCTGCCCTTGTCGCTGGCCGGGCAGGGCGGCGGCGGGCTGCTGCTGCACCTCGGCATGTCCGGTTCGCTGGCCTTTACGGCGCACATTCCCGAGCCCGGCGTGCACGACCACTTCGACCTGCTGACCGATCGCGGCCTGCTGCGCCTGCACGATCCGCGGCGCTTCGGCGCGGTGGTCTGGTCCGATTCGCTGCATGTCGAACCGGCGGTCAAGCTGCTCGCCGGCCTCGGCATGGAACCCTTCGATCCGCGCTTCGACGGCGCGCATCTGCATGCCGGCCTGCGCGGGCGCAGCGTGGCGGTGAAGCTGGCCCTGCTGGCCGGGGACATCGTCGTCGGCGCCGGCAATATCTACGCCTGCGAGGCGCTGTTCCTTGCGGGCATCGACCCGCGCCTGCCCGCGCGCAAGCTGAGCCGCCCGCGCGCCGAGCGGCTGGCGAACGCGGTGCGCGGCGTGCTGGCCCGCGCGCTGGAAGCCGGCGGCACGACGCTGCGCGACTTCCGCGACGCCCATGGCGTGGCCGGCAGCTTCCAGATGCAGGCGCAGGTCTATGGTCGCGAGGGCGAGCCCTGCTTCACCTGCGGCACGCCGATCCGCCGCATCGCCCAGGGCCAGCGCTCGACGTTTTTCTGCCCCTCATGTCAAAAGAAGTAACGAGTTACGTGGACGCGCCGCTGCCGCTGGACTTCGGCCCGCTGCTGGTGGCCTGGCAACGCCGCCACGGCCGCCATGCGCTGCCCTGGCAGAACACCCGCGATCCCTACCGCGTGTGGCTGTCGGAGATCATGCTGCAGCAGACGCAGGTGACGACGGTGCTGGCCTACTACGAGCGCTTCCTGGCCCGCTTCCCGACCGTGCTGGCGCTGGCCGCGGCGCCGCTGGACGAGGTGCTGGCGCTGTGGGCGGGCCTGGGCTATTACAGCCGGGCGCGCAACCTGCATGCCTGCGCCCGCGCGGTGGCCGAGCGCCATGGCGGCGAGTTCCCGCGCTCGGCGGCGGAGCTGCAGGAACTGCCTGGCATCGGCCGCTCGACGGCGGCGGCCATCGCCGCCTTCTGCTTCGGCGAGCGCGTGGCGATCCTCGACGGCAATGTGAAGCGGGTGCTGACCCGGCTGCTGGCCTTCGGCGGCGACATGGCCTCCGCCGCGCAGGAGAAGAAGCTCTGGCAGCTGGCCTCCGAGCTGCTGCCGGCCAGCGGCATCGAGGCCTACACGCAGGGCATCATGGATCTCGGCGCGACGATCTGCACCGCGCGCTCGCCGCAGTGCCTGCTGTGCCCGGCGTCCGATCTGTGCCGTGGCCGCGCGCAGGGCGACCCGACGGTGTTTCCGGTCAAGACGAAGAAGCTCAAGCGCGGCTACCGCGAGAACTGGTGGCTGTGGCTGGAGCGCGAGGGCCGGGTGCTGCTGCAGCAGCGGCCGGACACCGGCGTGTGGGCCGGCCTGTGGACACTGCCGATGTACGAGGACGAGGCGGCGCTGCAGGAGGCCGCCGGCGGCGCGGCGCTGGAGCCGATGCCCCGCATCGAGCATGCGCTGACCCATTTCGACTGGGTGCTGCATACCCGCCGCGCCGTGACTGTCGCCACAGGCGAGCCGCCTGGGGGAGAATGGGTGGCTCGCGAGCGCCTGGCCGAATACGCGCTGCCGGCTCCGCTGAAGAAACTGATTAGCTGAACGGATCCGCCATCATGATGAAACCCGCCGTCAAGAATGCCGTCGAGTCCGCGCTGGTCGCGCTGGCGGTGGCTGCCTGCTGCCTCTGGTTCCTGATCTCGGCGGCCAACGCCGAGGAGGTCGCGCCGGCGCGGATGGCCCTGCTAGGCATCGGGCTGGGCTGCTCGATCGTCGCGCACTGGACCTTCATGGGCGTGGTGCTCAAGCGCACCGGCCGGGGCATCTTCCCCTGGATGATCGCCTTCGTGCTGGCGGGCCCGGTGGGCTCGGCGGCCTTCCTGGCGCTGCTGGCGTCCGAGGACGGCCAGCAGGCATCGCAGACCTGATCAGCCAGACCTAAGCCCTCATCCGCGCGTCCAGCTCGCGGTGCCTCACCAGCACCTGCCCGTGGTGGGCGAACTGGCTGGCCAGCATCTCCACCAGGTAGACCGAGCGGTGCTGGCCGCCGGTGCAGCCGATGGCCACCGTCAGGTAGCTACGCTGGTCGGCGGCGAAGTTGGGCAGCCAGCGCTGCATGAAGCCGGCGATCTGGCCCATCATCAGGCCCACCTCCGGCTGGGCCGCCAGGTAGGCCGCCACCGGCGCATCGCGGCCGGTCAGCGGGCGCAGCTCGCGGTCGTAGTACGGGTTGGGCAGCACGCGCACGTCGAAGACGAAATCCGCGTCGCTGGGTACGCCATGCTTGAAGGCGAATGACTCGAACACCAGCGTCAGCGAGTCGCCGCGCACGGTGACCAGATCGCGCACCCAGGCGCGCAGCTGGGCGGGGCGCAGCTGGCTGGTGTCCAGCACGGTGGAGTCCTCGCGCACGTCGGCCAGCATGCTGCGCTCCAGCGCGATGGCTTCCTGCAGCGCGCGGTGGGCCTCGTCGCCGTCGCCGGCCGAGTCCTGGCGCAGCGGGTGCGGGCGGCGGGTCTCGGAGAAGCGGCGCATCAGCGCGCCGTCATTGGCATCGAGGAAGACCGAGCGCACGTTGACGCCGTCCGCGCGCAGCTGCTTGATCAGCGGGGCCAGCAGCGGCAGCGAGTTGGGGCTGCGCACGTCCATCGCGATGGCGACGCGGCGGCCGCTGCCCTGGCGCTCCAGACCCAGGAAGTCCATCAGCAGCTCGGCGGGCAGGTTGTCCACGCAGAAGAAACCGGCGTCCTCCAGCGCATGCATGGCCAGCGACTTGCCGCCGCCGGCCATGCCAGTGACGAGGACGAGTTCGGCTTGCTGGGGGGCGCTGCTCATGACTTGGCCTTGTTGTTCGGCTTGGCGGGCGCGGTGCCTTTGGCGGACAGGTCCAGCATCTCCTGGGCATGGGCAATGCTGGTGGACGAGAGGCGCTCGCCGCCCAGCATGCGGGCGATCTCGGCGACGCGGGTCTCGCCGGCCACCGGTCGTACCTCGGAGCTGGTCTTGCCCTCGCGCAGCGCCTTCGCCACCACGAGGTGCTGGTCCGCGCAGGCGGCTACCTGCGGCAGGTGGGTGACGGCGAGCACCTGGCGGTCGCGGCCCAGCTGCTTCATCAGCCGGCCCACCGTCTCGGCGACGGCGCCGCCGACGCCGGCGTCGATCTCGTCGAAGATCAGCGTGCCCGCGCCACCGTCCTGCTCCAGCTGGCAGGTGGTGACGGCGATGGCCAGCGCGATGCGCGAGAGCTCGCCGCCGGAGGCCACCTTGGCCAGCGGGCGCGGTGTGCTGCCGGCATGGCCGGCCACGAGGAACTCGGCCGACTCGCGGCCGAAGCTCTGCGGCTCGTCCTGCGGCAGCAGCGCCACGTCGAAGGCGCCGCCAGCCATGCCCAGTTGCTGCATCGCCGCGGTGACGGCGGCAGCCAGCTTCGGTGCCGCCTTCGCGCGCAGTTCGCCGACGCGCCTGGCTTCCTTGTCGTAGGCCTGGCGGGCGAGGGTCAGGTCTTGCTGCAGCGCGTCGAGGTCGGTGGCGGCGTCGAGCTGCTGCAGCTCGTCCTTCCACTGGCGCAGCAGCGCCGGCAGCTCGGCCGGCGGGCGGCGGTAGCGGCGGGCCAGCGTCATCCAGGCGGAGACGCGCTCGTCCAGCTCCTGCATGCGCTCGGGGTCCAGCTCGGTGCCGTTGAGGTAGGCGGTTAGCGTGTGCGTGGCGTCGTGCAGCTGGGCCTGGACGGCGCGCAGCGTGTCGACGGTGGACTGCAGCTCGCCGTCGAAATCGAGCACTTTCTCGAGTTGATCCAGCGCGGAGGCGGTCTGCGATTCGGCGCTGGGCTCGGCCTCGGACAGCGCGTCCAGCGCGATGCGCGCCGCGTCCAGCAGCGACTGGCCGTGCGAGAGGCGCTGGTGCTCGGCGTTGAGCTCGTCCCATTCGTCCTCGGCCGGCGCGAGGCGCTCGATCTCGCCGATCTGCCAGGCCAGGCGCTCGCGCTCCCGCAGCAGCTCGCCGGAGCGGCTCTCGGCCGCGGCGAGCCGTTCGCTCGCCTGCTTCCAGGCGACATAACGGCCAGAAACAGCGGTGCCTTCGATGCCCGCGTAGGCGTCCAGCAGCGCACGCACGGCGGGCGCGCGGGTCAGGCCTTGCCAGGCGTGCTGGCCGTGGATGTCGAGCAGGCTGTCGGCCGTCTCGCGCAGCTGGGCGACGGTGGCCGGGCTGCCGTTGATCCAGGCGCGGCTCTTGCCTTGGGCGTCGATCGCGCGGCGCAGCAGCAGGGTGTCTGTGTCGCTGCTCTCGAAGCCGGCCTCGTCGAGCCAGGCAGCCAGCGCGGGCGGGGTGTCGAACTCGGCGGTGATGTCGGCGCGGGCCGCGCCCTCGCGCACCACGCCGGCATCGCCGCGGCTGCCCAGCGCGAGCTGCAGCGCGTCGATCAGGATGGACTTGCCGGCGCCGGTCTCGCCGGTCAGCACGGCGAAGCCCGGGCCGAAGTCCAGCTCCAGCTCGGGGACGATGACGAAATCCTTCAGGCTCAGGCGCCGCAGCATGAGGCCTCCCGCCGGGCCGCCCCAAGGGGGGGCTGCGCCCCCTCGGGGGGCAGTGAAGCGGCGAAGCCGCGAGCGTGGGGGCTCATGTTTCAGCTTACTCCTTCGTACCAGCGCAGCTTGCGGCGCAGCGTGGCGTAATAGCTCCAGCCCTTCGGGTGCAGGAAGCAGACCTTGTGCGCCGAGCGGCGCACGGTGATCAGGTCGCCATGCAGCAGGCTGGCCAGGCTCTGCATGTCGAAATTGACGCTGGCGTCCCGGCCGGCCACGATCTGCAGCCGCACCTCGCCGTGGTCGGGCAGCACGATGGGCCGGTTGGACAGCGCGTGGGACGCGATCGGCACCAGCAGCCAGCCGGCGATGCTCGGATGCAGGATCGGGCCGCCGGCCGACAGCGAATAGGCGGTGGAGCCGGTGGGCGAGGCGACGATGACACCGTCGGCCCGCAGGTTGGCGACGAACTCGTCGCCCACGTCCACCTTGATCTCCACCATGCCGGCGGTGGCGCCGCGGCTGACGACCACGTCGTTCAGTGCCTGGCCCTCGAAGATGCTGTCGCCGTCGCGCCAGACGGCGCCCTCCAGCATCGCGCGGTGCTCGCGCTCGTAGTCGCCGGCCAGGATGGGCGCCAGCGCCTCGCGGAAGTGGTCCACCGAGATGTCGGTGATGAAGCCCAGCCGGCCCTGGTTGATGCCCACCAGCGGGATGCCGTGGCGGGCCATCTCGCGGGCGAAGCCGAGCATCGTGCCGTCGCCGCCGACGACGATGGCCAGGTCGCACTGGGCGCCCAGCTCCTCGTTGGACAGCGCCTCGAAGCGGGTGATGCCGGTGTTCAGCGCGGTCTCGCGCTCCAGCGAGACTTCCAGGCCGAGGCCCATCAGGAAGTCGGCGATTTCATCCAGAATCGGCCGTATGCCCCGCGCCTGGTGCTTGCCGACGATTGCCACATGTTCAAAGCGCTTGGCCATGGCAAGAATTACACCACAGCACTATGACGGTCCCGGGCGTGGGAGGCGCGCCAACTACAATGAAAACCATGCTGGACGAGCGCTCTAGATCACTGCTGAAGACCCTGGTCGAACGCTACATCGCGGACGGCCAGCCGGTCGGCTCGCGCACGCTGTCCAAGGCCTCGGGCCTGGAGCTGAGCCCGGCCACGATCCGCAACGTGATGGCCGACCTGGAAGAGCTGGGCCTGATCGCCAGCCCGCACACCAGCGCCGGCCGCATCCCCACGGCGCGCGGCTACCGCCTCTTCGTGGACACGATGCTGACCGCCAAGGCGGGCAGCATCATCGGCGCCGACGCGCGGCCGCTGGAGGCGCAGCTGCAGCCCGACCAGCCGCAGCGCGTGATCGCCAGCGCCGCGCACCTGCTGTCCAACCTGTCCAGCTTCGTCGGCGTGGTCACCGCGCCGCGCAAGCCCAGCGTGTTCCACCATATCGAATTCCTGCGCCTGGGCGAACGCCGGGTGCTGGTGATCATGGTGGCGCCGGACGGCGACGTGCAGAACCGCGTGATCTTCACCGCCCAGGACTTCAGCCAGGGCGAGCTGGCCGAGGCCAGCAACCGGCTCAACGCCCACTATGCCGGCCTGAGCCTGGAGGGCGTGCGCGAGCGGCTCAAGGGCGAGGTGGATCAGCTGCGCAGCGAGATCGCCACGCTGATGAGCGCGGCCGTGCAGGCCGGCACCGAGGCGATGGTGGACGAGCAGGAGCGCGTCGTCATCTCCGGCGAGCGCAACCTGCTGACGGTGCAGGACTTCAGCAACGACATGGGCAGCCTGCGTCGCCTCTTCGACATGTTCGAGCAGAAGACGCAGCTGATGCGGCTGCTGGATGTGTCCAGCCGGGCGGAAGGCGTGCGCATCTACATCGGCGGGGAGAGCCAGGTCGTGCCCTTCGAGGAGCTGTCGGTGGTGTCCGCGCCCTATGAGGTGGACGGCCAGGTCGTCGGCACGCTGGGCGTGATCGGACCCACGCGGATGGCCTATGACCGGATGATCCAGATCGTGGACATCACGTCGAGGATGATCAGCCAGGCGTTGTCGCAGAAATAGCGCCTATACAATCGCGGCCTTCATGCATCAGTGGGCCGTTAGCTCAGTTGGTCAGAGCAGAGGACTCATAGCTTTTCAAGTTGTGCACCGGGCGGCGAAAGTGCCCGCGTGAATGGCGTCAAATTCGGTGAAACCTGACGGCCCGCAAGGGCGCAAGGCAATGCCGAGCCAAGCCCTGATGGCTACGCATCGGGGAAGGTGTAGAGACTAGACGGCGCCCGTCTAAACGCAGCAATGCGCATGGCGAAGGCATAGTCCAGGGAGTCTGGAAACAGGCACAAACCGGAATCCTTTGGTCGCAGGTTCAAGTCCTGCACGGCCTACCACTTAATGATGGATTGATGGATGACCGGCGGCGCGCGGGATGCGTGAGTCTGCCTGATCGTGAATGCTGTGATAACGATCACATGCCCGCGGCTTCCATGGCGACTTCCCAGTCCTCTTTCCGCCATCCAATCCTGTGTAATCCTGCTTCAAAGGTGCTAACAAAGGATTGAACGTCGTCAACCCCGAGTTGTTCTTTGTATTTTTCCACTGCAGCATAAAGAACTGGTGGGTAGTCCTTGCTTAGCATATGTCGCTGCTCACACTTCGCGTGACCATAATAGTCTTCGTGATAAACGAAAAAATCAATTCCAAGAACCAAATCCGCCTTCGTGAAAGTCGTTCTTGTCTTGCGTTCTATAGTTTTCCGTAGCAATCGGAAGATCGTGGATATTTCAGCGTCGGATGGAAATTTTAGTTCAATTTCACTGTATATCGATTCAAGTTCTTTGTATAACTGATTTACATAGTTGTATGCATCGCACGTAGCCGACATTTTCATATTTTTTACTCAGTGAAGGCACTTGTTGCCGGGTGGTAGCCTTCCGCCATGGAATGCACTGTGGCCTCTGAGTCTCAAGTTCTCGTGGTGTCTGTTTGTTGCCTTTGTTGTGCCTTCGAAGAGGGATGTATATTTGAGCTTGTTTCGCGTAAACCAAGCGCGAGAATATCTAGTTTTCGGGCTTCTTGTTTTCGGCATACTGCCCCTGAAACCTGATCGGCTGGTGCTCCAGCTTCGGCTGGGCGAAGCGATCATCCGGCGCTTGGGGTTGTTCCTGCAAGGCCAGGTTGCCCCAGGTTTTGTAGCGTCCTCGCCAGGTCACGTGGCCGTCCTCGTCGGTGAGTTCTTCCGGCGCTCCCGCAGCTGTGCGCGCTCTCGTAGACCAGCGTCGTGACCCGTGAGCCCTGAAGTTCCTGCAGCAATCGCAAACCGTCCCAGACGAACTGCGTGGCACCGAAGCTGCCGTTGCGCTTCTCGATGCGCCGCCCCAGCGCGTCGTAGCTGAAGCTCACTGCCTGCCGAACCCCGTTGCGCTCACTGTGCACGGCAACCAGCTGATGCTCGGCGTTCCACTCGAAGCGCTGCTCGGTGTGCCTGCCGCTGCGCTTGAGAACGAGTCGGCCCAGAGGGTCATAGTCGTAGCGCTTGTCCTCGAAGACGCGCAAGCGGTTGTGCTCTCATTGCCGCTAGGCGAGGGGTTGGAGGTCGCTGGTGCGCTGCGCCAGGGTCAGCCAGGGCTCCAGCAGCAGTTCGTAGACGGCGCGGCGGTTCTC